>JAOUPS010000044.1 GCA_029879735.1 Candidatus Bathyarchaeota archaeon | reverse complement strand
CTTCTGAGGCTATGGGGATTTCTGCACCACATTTTGGACACTTTTTAAGAAATGCGTTAGGTGTTCCTTTCGTGCGTGCATGCGGCTCGCTCAATTGAATTTCAGAAACCTCTTTTGAGGCTTTTTCTAGGCGAGATAACCATTTTTTGGCGTTCACCTCGAATATGTTCACATCTTCAGGGTTTAGTTTTTTCTTGTAAACTAATGTTTTGGATGTCTCTATTGCACCGTCTACAGAGTCATAAATCCATGTTTCTTCGGGTGAATCTAACAGGTAGAACCTGTCATTTTTCACTTTAATTTCCATTACCCGTGCGCGGGAAGTCCTTTTCGCCAAACTAAACACTAACCAAATGATGACACTGTAGACCGCTCCGTTTACGATCCCATTTATTAGAGAGGAGTAATCCGATGCTGGAATGTTAAACCAATCATGTGCATACGATCCAGGAGGGAGACCAACGGCAAGAGAGACTAGGGTAAATAAAACGAAAGATATTACGAAAATTACTGCCCCTATCATCCTCCCACCAAAAAGAAGTTGGCGGAATTCACTTTAAAGTTTTGTGTGTTAGAAACCAATTGAGAGACTATCCGGATACGAGAAGTCTGCAGGGAGATTAGTTTGAGAAGAGAAGAAGAGAGAATCGCGCGCGCGACGCATAATACTTGGATAACTCATCAAATATTAAAAACAAAAACAGAATAGAAAGAATTAATCTATGCCGAAGTGAATGCGCCCACTCGCTTCTCGGGTTCATGTATCAGAAACAGAACCACAAGGAACGCTGCAACAGTTAATCCAAGCGTTACGTAGAAGGGAGACTGAGGAACGAAGCTTACATAGAGATAGTTACCCAGCAACATACCCAGGCCCATCACAATGTAGCCCACGAAGTTATTGAATCCAACTACCTTGCCCCTGTTCACCGGACGCACAAGATCCGCTGAGAGCGCCATGGATGCAGACATCGTCAGCATCATGGCAATTCCGAACAGAGACATGGAAATCATAAGGGTTAAGAGGGTGCCATTGACAAAAATTACCGTGCCTACACCCAGGAAGCATAAGCCGATAACTAGGGGAATCTTTCTTCCAATCTTGTCGACCATCTTGCCGATTGGGATAGAAGCCACAACCATGGTAAGCAAAAGCGGGACAAAGGTGAGCCACCACTGCTCCATCGGTATTCCAAGCACATCTTTTGCGTAAAGCGCGTTGATCACATTTGTAAGCGACATGCCGAGCATCACGAGAGTCCTAACCGCAAACAGCCATAACACTGATCGTGGCACGACCTTCCAAACATTAAAGCTCTCTTTGACAGCCTTAGGATAGGAAGAGATAAAATAGCTGAAGCGAAGCGGTTCTCCATTCGTCATCTTTTCCTTCAATCTAAGCCGCCACACTGCTGCGGTGAGAAACAGACCGGTCATAATCAGGTAGACGATTCTCATACTCGGGACCAGCCCAAACTGCAGCAAAAGAAAACCCGCGATTACGGGACCCGGAGTGTTGAAGGTGCCGTGGATTAGCTGTATTATTGCAGAACCCATGCCCCTGCGCTCTGGAGGCAGCGAATCTTGAACCATTGCGAACAGCGCCGGTTGATAGATTAGACAGAGGCTGCTCACGATCGCCCCTAACAAAATGAAA
Organism: Candidatus Bathyarchaeota archaeon; assembly: GCA_029879735.1. Lineage (GTDB taxonomy): Archaea > Thermoproteota > Bathyarchaeia > Bathyarchaeales > Bathycorpusculaceae > JAOUPS01. Next base: position 16,007 of record JAOUPS010000044.1, on the reverse strand, counting down.
TGCCACGTCGGGGCAAATGCAAAAAACAGGAATGACAGCGCCATTCCAAACGTCATGGTCGTAATGAGCCAACGCCTTCCATACCTGTCTGCAAGGTAACCGCCGGGAAAGGCTACAGCCGCCATTGCCAAGAAGTTGGCAAGACCTATGACTCCTAGAGCCACACCCGTTCCGCCTAGGGCTTCGACGTAATACTGAAAGTTTGGGGCGGGCATTTCCATGGCGATGTCCATTATTATCCAGCTCACTACGAGAATCCGATAGTTGCCCGTGATGAACGAGAACTCGCGTCTAAGAACGTCTACCAGCCCCATGAGCTTCACTCTTTCTCTGAACCATCAAAGCTCGCGAATATAAGGCTTAGCTTCGCACGCACGCCACCATTCATGACAGTAACGCTACGTGCAGCGATTACTCTTTGCTTTCTTCAGAATTATGACACGCTTAACTTTTCCGACTTCTTTAATGTCTATTCTAAGCCTCTCCAAAATTTCCTTTGAGCTCTCATTTTCGTAGTGGATTATTGCGTTTGGGATTTCCGCATTTAATGGAAGCCTTAGATGAGATTTCACTTTTCGAATGGTTGATATGGCTTCTTTTAGGATTTTCCACGACCTTTCAGCTTCCTTGTCTATCAGATTCTCGTCTATGACTGGCCAGTTCGCTTCCAAAATTGTTTTGTTGAAGAGATGCTGGCGAATTTCTTCTGTTATATGAGGGGCAAAGGGACTGTACATGGTGGTAAGTATCCAAAGAGCCGTGTACAAGGTGTACTGGGCAGACTTTCTCATCCAGCTTTTCCGGGGAGTGTAAAGCTTAGTTTTAGCTATTTCAATGTAGTAGTCGCAGAGTTCATGCCAAACAAAGTTTTGAAGTTCTTGCAAGGCAATGTTATACTGGAATGCTTCCATCCTTTCAGTTAAAACTTTTGTCAGCTGTTGCAGAAGACTTAGAATCCCCCTGTCAACCATGCGCAGTTTAGGCGTCTTTCTCGGCAACTTATAATCTGCAAAATGTTTCTCAGCAAATCGGCAGGCGTTCCAAAATTTCTGCATGAAACCGTAACAGTATTTGACGTCTTTCCATTCGAATGGAAAGTCAAAGCCAACAGAGGCCAATAGAAGCGCTTGTCTTGAAGCGTCAGCACCGTACTTTTCCACAACCGTTAATGGGTCAACCGCGTTGCCCAGGCTGCTTGACATGGCACGTCCATCCGAGCCAAGTATCATACCGTTTACAAGTATTGCCTTAAATGGTAATTGACCAGTTTGTAGGTAGCTTTGCACAATTGAGTAGAAGGCCCAAGTGCGTATTATTTCGGATCCTTGCTGCCGCAGGTTAAGCGGATAATATTTCAGAGTATTTGGCCAGCCAGCAATTACTAGAGGCGTTATGGAACTGTCAACCCAACAGTCGCAAACTTCTCCGGCGCCTTTTGTGGACTTGCTCCCGCAACGTGGACACTCTTCAACAGGCAGCTTTTCTTTGGCTGGGTCAATTGGCTAATCCTCTTTCTTGGGAGCAATTACACAATTGCATCTTTGACAGTACCAGAAGGGTATGGGTGTGCCGAACGTTCTCTGTCTTGAGAACAGCCAATCCCATTCTAAGCCTTCAACCCAGTCGATGAGCCGTTTTTTCATATGTGGTGGGAACCATTTTATTCGATGTGCCAGCTTCATGATTCCTGCTTTTAGGTCTGTTATGCGGACGAACCATTGGTATTTAGACAGAAATTCTATTGGTGTTTGGCATATGGAGCGTTCTATGTGGACTAAAACGTTGTGGTTTACTTTGACAGTTTTTGAGATTGCACCACTTTTCATAAGGTCAGCCAAGATAATTTTTCTTGCTTCTCTAACGTTTAATCCATCATATTTTCCGCTGTTTATGATTTTTCCTTCATCGTCAAGCGCCTCAATTGTGAGTAGCTTATGTTTTAGAACGGTTTTTACGTCTTGTTCGTCTCCGAATGTGCAAATCATAACTAAGCCTGTTCCGTATTCAGGGTCTACTGATTCGCTGGTTATTATTGGCACTTTTCTGTTGTAGATTGCAACGTGGGCTTCTTTGCCAGTTAGTTGTTGGTATCTTTTGTCTTTTGGATGGAAAGCCACTGCAACGCATGCGTGGATAAGTTCTGGGCGGGTTGTGGCTATTTCAAAAAATCCGTTTTCCATTTCGAATTTTATGTATGCCAGATTCGTTTCCTCTTCTTTATAGCCTAGTTCTGCATCCGCTAGGGCGGTTTTGCATTTTGGACACCAATGAATTGGATGTTTAGAACGGTGAATTCTTCCCATGTTGTAAAGATTCAGAAGTGATAACTGAACCTTTCGATGGTAGCCGCCATCCATTGTTTTGTATTCGAAAGACCAGTCCGGCATACAGCCGAGACGCAGCATTGTTTCCCGCATTCGCTTTATCATCTGTACCGTCCATTTTTTGCATGCACTTCTAAACTCGTCAACATTGTCCGATGGAATTCCGAGCTTGTTTTGCACAGCAAGTTCAGTGGGCAGTCCCTGCGTGTCCCAGCCCTGAGGCAATAAAACGTTGCAGCCGCGCATCCATTTGTATCTTGCCGTCACGTCGCTTAGGATGCATGCGTAGGCCCTTCCAATGTGAAGGCTGCCTGAAGTGAAAGGCGGCGGAGTGTCAATTATGAAAACAGGTTTATTCTTGGCTTTTTTGTTGAAAAGGTATTTTTCGCTCTTCAGCCATTTCCTTTGCCATTTACGTTCGACAAATTTTGGGTCATAATGTTTGGAAAGTTGTTTAGACCCAGCGATACCTCCGCATTCTTCTTCCTCAGTAAATTATTGGGTAATCAAGCTTTTATCAATTTCTACGTGCGCGCTGATTCGGATTTCAGCTCGAGATTAACGCGACAGCAATTAAATTTAAAAATCCATAAGGAATCTATAAAATGTAAGTATGCTTCCCGAATTGAGGCTAGAGGAGTCAAAGTTGACAAGGAAAGTCTTCGACAAGCTTTTTCTTGAGACAGTAGACGAAGCCTTGGCATCGCTCGGAGACTCAGCTAAGCAAGCAATCTACTTCCATCTGGAAGATAAATTTAAGATCGCGAGAAATGAAATCCCTCAGCACATTGAAGATTTCGGGGACGGACTTGAGAAAATCTTTGGGATGGGGGCCCAATTTCTAGAGATTTTAATCATGAAACAGTTGCATGAAAGGATTGGGAGTCCCCTTGAATTGGATGAGAGCAAAGAACTCGTGTTTGTCGAATATGTTGCGGCTGCAAGGCGCAGCTTCTTAAAGGAAAGAAAAAGAAGCTAAAGCTGTTTTGCAATACATATTTACAGTTCACAAATGATTTATCAAAGCTTCACGGATTTTCATTCAAAACTTCGCTATTAAACCCTCGAGGGTATTCATTTGTCTCAAAATAACGTTAGAAAAATCCTTCTGGAAGCCGTTGAGGAAGGCTTTTCTTCTTTAGGGGATTCGCCCAAACAAGCCATATTCTTTCACTTAGAGACTTCCTTTAAGATAAGGAAAGACAACATTCCAACAAACTTGACGGAATTTGCAAGAGCGCTGGAAAAAATTTTTGGGCCTGGAGCTTTTTATCTTGAGAAGCTTATTGCCAAGCGTCTTTATGAAAAGTTGGGACTGGAATTCGAAGAGGTGGAAAACTGGGACTTTTTGGAATATGTAAGCAACGCGAAGAAACATTTGCCAGTGGAAAAGGAGGTATAATAAAATGGGGAAGAAAGAAGATTATGACAACGAAGAACAACTTAAATACGTGTTAGAAGAACTACGTGCTCTTTGTGATGGAATAGATGAGCCAATTTACGTTTCAGACCCAGAAACGTACGAGATACTCTTCGCCAACAAGAAGCTTAAGGAACTTTTCGGCGAGAAAATCTCAGGCAGGAAATGCTACAAGGTTTTCCAAAACCTAAACCATCCATGCCCCTTCTGCACCAACAAGTACATCTTCGGAGAAAACCTAGGAAGCACACACACATGGGAATTCCAAAATCGAAAGAACAAACGGTGGTACAGGTGTATTGATAAAGCCATCGAATGGCCTTGGGGCGAATACGCTCGATTAGAGATGGCCATCGACATCACTGAACAGAAGATAATGGAAGAGGAATTGAAGGCGGAGAAGGAGAAATTCCAGACATTGTTTAACTTGATGGCTGATCCAGTAGTTATTGTTGATAGCAGAGGCAAATTTTTAGAAACTACCGATAGGGTAAAGGAAATTACGGGTTATGAGAAAGAGGAGTTGCTTGGAAAAAATTTCTTGAAAACAAACATTGTAACCGCAAGAAGCAAGGCCATTCTCCTAAAGAATCTGGCGAAACGAATGATGGGAATGCATGTAGCGCCGTACGAGGTTGAAGTAGTCACAAAAGACGGTGAAAAATTACCATACGAAGTAAATGCAACAAAGATTCAGTACGAGGGAAAACCAGCGGACATAGTTGTATTCCGCGATTTAAGGGCAAGAAAGAAGCTACAAGAGGCACTAGTAGAGTCAGAAGAAAAATACAGAAAGCAATTTGAGGAGGCAATGGACGCTATCTTAGTAGCCGACGCCGAAACAGGCATAATAATTGATTGTAATCGTGCAGCATCAGAACTAGTCGGCAGAGCAAAATCAGAACTGGTTGGTAACCAGCAGCGGATTCTCCACCCTCCAGAAAAAATCGAAGGAGAATTTAGCAGTACTTTCAAACAGCATCTCAAAGAAAAAGAAGGACAGGTGCTGGAAACACAGGTTATCACAAAAAAAGGAGAAATCAAAGACGTGGCAATCAAAGCCAATGTCTTTGAACTTGAAGGCAAAAAACTGATTCAAGGGATATTCAGAGACATCACCGAACGCAAAAGGATGGAGGAGAAGCTTAGGGAATCTGAGGAAAGGTTTAGAAACTTGTATGAAAATATACCAGATTCCTTAAGCGTTTTTGTCGGAAGAGAAGGTCACCTCCTAGAGTACAACAAAGCATTCAAGAAACGGACTGGATACACTGATGAAGAACTGAAAGACAAAAAGTTCTTGGATTTTGTCCACCCTGAAGATCGTGCCATGATTATAGAAAAATACAGAACAACGTATCCAGAAGAAGAACTCCCCCTTGTATTCGAACTGAGAGAGATAAACAAAAAGGGAGAAGACCTCCTAACCGAAGTCGGCGTGAGCACGTACAAAAAGAAAGGCAGAGTCATCGGCATAGAAGTAATCCAGAGAGACATCACAAAAAGAAAGGAAATGGAAAAGGAAAGGAAATATTTTGAGGAAAGGCTTTCTGCATTAAACAAGCATGGTCAGAGCTTGAACATGGCAGATGACATAGAAAAGGTTCTCACATTGACGTTAGACGCCATGGTGAAAACTTTGGGATTCGAGTTCGCCGACGTTTTTCTGGTTGAAGGAAAAATGCTACGTCTAGTAGCCCATCGTGGACTTTCAAAAGTGCTCGTCCTTAACCTGCCTTTAGATGGACCAAGAGGTGTGGTTGTTAAGGCGGCAAGATTGAGCAAACCTGTTTTCGTTCCAGACGTTAGAAAGGAGAGAACCTACGTCGAAACCGGCGTAGAAAACATGCTCTCAGAACTTGCTGTGCCCGTCAAAATAAGGAATAAGGTTTTAGGCGTTCTAAATGTTGAAAGTGAAAGACTGGCAGCCTTCGATGAAAAGGACAGGGAACTGCTCGAAACTCTCGCTTCACACGCCGCCATCGCCATAAGCGACCTAAAAAGACAGGATAAGCTTTCTACACTCAACGTTTATGGCCGGAGCTTAAACAGGGCAGAGAGCATGGAAGAGATTTATGCGCTTACGTTGAAGGCTATGGAGAAAACGTTAGGATTTGAATATGCCTCCATTCTTATCAGAGAGAGAAACATGCTTCAGCTAGTGTCCCAACGTGGATACTCAAATCAATTATCTTTAAATATGCCATTGGATGGAGAAAAAGGGGTAACTGTTAAGGCAGCTAGAACATGCAAACCAGTTCTTGTCCCAGATATCAGGAAGGAAAAGGCATACGTCTTAGGCAAGCCAGACATGCTCTCAGAGCTTGCTGTGCCTGTTAAGGTAGGGAATGAGGTCTTAGGCGTTCTAAATGTTGAAAGTGAAAGACTGGCAGCCTTCGATGAAAAGGACAGGGAACTGCTCGAAACTCTCGCTTCACACGCCGCCATCGCCATGAGCAACCTAAAGAAGCAAAAACAGCTGAAAAAACTCTCTAATAAGATGAAGCATTTAATGAAAAGCACCACGGAGATTATGCATGTCAAGGATATGCAGGAAAGGCTAAACGTAATCGTAAAGACCATCAGAAAGTTTGGATGGAGAAGGGCTGTAATTTCCCTCAGAGACGAAAACTTGGAGGGAAACGACCTTGTCACAGCAGGTCTCACAAACGAAGAAATCAAACTTTTAATTGAAAGAAAGGCACCGGGTCATGTCTGGAGAGAACGACTAGGTCCAAAATTTGAACGATTCAAGATAGGTGAGTTTTATTACCTGCCTTGGATGGATCCATGGATTCGAGAATACGTCCACGGTGTTCCACCTGAAGTCCCCTCAGAGGAGGCAACCACATATACAGGGGTTCCAAGCAGGCTTCCTCCAGAAGAAATGGTTGATTGGCATCCTCAAGACATGCTTTACGCTCCGCTTCGCACACCCGAGGGAAGAATAGTGGGCATCCTAAGTATGGATGACCCAGTGGATGGTAGAAAGCCAACCAGAAAATCTCTTGCTCCATTGGAGCTTTTCTTGCATCAAGCCGCCATAGTTATTGAAAATGTTCGACTCATTGAAAGCTTGAGGGGAGCGAGGAAACAGCTTGAAGCCTATGCAGGGCAGCTTGAGCAAAAAGTGGAGGAGAGAACCCGCGAGCTGGAGAGATCTCAAGAGCAACTGTTTAAGGCTCAAAGACTGGCAGTTATAGGCGAATTGGCAGGCATGGTGGGTCATGACCTTCGTAATCCCTTAACAGGTATTGCTGGGGCCGCATATTACGTGAAAAAGCGGTTAGGTTCAAAAATAGACAGGAAAACAAAGGAAATGCTTGAACTTGTAGAAAACAACATAGTATACTCGAACAAGATCATAAACGACCTTTTGGATTATTCGAGAGAGATAAAGCTGGATCTAACGGTGAGCAAACCAAGATCAATAGTAAAAGAATCATTGTCTCTTGTCAAGATTCCAAAAAATGTTCAAGTAATAGACTTAACGGAGGACATGCCGAAAATAAAGGTTGACGTTGGAAAGATGAAGAGAGCCTTCGTCAACATAATCAAGAACAGTGTTGACGCAATGCCCAGAGGGGGAACATTGACAATAAAAACTGAGAGACTAAACGGCAACTTGGAATTTGTCTTCTCAGACACCGGAGTAGGCATGTCAAAGAAAACCATGGAGAAGCTTTGGACTCCACTTTTCACAACGAAAGCGAAGGGAATGGGGTTCGGCTTGGCAATATGCAAACGCACCATAGAGACACATGAAGGCTCTATTTCCGTTAAAAGTGCCCGTGGGAAGGGCACAACCGTCACCATAACCATTCCAACTAAACCAAAAACTGAAGGAGGTGAGAAAATATGGGTGAAACCGCCAGAATCTTGGTTGTTGACGACGACCGAAGCGTAAGAAAGGTTCTAACAGCAATACTTGAGGACGAAGGATACAGTGTTGAATCCGTAAGTACAGCCAAAAAAGCAATAGAAAGAACCAGAAGGAAAGTCTACAACCTAGCCCTAATCGACATTCGACTTCCAGACATGGAGGGAATAGAACTTCTAACAAAAATGAAAGACACAACGCCGAAGATGCGAAAAATAATAATTACAGGCTATCCAACGCTGCAAAACGCAGTAGAATCCGTAAACAGAGGCGCAGACGCTTACATACTAAAGCCTTTTGACATGGAAAATGTCCTAAAAACAATCGAGGAAGAGTTACGAAAGCAGCACGAAGAGAAGAAATACAGCCAACAGAAAGTCGCAGAGTTCATCGAAACAAGAGTAAAGGAACTAGAGGTGGGAAAGGAAATAACCCACAAAGGAAAGCCTTAAACGTCTTTTCCACCTCATCCTCAAAACTTTTTCTCCATCCTTGTCTTCTCAGATTCGGTAGTCTTTCGAGTTTTCTACTTGACAATTTTGGCTAGTTCTGCGGGGGTATGTTTTTGCGCATGAATTTCCAGTGATGACTGGTTCTAAAACCGAGTTTTCGTAAAAGAGTCACGGAAGGAATGTTTTGTTCTGTAGTGTATAACGCCGCAGAATCCATCCCTTTTTCGAAGAGAAAGTTCATTGCTCGACGCGTAAGGGTAGTTGCAAGATTTTTGCCGCGATGTTCGGGAAGCGTGGTTGCTGGACCGAGGTAGCCTCGTTTCCCGCTGAAAAATCTGTTGTATTTCACATCTAGTCTTGAAACAACAACTGAAACAATTTTGTTGTCAAGTTCAGCGGCATGAATCCATTCTTCGTTGAGAGAAGGGCACTCAGAATTCCATTCTTGAATGACGCCCAGTTTGAGTCTTTCCCAGCCGAATCCGGCATTCACAGCTTCGACAAATTCTTTCTCTTCCTTTGGTTTCAAACAGCGAATGGTTACATCCTCTGGAACTTTTGGTAGGGGTTTTAATCCGTCGAGTCCAGCAACCATGTGGTATAGTCCGCCCTCAGGCTTATAGCCCCATTCAGCCCACTCATCGATCTTTGGGCTTCCGGCGTCGACAACTGTGAAAACCGTTTCGCCTTTAACGTAATCCTCGATTTCCCTAACCAAGAGGTTCTCTATAAACTTTCGATTTGGAATCTCAGAAACAGCAAGCCACTCGATCTCCTCACCCCAATGCCCGTTGTTATAGGCAACAGAGCCTAAAACTTCACCATCCTCCTCAGCCACTAGAATTTTAAGGTTCCATTCCCGAATTTCAGAGCGAAGTTTCTCCTTATCGAACAGGACAAACTCGTATGATCCTCCGCGCGTTTCATTGAGTAATCGAACAACGCTTGACAGGTCTTTATTTGTGAAAACTCGAATTTGGACAGCCATGTTTTGTCTTTAATACAAGGCTTAAAAAGTGATAATAAACGTTTAGATCAAACCTAAAAATGATACTTTGGAAACTTAATTGATTATTGCTGCTTTTGATATGGACTTAAGTGTTGTCAGTGGGTGTTCTGGTTACAAATATGGATGTCTTTAGCAGATGCAGTGTCCACAAGGCATTAATTGTACTGGCTGAAGGTTTGCAGCTTAATTGCATGAACGAGGGTTTTCTGATAATCTAGATGTTCTGCCTATGCTGGTATCAAAGTCTCAGAGATTTGCGTTCTTAGTTCGCTATAGTTTTCTTTTATTTCATTCCTCAAAATGACAATTTCTGAGCGAAGTCTTTTCTTTGATTCTGGCGCCAAATCTTTCGATTTTGTTATGTTTCTTTCTATCTTGTCCATGTCACGTTCTGTAGAACGTCTTGCTTCTTCGGTTTTATTCAGAGTCTCCACTTTCATTTTTTTAATTTTTGCGAAGTCTTTTCGGACATCTTTTGCTCGTTTATTCAATTTTTCTCTTATCTTTTTCAGCTTTTCTCTATACTCGCGCTCCGAAGGGCCTCCCATTATCTAGCACCACTCACGCTATTTTCACGCTATTTCGTTTATCGCAATATTTAATAAACTTTATGATTCAACAATTAGTAGATGGGCAGAACCTAACATCATGAGAAAAGGAAATACGAGAATGAGCAACGTTCTTTTCTGTATCAGCTAACAGAAATATCAAGCCGAAAGCTTCTATGAAAAAAATATTTCTCACCAAACTACTTCAGTCCTTAGTGCGAAGTGATAGTGTTAGGACAGCGGCGCAGAAGAGGCAAAACATGCCCCCGACGAGGAAGGAAGTCTTGAAGCCGAAGCGATCCCAGATAAGGCCGAAGACGAAGGGACCAGGGATGTCGCTAAGACCGACGAGCATCTTATATGTTCCGATCACCTCCGCTCTCTGTTCCACTGGCGCTAGATCTGCTACCCATGCTTGGACATTGGGCTTGTAGAGACCTTGATATATGCCGTGCATGAGGAAAAGGACGCCGACGGAGATGAAGTTGAAGGCGTAGGCGAAGCCCATGGTCATTATCCCTAAGATGATCATTCCCACTGTGATCGGGATTTTGCGACCGGCCCTATCCGAGTATCTGCCTGAGAGATAGGCGGTTGGAGCGAAGCTGACGTTTATCAGCCAGTAAAGGAGAACGGAGATCCAAAACTGCTCCTTCGGAATGCCGAGGATTTTGGCCCCGCTGACAAGCATGAAATTCTCTGAAACATTCCAGAAAGTGAATAACATGGTGACCAGCGTAAATAGAAGTAGAGTCCTATTCCTCAGCAGGATGGAGAGACCCCAGCTTCTTTTGGTCTCCCTCACCACCGCGAAGTCGGTTCTAACTTCCCTTGTGCCAAAAAAGATTAGCAATATACTCACGGATGTCGGTGCAGCAGCACAGAAAAAGATCCACCTGTAAGCCTCGTCAACATGCACGCCTGCGTTCAAGAACATCTGAAATAAGATTATGCCGAAGATGGGGCCAACAACTGCCCCGAAGGTATCCATAGACCCGAGGAGCCCAAAAGCCCTGCCTCGATGGCTTGGGGGGACTGAGTCTGAGAGGAGAGCCTCTCGAGGCGGATTCCTTACGCCTCGGCCTATTTGGTAGAGCACCTTTGGTGGGACTAGGTGCTCCCAGACACGAGCTAGACCTTGGGAGAGCCTTGAGATGAGAAGTAAGGAGTAACCTCCCCAGATCAGGTGTTTCCGCCCCCTGACGTCAGCGAGCCTGCCGATGAAAGGCATGACAATGAAACCGAAAAGAAGGGCCAGAGAATCCACAAGGCCGAGAATCTTCATCTCAGATATGTGTAGAACTTGGACGAAGAAGATGGGGTAAAAGGCGAAGAGCATGTCTGACCCAATGTCATTAAAGAACGCCGCAAAACTGATCGGGAGCACATTAGACATTTTAGTGATTTTTGTTTCTTGTTCCATAAGAACTGCCCCCAGATGTGAAAAATAGATTGACGCTTATTAGATTTTGGAAGTGACTAGACGTGTGGGTAACGATACCTAACTTGTTATCGCACGCTAATGGCCCAAAGAATTGGTTGGCGCATCCATAGGATTTCTTGACATGATAATGGATGTTGGACAAACACTTGGACCTGTAATTAGTAGATTTATACTTGCAACAAATCTTCAATATTATGATGTTTTTCCTTCGCTTACTCTTGTAATTCTATTTTCTTGTATGATTTTTGTCTTGTTCGATGTTGCTAAAGCCAATTATAAGTAGTAATGATAACCCCAAATCCTGAAAAAACATGGTTATTGAACCTTTAAGGTTGCATTCAATCTTTTAAGATGGTTTATGTCTACAGTCTCAAATTTGGTGTGAACCAACAAGTAATAGTCAAAAACCTTTTTCATTCGCCTAGGAGCAAGATCGCTACTAAATATCTTATACATCCTGATAAGTTGCGGCTGAATACGTAGAATGTCTGTTAGCGTCACCAAACCAAGAAGCTTCCCTTTTTTGACTATTGGAAGCTTCTTAATCTTCTTCTGAAACATGAGTTTAGCTGCTTCCTCAATTTCCACACTAGGTGCTATAGATACGAGTGGCTTTGACATTATTTCCGTAACTCCCATGTTTCTGAGTTCTTTTGATTTACGTAAGACTCTCTTCAAAAGATCTCTTTCTGTAATTATTCCTACAGGCTTTCCATTTTCTACTACGACCAAACATCCTATCTCATACTTGTTCATCAGCTTAACAGCGTCTTCCACAGTCGCCTCCTTCTTAGTCGTTATTACCTTATCGACCATTATATTACGGATTTCAACCGACATAGAAGCTCCCAGAAGGCTAACTCTACGTTAAAGAACATAAACATTATGAAATTACAATCATTATCCAGTATCTTGAGAGCAAATCATCACAACAGAGTTAACAGTATCAGATTCATTAAATATATTTAAATCCATTGAACATGCGTGATAACTACTACTAAATTTTAAACATAAAGAAGCGCTTAAAGATGGAATCTTTTCGAAAATGCGTCAATCATATTGGTTTTTAGTTTTCTGTGATTATGTCTATGCCGTACATTGTTTCTCTTACATGTTAAACTGATTATTTCCATATCGATGTAGAAAGATTTTATATAGTAAAACACTACGTATAGTGTCCGTTTTGCTTTGCAAACGCTAGATGCATGAGCGGCAAACCATTCCAGAAAGTTATGAGGAAAAATGGCAGAATGAAGTGTCCATATTGTGGGTCAGAGAGCATCAGAACCCTCGAGACAAGGGATTCCCAAAACAACACCATTAGACGCCGCAAAGAGTGCCTAAACTGTGGAAGACGCTTCACAACCTACGAGTACATCGAAACAGTAGAACTCATGATTCGGAAGAAGGATGGAAGAATCGAGCTTTTTGACTTAAACAAGATTATGAGAGGTCTCCAGAAAGCCTGTGAGAAAAGACCCGTAACGATGGATCAGATTCGCATTTTAGCCGAACGTGTGAGACAGGATTTGATGATGAAGGGTAAGGACGAAGCCTCTTCCAAAGAGATTGGGGACCTCGTTATGAAGTATTTAAAGAATCTTGATCATGTAGCTTACATCAGGTTTGCCTCTGTCTATAAGCAGTTTGAGGAACCTAGAGATTTTCAGCGTGTGCTTAAAGAGGTGAGAAAGTGAAGTTTGTTAGAAAACGTGACGGAAGATTAGAACCCTTTGATCAGGAACGCATAACAAACGCCATCTGGAAGGCAGCAAAAGCCGTAGCTGGAAAGGACCGCGAGTTAGCCAAGAAACTAAGCGACCAAGTTGTGGCCATGCTTCAGGAACGTTTTGGAGAAGAAGGTGTTCCCACAGTTGAGGAAATTCAGGACTTGGTTGAAAAGGCACTCATAGAAAACGGACATGCGAGAACGGCTAAAGCTTACATTCTCTACAGAAAGCAGCACCAAGACATGCGTGAGTTGGCCGCACTCTTAAGCTCAGCAGACCTTGTAGACCAATACTTGGAGATTCAAGACTGGCGTGTCCGCGAAAACTCAAACATGAGCTATTCACTGCAAGGCCTAAACAACTACCTATCATCCACGGTCATAGCAAAATACTGGATTTCAAGAATCTACCCGCCAAAAATTGCAGACGCCCACTTCTCCGGAGACGTACACATACATGACCTCGGAGTACTCGGTCCCTACTGCGTGGGATGGGACGTAAGAGACTTGCTGCTTTCAGGATTCGGCGGCGTACCGGGAAAAATAGAGAGCACCCCTACAAAGCACTTCAGAACAGCCCTCGGACATGTAGTGAATTTCTTCTATACACTTCAGGGAGAAGCAGCGGGAGCCCAAGCCTTCAGCAGCTTTGACACTTATCTGGCGCCATTTATACGTTCTGATGGATTAAACCAAAAGGAAGCTGAGCAGGCGCTTCAAGAATTCTTTTTTAACATGAACGTGCCAACTCGTGTGGGATTCCAAACACCCTTCACAAATGTAACGTTAGATCTTACAGTTCCCGACTTTATGAAGGATGAGCCTGTGATTATCGGCGGAAAAGTGATAAGCGAAACTTACGGCGACATGCAAGAGGAATTAGACATGTTCAACCTTGCATTCGCAAGAGTCATGTGTGAGGGAGATGCAAAAGGCAGGGTTTTCACATTTCCGATACCCACCTACAACATAACGAAAGATTTCAACTGGGAAAACGCGGTGTCCCAGAGACTCTTCGAAGTCACAGCCAAATATGGTGTGCCGTACTTCTCTAACTTCATAAACAGCGGCATGAAACCCGAAGATGTTAGAAGCATGTGCTGTCGCCTAAGAATAGACAACAGAGAATTACGCAAGCGTGGCGGGGGCTTCTTCGGAGCAAACCCGTTGACGGGCAGCATAGGCGTCGTAACGATGAACCTTCCGAGAATAGGCTATTTAACGAAAGACGAAGATGAATTCTTTGAACGCCTAGAGGGAATGATGGAAACTGCAAAGGACAGCCTAGAAATAAAGAGGAAAGCACTCGAACAGTTCACAGAGAACGGATTATACCCGTACTCAAGATGTTACCTACGCCTTGTAAAGGAAGGGTTTGGGAAGTACTGGAAGAACCACTTCTCAACAATAGGCTTAGTCGGCATGAACGAGGCGATACTAAACCTCTTCGGATGTGGCGTAGCGGCTCCTGAAGGATTAGAATTCGCAATAAAGGTGTTAAACTTCATGCGCGAGAAGCTGGCAGACTTCCAAGAGGAAACTGGAAGCATATACAATCTTGAAGCGACACCGGCTGAGGGGACATCCTACAGGCTGGCACGCATAGACAAGAGGAAGTATCCAGACATAGTTGTGGCTAACGAGAAACACCTTTCAAAAAGCGTTGAACCATTTTATACTAACTCTTCTCAACTGCCAGTGAACTACGAAGGAGACTTGTTTGAGGCCTTAGAGCACCAAGACAGGCTGCAAACACTCTACACCGGCGGAACCGTCTTCCACACATACCTCGGCGAAAGAGTCTATTCATGGAAGGCAGCAGCCGAACTCGTCAGAAAAGTGGCTTGGAACTCCCATCTGCCATACTTCACTTTAACGCCTACATTCAGCGTGTGCCCAACCCACGGCTACGTGAGCGGGGAACACAAGCAGTGTCCAACGTGCGGAGCAAGATGCGAGGTCTACTCAAGGGTTGTCGGCTATCTCAGACCAGTTGACCAGTGGAATGACGGCAAACAAGCGGAGTTCGCCATACGCAGAAACTTTGACAAATCCGTTGTTGTGACAAAAGTACACGCATAAGTGAAGCCTATATGAAGTTCAGCGGCGTCCAAAAGACAAGCCTAATAGACTTTCCAGAAAGAATAGCAACGGCGCTTTTTACACCCGGCTGCAATCTACGCTGTCCCTTCTGCCACAACTGGAGAATAGTGCTGGATCCTAAACCACCATTCCTCAACGAAAAAAAGGTCATCCAAATCCTCGAAAAACGCAAAAAATACGTGGACGCCGTAGTCGTAACAGGTGGAGAGCCAACAATGCATAGGGAGCTTTCAAGATTCTTGAAGAAACTCAAGGAAAGAGACTTCGCGGTTAAACTAGACACAAACGGGTTTTTCCCGCAAGTCCTAGAAGAATGTCTGCCTTATGTGGATTATGTCGCATTGGACGTGAAAACTTCTTTGGAAAAGTACGGGCGTTTGGGAGCAAATGACACAGCCGATCTTCTGTGTATGATTGAAATTTTAAAGAACGGGAAAGTTGAATACGAGTTTAGAACAACGGTTGTTCCTGGCTTCGTTGATGAGGAAGATATTCCAAAAATCGGAGAACTAGTTAAAAGTGCAAAGACTTTTGCTTTCCAACAGTTTGTTTCAGGCGATACACTAGACAAGACCTTTAACAGTCTTAAGTCATACTCGCCAGAAGTCATCGGCGGGTTTGCTGAAACTATGAAAAAATACGTCGCTAACGTAATACTCCGCGTTTAGAGCTGGCGAAACCGTAAAGTTTTAGGTTTCTGAGGTGGCAATGTTTCCCGCGACTTCCCCTTTTTTAAGCCCTTAAGCAGCAACGAAGTTAACGCCATAAAGCTTCAGACAACAGAAAAGGAAGGGAAGTTTAGCCTGTCAATTATTCTGTAGACCGTGACTGCTAGTAACGTTGTTATCATGAATAGTAGCAATATTAGAGCACGTGGAAATTCGGGGATTATTATTACTTCGTGCGTTGGGTGTTGGTGTATGAAGTATATGTAAGTGTTTGTGTTGTCCGTCCAGTTTCTGAAAGGCCACGGCTCACCGTTTAAGAGCACCGCACACTTGTCGTTCCAAAAACCTTGAACAATTATGTTTGGGATGATTATTCTGCAGAAAGCTCCTGTTAACTCAGGTCCGATCAGATTAAAACTTATGGTTGATG
>JAOUPS010000143.1 GCA_029879735.1 Candidatus Bathyarchaeota archaeon | reverse complement strand
TTAACTCTATTTAGAAATTCCTGCAATTCTTTTTCTGCGTCTACCTTTCTTTTTGTTAGAAACTCCAGTTCCTCTGATATTTCCTCCATCCACTCTTTAATGGCCAAGTTGCACTCTTCATTGGTCATTTCGGCAAGATATTTTGAAACATCTTTTGAGGCACGCTTTCTCAATAAGTGTAGTGGATAGTTGATTTGCTGAAATTTTGAGAATGGGAAGAAATGCCTGGTTGAACGTGGCCTCATTAGGCGTCCGTTGAGCCCTGCCGAGATGACTTTTTCAATGGGTATCTCTTCCTCTGGATGACTTATATACCGTTGAATTCTCCTTTTTCCAACTCGAATTCTCAAACTCTGGAAAACATCTACAAGGATAACTGGTATCAGCCTGTAGCCAAGACTTACTAATGCAAGCCAACGGTGCATTCCATCCAAGATGACATTCGTTTTTTCATCTGCTATTATTGGGTACTTCAGTACGCCGTCTCTAAGGATTTCTTTTCTAAGTAGCTCCAGATAAAGAGGAGAGCCTTTTTCATGGGGTTTCAGCTCGTCAATCGGCAACAAAAGTATTTTCAGATCGGATCCCTGAGTTAAAACGGTGGATGTCACTGTTCTTTCCCCCTTCTAATGGCTGAAGGCCATAACTTCAATTTGTTCTGGTTTATAATCCACAAGTTTGCCGGCAAGGAATCGCCCACAGACTGTTAGGTCAAGTAAGTCGTGCCCACAGATGACTGTGCCAAGTGTTTCCAGATTGTCGTTAGAAAAATAGTACGGAAAGTCAAGCCTCAAAGCCATATGTCACCCACGTTCCTTGAGTTCACCATTCCAGCCACGGATAAAGTTTCTTTAACTTTCTCATGGATTCATCTACTTTTTCTTTAGGATACTCATATGGTAATAGCTTGCCGCTGTTGTAGTCGTCATAAGCTTGCATGTCAAAGTGACCGTGTCCACAAAGCAAGAACAGAATAGTTTTCTCCTCACCAGTTTCCTTACACTTTAGAGCTTCGTCAATGACGGCCTTGATGGCATGGGCTGGCTCAGGGGCTGGCAGTATACCCTCTGTTCGGGTGAATAGAGTTGCCGACTCGAAGGCTTCAATTTGATTGTAAGCCTTACTTTTTACGATTCCTTCCACGTTCAATAAACAGAGGGTTGGGGCCATTCCGTGGTAGCGTAGGCCTCCAGCGTGGATGGGTGGGGGTATAAACATGTGGCCAAGCGTATGCATTTTAACCAAGGGAATCATTCGGGCGCTGTCTCCATGGTCGTATGTGTAGTATCCTTTTGTCACTGAGGGAGCCGCTGTGGATTCCACCGCTAGGAAGTCCGTGTCTTTAGGGGCTTTCCCGGAGACTTTGTCGTAATAGAAGGGCCAGCATAATCCTGAAAAGCTGCTTCCTCCGCCTACACACCCCACAATCGAATCTGGATAATCGTCCACAAGTTCCATCTGTTTCTGAGCTTCTTGACCAACTACGGACTGGTGAAGAAGAACGTGGTTAACAACGCTTCCAAGAGTGTATTTCGCTTCTTCATGCGTAACTGCGTCCTCTACGGCTTCACTTATGGATATTCCTAAACTCCCTGAACAGTCAGGATCCTCCTCCAGAATCTTCTTTCCAACTTTTGTTCTCTTGCTTGGGCTTGGAAAAACTTCAGCTCCCCAAGTTTCCATCATGACTCTTCTGTAGGGCTTTTGGTAGTAGCTTACTTTAACCATGTAAATAGTTGATTTCATTCCAAATAACATGCAACCAAAGGCTAGTGATGAACCCCATTGACCTGCCCCGGTTTCTGTTGTGAGCCTCTGCGTTCCTTCCTTCATGTTGTAGTAAGCTTGGGCAACAGCGGTATTTGGTTTATGGCTCCCTGGAGGGCTTACTCCTTCGTATTTGTAGTAAATTTTGGCGGGTGTCTTTAGTGCCTTCTCAAGGTTGACTGCTCGGTAAAGGGGTGTTGGCCTCCACAATCGGTAAACTTCACGCACTTCTTCGGGTATATTTATCCAACGTTCTTTACTAGTCTCCTGCTTTACGAGTTCCTTGGCAAATACAGTCTCTAGAGCCTGAGGGGGTACAGGCTCCCTTGTCTCTGGATTTATCATAGGAGGGATTGGTTTCGGAAGATCTGACAGGATGCAGTACCATTGTTTGGGTATTTCTTCCTCGTCTAATATTATTTTTCTGGATGGCGTTTTTGTTCCTCCTGGGTACGTTTTCGTACGTTTGAGTCCATTAATGGACAATACAGTCACAAGAACATATTTATACTTTATTGCGCAAAAATGTACATAAAGGAATCCGTAACATGTGGAGTAACATTGAAAAATGTCTAGAAGGATATCCGGAGCGGCTTAAAGTAGCCCGTGTACTTGTAGAAAATGGGCTAAGCGTAAGGAACACGAAAATCTATCTTAACGAAATCGAAATTCCACCAGTGCGTGTAGCTAGAGTTGCTGGGGTAGACAGACGGACAGTTAAGGAGACATTGAATACAATCGAGACTAACCGTGAACTTCGGCTAATATTTGAGGAAATAAGGTCTGCTGGCCATTCATTAAAAGAGATCGCCAAGCATCTGAACTTGGGGGTGGTCGAAATAACACCTGTTGACGCTAGAATGCCCGGCATATTAGCAAATGCTGCAATGGTGCTTGCTAAAAATGGTCTAAGTATAAGACAAGCAATAGTAGACGATCCAGAGCTCTCACCAGAGCCAAAACTTACATTAATTGCAGAGAAGAAGATCCCCGGCGAATTAATTCCAATGTTTCTAAGAATAAACGGTGTAGCTAAAGTTTCAGTGTACTAGATAAATAAACATAGATTTGTAAAGCTTTCAACCGGAATTATTTCTCTGGTGTTTAAATTTTTCATCTGCTGTTCGACATTACAATTTTATGTACTTAACATAAAGGATAATAAAGAGCTTTAGCCCGTAAACTATTTCAAACGAGGTTACGGATGGCTGCGTTGATGACTAAGATAGGCGTTTATGTCTGTCATTGCGGCTTAAACATCGCAGGCGTAGTTGATGTAGAACGAGTTGTGGAATACGCTAAAAATTTGCCGGATGTTGGGATAGCCAAACATTACGCTTATGTTTGTTCTGAACCTGGTCAGCGCATGATTCAAGAAGACATTCAAGAGTATGGACTTGACAGAATTGTAATTGCGACATGTTCGCCTCGAATGCATGAGGAAACTTTCCGCAAG
>JAOUPS010000043.1 GCA_029879735.1 Candidatus Bathyarchaeota archaeon | reverse complement strand
CACCTTCATAACTGCTCTGCGAGCTTCCTTCTCCGATTTTGCACCTGTACACACCATTTTTCCAGAATTAAAAATCAACGTGGCTGTCTTCGGTTTTTTCAGTCTAAACACTAAACCTGGAAACTGTTCTGGACGATACTCCACGCCTGGAAAACTTTTTACCACAGCGTTTAAGTCAACTTTCTGATTCAGCGTTACAGCGGCAACAACATTTTCGATCCTTATTATGGCTTTAGCTTTCGACACGAAAAATCACTTCTTATAAACGAAGTTTAAATACCCATTATTAAGCCTTAGCTCAACAAAGCGGAGAACGCACGCAACAGATCACTAGGTTACAATCTCCCGAACAAGCGCGCGCGCTAGGAAAATAATAACTTCATGTTTCAACTATATAGTCTTGCGCGCGCTACGGTCACGCAGATAACCGAAAACAGGAGGGATCGAAGATTGAGCTTGACACAAATTTACGATTTATATAAATGGTATAGAAATCTGAAGAAAAACAATATGAAAACTCCCATTTTCGGTTCATTTGACATTACAAACGGATGCAATCTTAAATGTATACACTGTTATTGGTGGAAAAATAGATGTAAATTTGAACTTAGCGCAAAAGAATGGACAAAAATAGCACGAGAAACAAGAACAATGGGGATTCTCGGTGTTGCTCTATGTGGTGGTGAACCTCTTTTACGTTTAGATGTGGTAAAAGAGCTAGCAAAAGAAACGGATTGTTCAATAATAACCAATGGAACTATACCATTTCCGGAATTTCTGAAAAATGTAGGTTTCAGCGTTTCTGTTGACGGAACAGAAAAAATCCATAACAAAATTAGAGGAGCAAAGATTGTTGGTTTTAACGTCTATCAAAGAGTTAAAGAAAATGTAACCAATTCACCAAGCGACACGATTTTGATTAACATGACATTGAACAGATTAAACATGAATGAAATTGAAGAGGTGGTTAAGGAGTTCTACGATTATGCAAAAGGCATGAGCACATCATTCTGTACTCCGTTTTCTTATAATGACCGCTTGTGGATACCCTACGGTAGTCTCAGAGATAGAGTTATAGACAAGATCAAAAAGATCAAAAAAAGGTATCCCAATTTCATCGTAAATACTGAAAAGCAGTTAGAAATATTTAGGTCATCTGAATGGACAAAAAATTGTCCATCTTTTGCATTTTTATCATTTGACAGTATGGGAAGAATCAAAAAACCATGTATCTTAGGGAAAGGAGCCATCTGTGAAAGATGTAGTCTAGATTGTATGTCAGGCGCTTATACATGTATATATCTACATGATTCTGAGTGGGCAAACATTTTGTATAATAGTTTTAAAAGACGCAAGTTCGTGAAGGGAGAAACAAAAATGGTTTTGGGTGCCGGATCATTAATAAAACTCAAGTTATTTTCATCTGTAACAAAAGTATTCGGAAAGATAATCACGTAGACCTGCGTGCATTATGGCGAACACTACCTATAGGAAATAGAAACTAGGCATTCGCTGTGATACCAAATAGGGAAACAGTGGGTGCACGCTCTCAATCTAGGGTGCTACGCCGCTCTTTGGTTGGTTGGTTAAAATCTAATTTGGACAACAGGTTTATTTTGGAAAGGACACTTGACAATTGAAAGGTGAGGTGACAGAAGACGAGTAGAGAACAGAATCCCGTAAAAAAACGGATGTGAGCAAACAGCATGGCCACCAAACGAGAAGAACTCGTGGGGGAAAGAAACAGAAGAGAAGGCAAGAACGCGCGCGGCATTACGATTCGAAGACAACAGAGTATAGAAGTTTCACAAATTCCAAGATTGCACGTCGCAGTTTTTCTTGGGTAACTGCCCACTTATCTAATGCATCCCAACTTTCATCTGTAGCCTCTACATAATCCTCGGTGGAAAGTCTGTGTTTTTCTTTGCGATTGGAATCCCACCCACTAGCATAATCTTTAGTTTGGTGAAATAAGTCAACAATTCGTCTACTATACGCAGTTATCTTCTCAGCTACGGAGGGATTGTGTTTCTTTGCATAATCTGCAACCATGAAGAGACGTTCCAGATTAGCCCAGTATACTTCTGCGGTTCCAAACCAATCGCGAAGTGGATAGAAACAGTCTTTGTCCCCATAAAGCATCTCAAGTTCGTCGAGAATCTTTGCGTCTATAGCCCTCATGGAATACTTTTTGGACTCGCCAGAGTAAAAACCTTTTGCACATACTAGACGCGCACGCGCGCGCTAATGCGTTAGAAGTTCTTTCCATCAAGCCGTGCACGCCCGCGACAAAGCTTACTTGCACCGCGTTGCTAGAGGCTATAAAAGAGTCTACTACTGCCCCAGGACACTACAACAGCCTATGGTTCCAACGTTACTATTGTCTCCATGCACGCTAGAAAAGTAATAAATGAAGGTTAGAGTAAGGTCTGCTCATGCGCTGTTCGCATTGCGGATTATGTTGCGAGAAAACTGAAATGATGCTTTCTAATGCAGACGTTGAACGTTTGGAAAGAGTGGGATATAGGAGACAGAAGTTTGTGCGTTACGAAAGGCACGGCTTTGCCAGGGGTTTTCAGAAAACGATGTCCAAAATGTGATGGAGCAGGAAAACTAAGCTCTACCCCGCAAACGCGTAAATCAATAAGAAACTCTACTTGATGCGGCATCATAATCGAATGATAAAGGCCAAAATCATTAATAATGAGCATTACATAAGCGCGCGCCAAAGCCTAAAAAAGAATTAGCATAAAATGCGGAACACAAGCTAAAGTGAGCATTATCATCACAAATGTAGAAAGAGGAAGATGCCTTATGAGTTATTCGAGAAGAAGTAGTTATAGTCATGAGAGAAGACATGGTCATGGCAAAGGCTTTAAGCGTTGTCCAGTTGAGACGGGAAAGGAATACGAAGTGGATATAACGGAAACGAGCAGCCAAGGGGAAGGTATAGCCAGAATCCAGGGTTTTGTGATATACGTTGCCAACGCAAAGCCTCGAGACCATGTGAGAATAAAGATCACGACGATAGGCGTTAAGAACGCAAACGCAGAAATAGTCAAATAGGACTTTAATCCCCAAAACATGCATGCAGGCGCACATTCCAATAACGATAATGACTAATGAGTCTATCTGGCAGATTTCACAAAATATGTATACTTCTAGGCTTAATATAAGGAGCTCTCAATATTTTCTCCAAATCTTCTAACTTAATCACTCCCATTCTAACAACACCATCTCTAAATTCAACATAACCGTTGCTTAAGGCTCTTAATTCCTCTATATGAGTGCTATCTTCCAAAGGGAATGACAATCCAAAATACTTTCCTTTACCCAAGTCATATCCTATAACCAAATAAAGTAATAGAGAATAATCTTCTGGGTTTAAATTTGGAACTCTTTTTAAAATACTCTTGTTAGGGGTATGAAGTGTTTGAAATATAGTGTCCTTAATATTGGTCGTTTCTGTCATAGATAATCTAATTAACTCTAAAAGAATTTAAACTTTTTACAGGTGTTATTGCTTGAAGAAACTACGTTAAAAGGCTCAGAAAGCGAACAACATCACAATGAACCATTGTCCAACACGTCGTCTTGAACGACGGCGGCTAGCGCGCGCATTAAGTGAGGACACCCTCAGCAACATTAATCAAGTGGCTTGCTTAGTCGTTGAAGGCATAGTCAACCACATTCTTCTGAGGTAAGTGTTGCGTGCGCAAAAATCATGTTCAGAACAAAATAGAGCAAAAAAAGGGGATTTTGCGGGGGACATCTCCAACTTAGGTGGTAATAAACTTTACCTTTCAAAAGCGCCTCTATTCGGGAAAGAATGTAAAAACCAAATGTATTGTATGCGAAGCCTTAAGCATTAGTATTAACTATTACTCGCAAAGAAGTAATCTGTTAGAAACCTGACCACGCACGCGTGCGTTGAGGAGCAATGGGAAAACATCAAGAGACAGGTTGCTAAAACTTGCGCTGAGTTTCAGAAAATTGAATGCTGTCTCGAAAAACAATATTTCTTTTATTAAACAGTCTTCGTCCTTATCTTTACAGGGCTGTACGTAGCAAATTTGGAAAGTGAGAGACCTTGGAGACTTTAGTTCCGCAACCCGTCATGGAAGCGTTGAAGAAACAGAGGTATCACCTTGTCGGTCGGCATTCAGCGGTTAAGAGATGCAGATGGCTTTATGAAACACTAATCCATGACAGACCATGCTACAAACAGAAATTTTTTGGAATCAGAACCCATCAATGCATACAGATGACGCCTGTCCTTTTCTACTGCACACAGCAATGCCTATTCTGCTGGAGAGCCCAAAACGGCGACCTAGGAATAACATGGAACGAAATGAAACTGCCGAAATGGGATCTTCCAGAAGAAATTGTTGAAAGAAGCATTAAAGCGCAGTCTGAAATATTAAGCGGGTATAACGGGAACCTGAAAACAAACCAGCAAAAACTCAAAGACGCTTTAACGCCTAGGCATGCAGCCATAAGCCTAACAGGTGAACCTACACTTTACAAGCCGCTAGAAGAACTAATCCAAGCCTTCCACAAAAGAGGGTTCACTACATTTCTAGTATCCAATGGAACATTGCCTTCAGCCTTGGCTAGATTAAGCGAGGAACCCACACAGCTCTACATTTCCGTTTGTGCCCCAGACAAACAAACGTATAAACAGATTTGCCGCCCACAGATCCCAAACGCTTGGGAGAGACTTAACGAAACCTTGGAGCTTTTGCCCAGCTTTAAATGTCCAACGGTGATTCGAATAACATCTGTGCGTAAACTCAACATGAAAAACGCTGAAGCTTATGCCAAACTAGTTGAGAAGGCTAATCCAACATACGTTGAACCTAAAGCTTACATGCACGTTGGATTCTCCAGACTTCGCTTGGGCTATGAAAACATGCCGAACCATAGGGAAATATACGAATTTGCAATACGATTAGCAAAGGGAACAGGTTACAACATTGTTGACGAATCAAAAGAAAGCAGAGTTGTACTATTAAGCAGACTTAGAAAGCCAATAAAATTTGCTGGCTGTTAAATTGATAGAGGTTTAGATAATCCTTTCTATATTAGCCTGATTCTTACCTTCTTTTGCAAAAACCTTCATAAAAGGTTTCAGCGTAAAAATCTTGCTCATGAAAAAGGAAAGACTCGTCGAACTGCTTTTCGCACTTAAATTCAAAGCGAAGTGACAGATATTTAGCAAAAGTCTTAGGTTTTTCCCAGCCCACGGTAACCTGCGTGAGGAAAATTCTAGAGAAAGAAGCGATAAAACAGTACTCTATGATCCCGGACCTTTCTCACTTAGGCTTTGACATAATAGTCTTCACGTTTTTCCGTTCAGAAGAGCTTGTGCATCCCTTTGGGATAAGGGAAAGAGTGGGCAGCAGAACAGCCAAATGTGGTGTTTGTAAGCACAGGCCAAGGTTTAGATGCAGACGCAATTCTGGTTTCAGTGCATAGGAATTATGCGGATTTTATCAAATTCTAACACATTTTTAGAAGACTAAGGGCGGATACCTAAAAGATTTCGAAATCTTTCTCATAAGTTTAAAAGGAAGTTTTCAAATGAAACTTTTTTCATTCAATTACCTAATCGACACTTACCACAGAAAATCTAGCATATAGCGATTTATTGTTTCTGGTAGTTTGTACCGTTGATTATTGAATGTCGTTGCAGATGATTCAACTTTTGGACAAATTAAGGTAAACCAATTGTTGTTTTATTTGTTAACTGAGAACAAAAGTTAAATAATACGTTTGCTATAACCGAGCTAAAAACCAGAAATTTAATCAAGGTGTCAACAAAATGGTCAATGAAGGAAGAGGACGCTTGTTCAGAAGGAAAGACGGCAAATACCTGATCTATCTGCCAAAGGACTTAGCTGAAGACAGCATGTTTCCATTCAAAGGCTCAGACTCCATATTTGTGAACGTAAGTTTCAAACTTGGAGACAAAAAACTGCTCATCGAACAGTGGAAAGAACCAGTGGAAGAATAAAGCAGCTAAAAGCCAACAACAAAACCCTCCTATTTTTTAAACGATACTATAAATACTTACATGTCTATTTTAAAGCGAATTAGGTGTGAATTTATGCCCCTTTTAAAAACTGTTCTGAAAGAGATAAGAAAGGAGTTAAAAGAAAAAGAGAAAATGCGGGAGAAAGCCCAAGAAGACATGCGAAGGGCAACAAGCCTTTCTAAGCAAGCAATACTTCTCCTTCATCAAAAGAGGACGAAAGAAGCCAAAAAGCTAATCGCGAAAGCAAAGGAAATTATTTCGAGGCTTAATGACGTTTCAACGGACTACCCGAAAATCATTTACAGCGGCTTGTTCAACGCTGCGCTCCAAGAATACTCGGAAGCCAGCATATTTCTAAAACTAATCGAAGAGTCGAGATTTGTAACACCTAATGAGATCTATGTGCCTTCAATTGATTACGTGCTTGGACTAGCCGACGTTGTAGGAGAGTGCAGACGCTTGGCACTGGACGCTTTACGTGAGGGAGACGTAGAAAAGGGTGAAAAATGTTTACAGACAATGGATGAAATCTACACCGAGCTCATGGCCATGGACGAAGCATACATGCTTGTTCCCGGACTTAGAAGAAAATGCGACATCGCAAGAAGGATTATCGAAGCCACACGAGGAGACATAACACAGGAAGTACGGAGAAGCTCGCTAGAAAGATGTTTGAAGGAATTTGAAAAATTCATGAGAAAAAAGGCGAAAGGTTCTAAAAAAGATAGATGAGTAGAAAAGAATGAGTGTTGCCAGCACAATGCCTAACTTTTCCATCGAAAAAGCACACGAAACGCAGTTACGGTTATCTAAGCAGATAGTTCTTAAGGATGTGCTACCTAAAAAAATCCATCTTGTTGCCGGTGTCGATGCTGCTTACATGAGAGATCTATCTGTTGGCGCCGTAGTCGTTTTGGATTATACCTCTCTAGAATTTGTGGAATCGCAAACAGCCTTTTGCAAAACTCGTTTCCCATACGTTCCAACACTGCTTTCCTTCAGAGAGATGCCACCAACCGTCCTAAGCATCAAAAAGCTACGTTTGCAGCCAGACATCTTCCTTGTTGATGCACATGGCTTCGCACATCCCTATCGATGTGGATTTGCAAGTCACCTAGGACTCGTGATAGGAAAACCTACAATAGGCGTCGCAAAGAGCAGACTGTTCGGCAAAGTTGAAGAAACAAGAGGTAAAAGGGATGCTGCGTTGCTTAAGCACAACAACGAGGTTATTGGCGCAGTTGTTACAACGACACATGGATGCAAGCCCGTTTATGTCAGTGTGGGACACATGGTTTCGTTGGAAACAGCCGTTAAAATAGTTAGGCACTGTACACATCACAATCGCATTCCCGAACCAATTCTGAAAGCTCATGAACTAGCAACTGCAGAAAAACGAAAAATCAATATCGCCTCAACGGTTAACAGATAGGGAGTGGAAAGCAAAATGCTTCATCTAAAACTCAAAGCATTAGCAAACAAAATTCGTGACAAGAAACTTCGAAAAAAGGTTATGGAATTGATGGAAAATCCGACGTTTGAGATAAACGGGAAACAGTACTCGGGTTTGCCTCTTGACGTTTCGCCAGCTGGGTTGTCACACCATCATTGTTATCCGGGCGGCTACGTTGAGCATGTTGTTTCAACAGCCAGCCTCGCACTAGCGATGTGCAATTCTGTGGAGAAGGTTTACCATGGAAAGGTTAATCGTGACCTCACCATAGCTGGGGTTTTGTTGCATGACATTTTTAAGCCTGCAACATATGCTGTGAGCGAGAATGGGAGTTACAGTTCAACACGCTTAGCTGATTACATAGACCACTTGTCACTTGTAATTTCGGAACTTGTTCGAAGGGACTTTCCATTAGAATTAGTTCACATAGTGTCTGCTCATCACGGAGATTACGGCCCGATCAGACCCCACACCGTCGAAGCTTTGATTTGTCATTTGGCGGATTTGATGGATTCGCGATTAAACGGTCAAGTCTTGAGCGCGGCAACGTATCTCACAAGAAAGGCTGTTGGCGAGGAACTGCGGGGATTAACCTCGAAGGAAGCTTTCGAAATAGTTTATTCGAAGGCGGTCGAAGGCTGGAAAGGAGTAGCAAAAACCCTTGAAAAAATAAAACGAAAGAGGGAAATGCATAAAACTTAATAGCTCAGGCCACATGGAATTTTGAAATGGTGACTGTGAATGGAGATTTCCTTCCAAGAATTTCGGAAACTTGATATGCGTGTTGGAAAAGTTGTAGAGGCAAAAAAAATTCCGGGTTCAAGAAACCTCATAAGAATGATTGTGGATTTCGGAACTGAAAAGAGACAAGCGATCGCTGGACTCTTACAATGGTATAAACCGGAAGACTTGGTGGGCAAAAAGTATGCTTTCATCCTTAACCTTCAGCGAAGAAAGTTCATGGGTATGGAATCCCAATGTATGATTTTAGCAGCTGAGGATGATAAGGGAAACGTTGTGTGCCTACAGCCGGAAAAAGATATCGAGGAAGGAAGCAAGATACACTAAGACAGTAATTCAATGATATCCTTGGATTTTTTCTTACTTCCAGCCAAATACTCAACCATTCTTAGGTCCAAATCAAGCCATTTTGCAAGTCCAGCAGCCATGTCTGCATTGTTTTTAAAGATGATTCTCAGATAGGGCAGAATATCTTTTGAGGCTCTAACAGCTGAAACGTGGCATTTACGCTTAATTTTATATCCGATGCTTAACTGCATTGCACGCTCAGCCTTAGACCTTGACAACATTCGTATGCGCTGTGGAAACTTAAAGGGTATCCATCCTGAAGGTTTAGTGTTCACTCTAGCCATAGCCACCCCAGCGGTCATAAAATCAATAATGTATCGCATAAAACTCCAATCTCGTGTTCTGCGAATTCTGCCACGATAAACATCTGCCATTGAAAGGGCATCCATGGCGCTGGCTAAATCATGCGGGTCAGTTAGGTGGGCTGGAACATTCTCGTATATCCACTGAAAAAGCATGTCCAAGTCAACATCCGCCATGCGCACAGCCCTCTTTGCCCCCTCACAAGTTTTTGAATAGATAATCATTCTTAAAACAGCGAAAATCGTTTCTTGTCTGTCTCGGTAACCAAGCCATAAAACATCGTCATAGGTCAGTTTTTTCTTGCCTTGAGCTAGAGCTTGGAAGTCGTTTACTGCTGAACGAACGTCACCCTCTGAACGCCGAGCGATGAATTTCAAGGCATCTTCTTCTACTTGAATGCCCTCACGTAAACATATGCGTTTTAGGTGCTTCATAACTTCGCCTGCTGGCGGCTTCTTAAACTCTATTAAAATGCAGTAGTTGCGAAGAGTTGAAAAACGCGGGTTATAGGCGTTGTTGGCTATCAAAACCACCGGACATTGAGCCGTTTTTACAATTTCAATCGTTGCTTTTACTCCACCCTTATCCGCTGTTCCTGTTAGCCCATCCAGCTCATCCAAAAGAATAATCCTTTTTCCGCCAAATAACGAACCATATTGCGAGGCTAATCCTGCGAAACGTTTTATGGCTTCTTCGGTTCGGTAATCGCTCGCGTTTTTCTCCACGAGCTCCATGTGGAAATCGTTAGCTAGGGCTTCAACCGTAACGGTTTTTCCGATACCTGGCGGTCCATAAAGAAAAGCGGCTCTATTTTTCGGGATGCCCCCTTCCCAGGATTTCACCCAATCAACAAACTTTCGGATGGTTTCCTTGTTTCCAACGACGTCTCTTAGGGATTTTGGCTTGTGCTTAAGGGTCCAGGCAGCGCACACATCCCGCACCTATCTTGTCTCTCTTAACTCGTAGCCGGCTTCAACAAGTCTGGCTAACAGCGCGCTTAGCTGAACCTCTTCGTCAGCGCCTTCGACAAGTCTGTAGTCTATTTCACCCGCTATGTCGGCGAGCTTTAGCTTCCATGGTTCTGGAACGGTTGACCTAAAGATTTCCGTGTGAATCTGGCGGATTATGTCGCTTCCAGCCACCCCATATTTTTGGATCATGTCACGCAGTTGTTTTCTCGCTTCTAAGAAATTGCCGCCCATGGCTGTTTCTATCATCTTCCTTACATCTGCCGGATGTGCCCTTCCGGCAATCGAATAAATAACCTTCGCATCAATAGGCCTATTCAGAGAAGCCGCTGCCTGCAAAGTGTTTATCGCTCTTCTCAGGTCTCCACCGCAGACTTCGAAGATGGCGTCTAGACCGTCGTCTAACAGATTCAAGTTTTCTTTTTCGGCTATCAGCCTCAAATGTTGGTCATGATCTTTCCTTGGCAGATATGTGAAACGGAAAGGTGCACACCTTGATTGAATGGGTTCTATTATTTTTCCGCTGTAGTTTGCGATTAGGATGAACCTGCATGTTTCGGTGTAGCGTTCCATTGTCCGCCTCAACGCTTGCTGAGCATCAGAAGTCATGTTGTCCGATTCATCCAAAACCATTATTTTAAATGGAATCTCACCAATAGACCGAACCCTTGCAAAAGTCTTCACAGTTTCTCGCACAACGTTAATGCCTCTTTCATCGCTGGCGTTTAACTCCATAATATGCCCTCTGTAAGCGTCACCGTAAAGGTCTCTAGCTAAGCAAAGTGCTGCGGTGGTTTTTCCTGTTCCCGGTGGTCCTGCAAAGATGCAGTGCGACACGTTTCTTGATTTGACAAAACTTCTTAGGCGTTCAACTATCTCTTTCTGATCAACCATCCCATCCAGTGTTTTCGGTCTGTATTTTTCAGCCCACATCTCAAAACTCAATGAACGGCACCTTCATAGTTTCATAAGTTAAGATTGCTAATAAATGCTTACAGTATAAAAGGGAGATATCTTTTAATTGTGTTGCTGGAAAGAGAAAAGAAGGAGGTTAGACGCGACCTAGAGCTTGCATTGCGTCGACAATTTTCTTAACTGCTGTCACGTAAGCGGCTGTTCGCATATCCATTTGTAGTGGCTGCATAGTAAAAGAAGTTTCTATTTGATGTTGCTTTGCGGTTTGGTAGACGTCTTTGAAGGCTTTTGTCATTACTTGTTTCAGTTTTTCATCAACTTCTTCGTCGCTCCAGTAATATCCCATGCGATTTTGAACCCATTCGAAATAGCTTACTGTGACGCCTCCAGCGTTGGCTAAGACATCTGGAACAATTACGACGTCTTTTTCGTACAGTATTTTATCTGCTTCGGGAGTTGTCGGCCCGTTTGCCTCTTCGACTATAAGTTTTGCTTTAACGTCGTTGGCGTTCTTTTCGGTTATTTGATTCTCTAAGGCTGCAGGAATAAGTACGTCGCAGTCTACTGTGATCGGATCTATAGTGTTTATCTCTTTGCTTCCCGGAAAACCTTTAACACTGCGTGTTTTGGTTTTAAAATCTGCAAGCTTTATGGGATGCATACCTTCTGGGTTATATGCACCCCCTACAGAATCGCTGACTGCTACAATTTTGCAGCCTAATTCGTAAAGATATTTAGCTATCGGTCGCGCTACGTTACCATATCCTTGTATGGAAACGCGTGTTCCCTTTAAAGGTATCTTGAAGGTTTTAGCTGCTTCCAGCGTAGCAAAGAATGCTCCGCGACCAGTTGCGGTTCCTCTCCCCCTTGAACCACCTATGCCTAAAGGTTTAGCGGTTATCACTCCAGGAACGTATTTCCCGGCAATTTTGTAGTATTCATCAGCAAACCATCCCATAATCTGAGCGTTCGTTCCCACATCAGGCGCTGGAACATCTTGGTCTGGTCCAACAAACTTCGCTATCGCAGCAGCATAGCCTCTTGTTAACCGTTCAAGTTCGCCTTGTGACATTTCCTTTGGATCACATGTAATTCCGCCTTTACCACCGCCGTAGGGAACGCCGACAACGCCGTTTTTTACACTCATCCAAAATGCCAATGATTTAACTTCGTCTAAACATACTCCTGGATGATAGCGAATGCCGCCTTTCGCTGGACCTCTGGCTGTGTTGTGTTGCACACGGTAGCCTGTGAAGACCCTTATTTTTCCATCATCCATTTTTATAGGAATTGAAACAATTAATATTCGCTCCGGACTGCTTAACGCTTCTATAATGTCTGGTTCTAAATTCAGTACAGCCGCTGCTTTCTTCAGCGGTTTCAACGCCTCTTCATATAAGCTACTTTCTTGCTCAGACATGTTTCCACATCTTTACGTTTGTAAACAGAATACGAGAAAAAATAACTCTTACTATTAAAGCATTACTTTCGATGCGCTTAAATATCACCATATGAATCGCTGGTAAACTATTGGCAGTTCTTCGCCGCTAAGTTGGATTTCTCAGAAATTAAACTGTAGTTTCTATCTTTAGGCTTATGCGTTGTAAGCAAACAGACTAGTTTACTAGATTGAGTGTAGATCCCTTTGACATATGCGTTCGCTTTATCCCGGTAGGCCAAGTTTCTCTTGCCCAGTAGGGTTTTTTGACATATGAGTATATGTAGTGGCTAGCTATGGCCCCATGGGCCGCAGCGACAGTGATTAAACGAAGCCCAACATGGGTAATGTCACCTACAGCAAAGATTCCTTCAATGTTTGTTCTCTGAGCACTGTCCGTCAAGAAGAAACCACGTTCGTCAGTTTTTAATCCAAGGTTTTTAAAAGCTTCATTGTTCGGAACAAGCCCTATTGCAATTATGACAGCGTCAACTCTCTTCTCCAGTTTCCTTCCCTCTTGTCATATCACAGTTTTTTCAACTCTATGGCGCCCTTTAATAGCTATTACCTCTCCGTTGAGAACGAAGTCAACCATTCCGCTTTTTCTGACTTTTTCCACATTTTCATCAAAAGCACGAAAACCTTCACGCCTATGAACAAGTGTTATCTCACCGGCTAAGTTAAGCAATTCAAGCACTGCATCGATAGCAGTGTCTCCACCACCAACGACCAAAACCTTCTTTCCCACAAATTCCTCCGGATAAGACGCAAAATAATATACTCCTTCACCTTCTTTGCTGAATTTTGATTCGTTGGGCATCTTTAGCCGTCCAAGTCTAGTTCCCGTGGCGATAACCACCATCCTTGATCTATACTTTTTCTTGTTGGTAGTTACCGTCCGGTCTTTAGCAACATCTAAGACCGTCTCTTGATTTACTTCGACACCACTAAATCGGAGATGTTGCAGCCAGTTTCTAACTAATTCTATGCTACTATTCCCTTTGGGAAACTTGGATAGTTTGGAATTATCCTGTTAGGATAAAGAGTTGCGAGGAGGCCTCCCATTTTGTTTCTTTCTAAAAGAAGAACTTTCAAGTTTCTAGTTGCACACATGATGGCTGTATTCAGCCCTGATGGACCGCCACCTGCAATAATGACATCAAACTCTTCATTTTCAGACAAACTTTTCACCACGTTACCGCTGCTCTTTTTATAACTAGTATATTTGTTAATTTTGAGGCCTATACTTTGACTAACAAAGAACCTGAAAAGAAATGAGCCCAAAATGCCCAGCCGTTTTTATGTTATAATTTTGTCTAAACGGCAAAAGTTCTACCACGATTTCGAATTTTCTTAAACTCTTTAATCTAAGTTTTTAAACTGCAGTTCTTATATCTGCTCTACAATAGTTAGCTTTAGAGTTGAGAAAGGGGTAAAGGATGCCAAAAACAGTTTCAATGAAAATCGGAAATCTGGATTTCAGTTTTGAGAATTCACTTATAAGGATTATTGCGAATAGGAACTGTCCAGAAATTAAGCTTGCCGGATTAGCCGTAGGTCCCTTTGAAGAGGGAAATGAATATGAAGTTCAATACTGGATAGCTCGAGAACTCGCAAAATCTGGAATCATCCGTTTTCGAGAAGAAGAAATGTTAGACGCAGCTAAACTTTCCAAGATTCAATGGAAAGAACGGGTTCAAACGGCTAGGCAAATATCCGAACTGCCAAAAGATTTTTATCCGAAACTTCGCAGATACCTCAAGAAGCTAAGGAAGGAAGCAGTCCAAAAACCTGAGAAAATGAGGGAACACGAAAAGGTTACGCAGTTAACACGAGACGTCGTGAACTCAAGATTGAAAAAAGTTGTTTCACTTGCCTCAGCTCCCGCACAAACTGGGCAAACTCTAAAAAATTTCACGAACGAAGAAAGATTTCTTTATGAACAACTCTACAGGATCATCAGTGAATGGCGAACACAAATATTCAAAAACGAGAGGGAGGAAGAATGACGGAAGAATTAGAAGTCATAGACCCACAAGAACG
Organism: Candidatus Bathyarchaeota archaeon; assembly: GCA_029879735.1. Lineage (GTDB taxonomy): Archaea > Thermoproteota > Bathyarchaeia > Bathyarchaeales > Bathycorpusculaceae > JAOUPS01. Next base: position 3,475 of record JAOUPS010000043.1, on the reverse strand, counting down.
CTTCCAAGAACTTTTCAAAACAGAAAAATACCGACAAAGAATATCGCAAATCGCGGTGGCAGGTAAAACTTCACTAATAGCTGATTTTGAAGATCTTCTAACTTTTGACCAAGAGCTTACTGAAGAACTTCTGCAAAATCCAGATGAATATCTAAAACACGCCAACAATGCCGCCTACGCACAATTACAGATAGAAGATCGTGAATATGCTGAAAAAATAGAAATAGAAACAGTAGCTGTCAGAATTGTGCGGTTGTTAGAAGCCACACAGCTACGCAAACTTGGTTCCCACCACATGGGAAAACTCGTCATGATTGAAGGCATCGTTGTACGTTCAACACCAGTTCGCCCTATGGTCATGCAAGCAGTATTCAGATGTAAAAGATGCGGAGAAATAACACCCGTAAACCAGACAGGCCCATTTCTAAGAGCACCTTTTGTGTGCACCAATCCTTCTTGCAGAGCAAAAGGTCCCTTCGATTTCATACAAGAAGAATCCACATTCATAGACTCACAAGAACTCCGAGTCCAAGAAAGACCGGAAGACCTCCCACCTGGACAGCTTCCACGCTCATTAAACATCAAACTTATTGGAAGCGAAATAGTTGATGTGGCAAGACCAGGCGACCACGTTTCCATAGTTGGAACAGTTCGGGCAGTGGCACCAACGCTTCCAACAGTTGGAAAACTCCGCGCGTTCATTTTGCATTTAGATGCCAATTCAATTGGGGTTTTGGGTAAAGAACCGGAAACAGTGCATCCATCCCCAGAAGAAGAAGAGAGAATCCTAGAACTTGCAAAAGACCCGTGGATACATCGGAAAATCATAAGTTCAATTGCACCATCAATTTATGGATACGATCACGTGAAAGAGGCAATAATGTATCTTCTCTTCGGTGGTGTGCCAAAAACCCTTCCAGACATAACAATAAGGGGAGAACTGAACGTCCTTTTGATAGGAGACCCTGGAACAGCTAAATCCCAGCTTCTGCAATATGTATCAAGGCTTGCACCTCGTGGATTATATACTTCTGGACGGGGTACAACAGCCGCAGGCTTAACAGCAGCCGTCATACGGGAGAAAAGCGGTGGAATGACTCTTGAAGCTGGAGCCCTTGTACTGGCTGATAAGGGAATTGCATGTATCGATGAAATGGATAAGATGCGTAAAGAAGATAGAGTTGCAATTCACGAGGCTATGGAGCAACATACTGTTTCAATTGCAAAGGGAGGCATCGTCGCAACACTTAACGCCAGAACAGCTATACTTGCGGCTGCAAACCCTGCATTGGGAAGATATGAACCACATCGCACAGTAGCGGAAAACATCTCATTACCAGTTACAATACTTTCAAGGTTCGACCTGATTTTTATCCTAAGAGATGAACCAAACAAAGAGGCAGACATCAAAATGTCTGAGCACATCCTTGAAATTCACAGAAAAGGGTTAAGCCCCGTAGAACCACCAATACCATCAGAACTTCTAAGAAAATACATAAGTTATGCCAAAGGAATAAAACCAGCACTAACAAAGGAAGCGGTCCAACGTCTAAAAGACTTCTACATGGCTATGCGTTCAGCAAGTGAAACAGAAGGCTCGCCAGTCGCCATAACCGCACGCCAACTAGAATCCCTTGTACGCACAGCAGAAGCAAGAGCACGCTCATCCCTAAGAAAAGAAATTTTAGCAGAAGACGCAGAAGCAGCTGTCGCCATAACGAATAGGTCCCTTGAAGAGGTTGGGATAGATGTCTCCTCAGACAAGTTTGATATAGACCTCATAATGACTGGAAAACCCAAAAGCCTAAGAGACAAGCTTCAAACGGTGCTTTCAACAATAATGGAGATGCAAAGAGAAACGGGACTGGTTGAAAAAATAGCGCTTCTAAACGAACTGGAAGAGAAATATAAGATCTCAACGGGTGAGGCGGAACGCTTTATAAGCCAATTGCTACGTGAAGGAACAATTTACTCTCCTAGAGAAGGTTACCTAAAGAAAACCTAGAATCGCAAATTTAGATGACAACTAGTGAAAGCCAAATGAAAGCAGTAACGGTTGTTGTCGGCACTCGCCCAGAGATCATAAAGATGGCACCAGTCATCAGAGCCTTGCAAAAAAACGAATTTCCATTAATTTTTGTCCATTGCGGTCAACACTACGATTACAACATGTCTCAACAATTCATCGAGGAGCTTGAACTCCCTCCACCCGACTATGGCTACAAAGTTAAAGCATACTCACAGGGAGCACAAACAGCACGTATAATAACTCACATGGAACGATTGTTAAAGAAAACGTCACCCGCGCTCGTCCTTGCGGAAGGAGACACAAACGGAGTGTTGGCAACAGCCTTGGCAGCAGTGAAACGTGGAATACCAGTCGGACACGTTGAAGCTGGGTTAAGAAGTTTTGATTTACGCATGCCGGAAGAACACAACAGACGATTGACAGATCACATATCCACCTACCTCTTTGCACCTACAAAAAACGCTGAAAACAACTTGAAAAGGGAAAGTGTTTGGGGGAAAATCTACGCAACAGGAAACACCGTTATAGACGCTGTAATCCAGCACCTATCAATAGCCGAAAAGAAGTCAAAAATATTGGAAGTCGTTCGCTTTGAAAACTTTGTGCTGGCAACTGCCCACAGAGCAGAAAACGTAGATGACCTAGCAGTCCTCAAGAATTTTATGGAGACTTTTGCTGAAGCTTCGCAACCAGTTGTTTATCCTATGCATCCACGAACAAAAAAGAGACTTCAACAAAGCGGAGTCTATACCAAGATTAAAAAGTTTAAAAACATTCAGATTTTGCCACCACTTGGCTATCTAGACTTCTTGGTTTTAATGAAAAACTGTGAGATGATAGTGACGGATTCGGGTGGCATACAGGAAGAGGCAACAGCACCATGCATAAGAAAACCCGTTTTGGTTATCCGCCTATCAACAGAGAGACCGGAAGCCGTTAAAGCAGGATTCGCTGAAGTCGTCGGCATAAAAAAGCAAAAGATACTGAAAGCCATGACGAGGACGCTGGAAAAACGAAGGGAATTACCAGCAAAATCCCCCTATGGGAATGGAAATGCTGCAGAGAAGATCGTTAGAATCATCAAAAAAGAACTGACTTTTTAGCCCCTTTCTACGAGATATATGTCATCTTCTTATCTTCTTCTTTCCTTATTTCTTCAACCTGCAACACTCTTTTTTCCTCAATTTTCTGTAGACGTTTAACCATTTTCTTAGCTTTGAGGATTTCCTCATCCAAATCAGTCAAATCCACATCAAAACCGAACAGCGCTTGTAACACGTCTAAAACGCTGTTGGCAGCCTTTGGATCAGGTAAATATCCCCGTGTTTCACCCAGAAGACAAAGAGCATCAATCTTTTGGAAGCGGGCTAGACCCAAAATTAAGCCAGCAGTGCCAACAATTGGGCTCCCCATGGAACTCACTACAGCTTTGGCTTGTAACGCTCT
>JAOUPS010000042.1 GCA_029879735.1 Candidatus Bathyarchaeota archaeon | reverse complement strand
GGCAGAAGGCTCAGGTTTACCGTCTTAGAAAATGGCAGCGCCGCATAAGAGTTTCGGACGCGACAGAACGGAACCTCGCCTTCGCATTATCTGAAATCACAAAGATCGCTAACAACCTGAACCTTCCCAAAAACATCCTTGAAACAGCCTCGGTCATCTATCGAAAAGCCGTCAAAGAACGACTGATACGCGGACGGTCAATTCAAGGCGTAACCGCCGCAGCGATCTATCTGGCTTGCAGGCAATGCAGACTAGCCAGAACACTAGAAGAAATAGCGCAAGTGTCAAATATGAACAAGAAAGAAGTCGGTCGCAGCTACCGTTTCCTAATCAACAAGCTTGACACACACGTGGCGTCTGTTAAGCCAAGCCAGTACATAGCCAAATTTTCAAACCAGTTAATGATGCAAGGAAAAGTTGAAGAGATCGCCTACAAAATTTTGACGACTGCAAAAGAACTGAAACTTACCTCTGGCCGTGGGCCCACAGGTATGGCTGCTGCAGCAAGTTATATAGCTTCGATGTTGACGGGTGAAAAAAGAACGCAGAGGGAAGTAGCTGAGGTAGCGCAAGTAACCGAGGTTACCATTCGAAATCGTTACAAAGAGCTGGTTGAACGGTTGATGTTCCAGATGGCTCTTTAACCCCCTTCTCTCGCGCGCGCTATTCAAGTTTTACCCAAAGCATGACTTCTTCAACGGATGTGCAAGCTTTACCCATGACATGACTTTTTCAACGGATGGTTTTTTGCTCTCATCGATCTTTCCCTGTTCCGCATACGTTTTGGCGATTTTCGCTATTTTTATGCTGAGCTGGATTGGGTCTTGTCTGGCCAGTTCTTTGATGGTCAAGACTCCGACTTCTTTTAGTAGCTCCGCATCGATTTCGTCCACTCCCGGAACCATCTGCAACTGGGCTGTTGCCTGGAGATGTTTAGCCGCGTCTTGTGATAACCGAGTTTTTACAGCGATTATCGCCGGGTCTGTAGTGATTAGTTGGCCTATACTTGTTATCCCAATGGCCCTCAACGCGTCTCCTAGATGGGGTCCGATTCCCCTTATTTTCTCCGGCTTGTCTAGGCTTTTAATCTTTGGTTGAAGTGGTGTGAGTCGCTTCTCAATGCCTTTCAGCCTGGTTTTCATGCCAGTCAGCTTCGACATCTCTTTCTCTATTGTCTTGGCGCTTAGCCTGCTCAACTGCCCCACCTTACGTATAGTCCTTCTCTGCTTTTCTAGCTCGGTCAACGTTTCTTTCTTGACGTTGCCGATGCTTTCAATCATAGTGAACAATTCTTCATGCACGTCTAGGATCGTTTTCCCCTGCTTTTCCAATTTGTTTCTGTTAGCCATCGTGTTTCCTTCTATTTCTAGAAACGTTTTGGCTAGAGCTGGGTCGAGTGGCGGTTTCCGGTATGCAACTATTGCGGTCAGACCGAGAAAGATGAATGTCATTGCTGTGGATACCCAGAAGTAGGTTGTTATCCGCAGCCCACCAGTTATGTCGCTTATCAGGTATGTTTCAAGGATGTAGTCTTCGCCTCCGTTAATCGTCCACAGCATTACAGCATGGAATGTATTCAAGGCTGCCATAAACGTTAGGAAGCCTAGAATCCATACAGCGATTCCTTTCTTCAAGTAAGCAGACATCGTAGATACCTTTCTTGCTTTTCAAAATTATTATTAGTCGAGGGTTTATGTTATTTATGAATTATAGAAGTGGTTTTGAACTCCTTAGTAAGCGTATTTGAATACGTAACAGAAATAGACGGTGCAAAACTGTTTCATGAAATCTGATTCAAAGCTTGGAAAGATAACAGTGCTTAGGTTCTTATCAGGGATAATGACTATAGTTTTGGCCGTTGCTATTTTTTCCGTTTTCTGTTCAATATTTGCTATGTTACTTCTACCAAACCGAAGGATATGAAGGAAGTTTTCCGTCTGAACCAGAGCTCTTTTCAGAGGAATTCTGGACAGCAGTGCGCAATGGATTTCTACGTCATCTCGCATTACTCAATGAGTATATTACCACTACGAGTCTAATTGGGATAGTTGGACAGGCTTTTGCTACGCTCCAGATTTTCAGCGTAAGAAGAACGATCTCGACCATAAGTAAAGGTGGAAAGAAAAGGATAGGGATAGATCAGTACGTTGAGTGGGGGTTTGGTTCGATCATGACAAGAATGGTTTCCATCGCATCACAAGTCGTATTGTCTTCCTCCTGTATTTCTTTCTTGTAAGAGTCTTTGCTGTATTAGAAATCTGGATTTCGTATTCATAGGTTTTAATTTAGACACCTCAAATATTTCTTAAGAAGGTGAATCTGTTTGAATCCGACTTCGGTTTTTGACTTACTGTTCATGTTAGTGGCAACTGTCCTAACTATGCTGAGTTTAGACACCCTTCACATACTTGCCGGAATTCACTTGGAAAAATCCTTGTTCATCCCAGTGATGGTGTCTGCAGTTTTCTTTTGGTGCGGTTCTATGATCAATGTAGCCTTTCAAATTATCCTTGAATCCGCATCGCATTTGATTGTAATCCAAGACAGCATAAACTTGTTGAGTCAAGTAAGCTTGCTGATTGGACTTAGCATTTTGACATATGGTGTTTTTTCCTATTGGAAATTGACAAGACAGGTGAAAGTCCCAAAACATGAGCAGAGCAAGGTGAAGGAGAGCAATAACAGTGCTAAGCGCGTGAAGAGGGAAAAAGGGGATTCACCTACAAAAAGGAGAACAAAAGCCAAAAAAGCCAAACGAAAATCATAACGTATTCTATCTCTTATTCTCAAGAATCGCACGCATCACCATTTGCAACGCAATTGGAAAGAAACTAACTAAGCACTGACAAGCATGCTATATCATAGATTCGCTTAGCGCGCGCTGCATATATCCCTAAAAGCAGAGGTTGCAACTCTCTTCTATCGTTTTCTTGTATTCATAATGCATTTATGCGTTATCATTTAGTACGTAGTCATTACAAATAACTAATCAGGAGATTAGTCTATGTGGGATAGGTATTATTCGAAGTTGAAGAGATTGCCTAAGAGGCTGGAGAAGCTTGCTCGGTTTGTGATTGAAGCTGTGCCTGTCTTCAAGAGTTGTAAGGTTGAGAAGGTGCTTGACTTGGGCTGTGGAGTGGGCAGGCATTGCATCTATCTGGCCAAGAATGGCTTTGATGTTATTGGCGTTGACGTTTCTAAGCACGCATTGATAATGGCAAAAGAGTGGGTTCGGAAGGAAATGGTCGTGAATACAAGTTTCATACAGGCTTCTATGACAAATCTTCCTTTGCTGATTGTTATTTTGATGCAGTCGTCAGCGTCAGCGTTATACACCATGCCATCAAGAGAGACATTGTCAATGCTGTAGGCGAAGTCTACAGAGTTCTTAAAGAAAAAGGCTTGTTCTTGGCGAATCTTACTTCAAACAAGGATCAAGGTACGGAACAGGACAAAAGATAGAAGATAACACTTTCAGAATTTTGGAAGCCTTTGAGGAAAAACGCTTTGAAGAACTACATCATTTCTTCACAGAGCAAGAAATTTCCAACTTGCTATTCTGTTTTGCTGAAGCTAAAGTAGAACTCTTGAAGGACAAACCCTATTATTGGAGAATAATGGCAACTCGTGCTTCATGTTAGCGCGCGCTAATGTGTGTAAAGTTCTTAGAGGGCAAATCTTTTTTTCAGAGTCTCCTTCATTCTTTCAACCCTTGCTTTTTCTTCCCATAGTTCTTGTCTCTGCTTTCCTACTTTTATTCTTGTTTCTTCTTCCAACTGAACCAAGCGATTGTACTCGTCGATGTTCTTGTTGGTTTCCTCTATGACTTGTTCAATCCAATCAAGTTTGTCTCCGAATTCATTTGCTGTGGTTACAAGTCTAAGTTTATCACCTATCACGAAGAGTTTTCTATCCCATAAATGTCTGCTTGATTTCCATGCCCGTTCAAAAACGTCCTGCCAGATGTGATCAGGCATAGAATCCAGGGGAAGATCAAGTATGTAAGCGTTAGGAAAATAACGATCTCTCCTTATGGTGATTTTCTCAACATCGAAGGGTTTCAAGAGTCTTACTTTTTTGACTGTTTCCTTCATATTTAGCCCCAACTACTAATTGTTTTCTCGATTTAAAAGTTCTATGCCCGAAGATCTTGGCATTGGTGCAAACATAAAAAAAAGTATAAACTCGTAGATAACGAATCTTCACGAACACGCACGCGTGTCAAACACGTTCCTTCTCCCTTGATGCTCACTACTTATAAGCAGGTTCCGATAAAGGATTCAAAGATGAGAAACTAAGGACCGGTTGAGAGAGGCTTGGAGCAACACGATGAAGGGTTCAATTCTTTCCCCTAGATACTTTGTCTTCACCGAAGACGAGTTGCTTTTCCTCGCTATATGCATATTGTTAGACGTTAGCGAGTATGTAGTTGTAGTTCTGCTTGCACCCATAGTAGGCGATGTTCTTGACATAGTGGGAATTATCGCTTGTCTTGCTATGTTTCGTTGGGTTGGACTCTTATCCTTGTTTGAGTTGGTCCCAGGTGCGGACATCCTCCCTATTTTTATCATCACGTGGCTAATATGGTACTTTGTAAAAAAAAGGAGAAAAAGGATCGTGCGCACGCACGCATAATTACGCCTTGATTCTTTAGTTGTGGTTAACGTGCAAGAGGAAGGGAAAACAATATGAAGCTGATGTTTTAATATGGCTGTTGTGGATGTGAATTGTGATGAGTGAAGAGGATAGGTTTCCAGTGTTTGGCTTCGCTAGGATCGGATTGGTTGTGCTCCTGATTGTTCTGGTTGTTTTCGCTATAATATTTGCCTTGACGATGGTGGTGATTGTTGGTGTTGGGCATGCTGTTGTTCTCGTTGATCCTATCGCCAAGTCAACAAGTGCCCCGATACTCGGTCCGACTTATGCAGTAAAGGCACCTTGGGTTAGCGCCGTCGATATCTATTATGCCACAGACTCTTATGAGTCGACGGTTCCATGTTTCTCTTCTGATCAGCTTGAGATGCAGATTGGAATCTTGATAAGATGGTCACTAAACCCAGCTAAGATCACGGAGCTTTACAACAACTACCCAAATCTGAACTATAAAGGGACAGCCATCGAGTCTATTTTGGAAGAAACCATCCGGTTGATAACCAAGAACTACACCGCCCTAGAAACAATAGAGTTCAGAGACGTTGTAAGAAGCGAGATAGAAACGACCGTGATTGAAGAACTGCAGATCGAACCATCGTTGGCAGGGGCTCTGATGCGTTTGGAGTTTGACCTGAAGAACATCGGATACCCAGCAAAATACACGTCTGCGATAGAAGACAAGCTCGTAGCCGAACAGCAACAGATTCAAGCAGACTTCGAAAGAGAAAAAATCCTGATACTGGCGAACGCGACGGCTCAAGAGATCATCATCAAAGCGTCAGGCGAAGCACAAGCCAAAGTCATAGAAGCCAACGCAACAAGACAAGCCATCGAACTCGTCCTGGAGTCGGTCGGACAAACCGGAAACGAGACAAGAATCGCAGAACTCTACCTATGGGTTCAAACATTACAACGAATCGCCCCAGAAGTACAAATACTCATCGTCGGAACAGACGGAACACCAGTGCTGATCCCAACAAATCCAACAACACCCTAAGATAGCTGAGCACGCCCCCCATTTTTTGTCTGCGCGCGCAGCTAGAACCTCTTTGAATGACATTAGCACATCTATCATGATTATTGTATTTGGAATGCTAACGTTAGCGCTTTGGGCTATTACTATGTGCGCGCTATTGATGCGAAAATAAAATATATCATTCAGTTCCTGTATTTTAGCCGTCACAGAGCAGAAGGTGGATACGATAACGAATTATAAGTTCAAGACAACTGAGGATCATGCACATAAGCTTGACTCCGAGAATCCCCTTGCAAGGTTCAGGCAGAGATTTTACAATCCTGAAGGAACAATTTACATGGATGGAAATTCTCTCGGTCTTTTATCGATGGATTCTGAAAGTTCAGTTTTTCGGGTATTGAAAGAGTGGAAGACTCTTGGTATAAGGGGGTGGCTCGAAGCAAGGCGTCCATGGTTTCATTTTGCAGAGGAACTGGGGGCAATGTGCGCAAAACTTGTTGGTGCAGAACCTGAGGAGGTCGTTGCCACAGGCACGACTACAGTCAACATACACTCACTTGTGAACACCTTTTACAAGCCCAATGGAAAAAGGAAAAAGATACTTGCGGATGAACTTGATTTTCCATCAGACATATACGCTTTGAGGAGTGTAATAGAACTTAAGGGATTAGATCCCGTGGAGAATCTCATCCTTGTTCCAAGCGAGGATGGCCGCTTTTTAGACGAGAAGAAAATTGTTGAATTGATGGATGAGGAAGTTGCTGTGGTTTTCCTTCCTTCAGTACTGTATCGAAGTGGACAACTCCTCAACATGCAATATCTCACTGAGGAAGCACATAAAAGGGGAATATCAATAGGTTTCGACTGTTGTCACTCTGTTGGTGTTGTGGAACATTATTTTGATAAATGGAATGTGGATTTCGCCCTTTGGTGCGGTTACAAGTACCTGAATGGAGGACCTGGGGGTACGGCCTTCCTGTACTTAAACAAGAAGCACTTTGGTCGCGAGCCTGCGCTTGCTGGTTGGTTTGGATACGTTAAAGATAAACAGTTCGATATGTCTCTCAGTTTTGAGCATTCCGAGAGTGCAGGAGGATGGCAGATATCGTCGCCTGCGATTTTGAGTTCAGCACCGATTGAAGGCTCCCTCAAGATAATTCTCGAAGCTGGAATAGAAGCAATAAGAAGGAAATCTCTAAAGATGACGTCATATCTGATGTATTTAGTTGACGAAACCCTCTCTGAACATCCGTACAATTTTACAATCGGAACACCAAGAGAAGCTCAGCGCAGGGGCGGACATGTGGCGATCGAACATAAAGAAGCCATGAGAATAAGTGAAGCTTTGAGGGCAAGAGGCGTGATCCCTGATTATAGGCCCCCAAACATCATAAGGATCGCCCCCGTACCTCTCTATAACACTTATCATGAAGTCTGGAGGGTTATTCAGCATCTACGAGAGATAATCGATAAAAAAGAGCATGAGAAGTTTCCGAAGGAGAGAAAAATGATATCTTAGATCCATGCATGATCTCGCTCGCGCGCGGAAAGTCATAATAACACGGGTTTGTCTCTTATCCATGTAGTTCTTTCGCGATACTGTCGATTATGTTTAGTGTTTTTTCAATGTTTTCTTTTTCGACTCCTCTGTGGGTGACCATCCTTAATGTTTTCTTGTCTCGTGGCAGTGCAAGTACCCCTTTTTCTCTGAGTTTTGAGACGAATTGATCGGAGGTGACCAGTAGTTCGCTTACGTCTAAGTGGACTATGTTTGTCTGCACGTTCTTCAGATTAATTGAGATACCATTTATCTGGGCTAGCCCCTCCGCCAATACTCTGGCGTTTTTATGGTCTTCTTCTAGTCTGTCGATCATTTTTTCGAGAGCGATTATTCCGGGGGCTGCTATTATGCCAGCTTGCCGCATTCCCCCGCCCAGAATTTTACGGTTCTTTCGGGCTTTTTCCACGAACTCTTCGGTTCCAACGACTATCGATCCTATAGGGCAGCTCAAACCTTTGGACAGGCAGAACATCAAGTTGTCGACGTGCTTCGTAAAATCCTTTACTTCAACCTTCAATGCCACTGCGGCGTTGAAAATCCTTGCACCGTCCATGTAGAGCTTCAAGCCAAAGGTCCTAGCAATGTCACTAACGGCCTTTATCTGGTCAGGGGTGACGATCGTACCGCCATACCTGTTGTGGGTGTTCTCGACGCAGATCAGCGATGTCTCGGGAAAGTGAATGTTCTTAGGTCTAATAGCCGCTTCGACGTCTTCTGGGGCTAAGACGCCTAGGTTGCCTCTTATCGGCCAGGGTAGTAACCCTGCTATCGCGGATAGTCCTCCAACTTCATACCAGTAGATGTGGGATTCAGCTTCCAGTATTACGAGGTTTCCACGTTTTGTGTTGCTCATCAAAGAGACCAAGTTGGCTTGGGTTCCGCTCGTCATAAGCAGTGCTGCTTCTTTACCCATTTTCTTGGCAGCCATCATCTCAAGCTTGTTGACTGTAGAGTCTTCTTTGAAGACGTCATCACCGAGCTCCGCAGCTTTAATCGCCTCCAGCATCTCGTCGGTGGGCAAGGTGACCGTGTCGCTTCTTAAGTCTATTAATTTAATAGTCTTCATTACAGCGCTTCTCCACTATTTCAGTTGGGAATAAGAAGAATTTGAACTTTGCCAATCCTAGCCATCAAGAGCTCGCGCTACAACAAAAAGAACTCATCAGAATAACAAAATCCAACTCGTGCAAAACCTTGAGGTCATAGTTTTTTAGGATCCAATCGAAGTTTGTGATTGAGATATTCTTTTAAGATCACAGATCATTGATCAGTTTTCAAAAGTTAGGGAGCGGTTTGAAAAGGCAGTATCTACAGGTAAGCTTCAGTGACGTATCTGCGCATCATTCTGTGACTGTTGAAATAGTATGCAATCTTTCCTATAGAATTCTTCATCATCTTTATCCACTCGTCTCTTTTCTGATAGAACATTGGGATGATTACGTAATCTAACTTGTTGTATAAATCATCTAATTCTCTAATTTTAGCCTCTTCGGTTGAGACCCTCTCGTTCGGATGTGGCCCTATAGCCCAGCCTGTGATGCCCTCGACCCAGCCTTCGACCCACCAGCCGTCCAAGACGCTGAAGTTTATCACACCATTATGTGCTGCCTTCATTCCACTTGTGCCTGAAGCCTCTAACGGGCGTAGAGGAGTATTTAGCCAAACGTCAACTCCTGGAATCAGCTTAGCCGCGAGGCCCATATCATAATCTTCCAAATAAACAATCTTGATCTCACCCTTCAGCTTCTCAATGTAACCGAAGATCTCTTGAATTAGCCTTTTTCCCGTCCCATCCCTAGGGTGGGCTTTTCCGGCAAAAACAATTTGTATCGTTCCCTTCTTATTGATTTTTCGTAGTCTTTCTAGGTCTGAAAACAACAGGTTCGCCCTTTTATATCCCGCGGCTCTTCGGGCGAATCCCAAGGTTAGCGTGTCCCAATCCATGCCGTCATAATTCATGCTATTCATACAGATATCCGTCACCTCGTTAACGTAATCAATCAGCTTCCTTTTTGCTTCCATGTGAGCCTGCCAAATCTCTTCATCTGGGATTCCGCCTACTCTCACCAATAACTCCGGCTCATTCGCCCACCCAGGCAGATACTTGTCGTATAACCTCCTGAAACTCTCGCAAGTCCAAGTGTAAGAATGGATGCCGTTGGTTATCGAGTGAATCTCATAGCCAGGAAAAAGATTTATAGAGACATCTTTATGCCTCTTGGCTACACCGTTAATAAACTCACTCAAGTTTAGGGCGAGACGAGTCATGTTCAATCTATCGTGCCCGCCAAATCTCTTCAGGACTTCCAAGGGAACGATTTCTCCCATTATTTCCTGAACAAGGTCATAGCAGAATCTGTCATGACCTGCTTCCACAGGTGTATGCGTGGTAAACACACACAACTGTCTGACCCTATCAATATCCATTCCATATCTTTGCAGTAACTCCAACGTGAGAAGGCTGGAATGCCCCTCGTTCATATGGTATTTTCTGATTCCAAAGCCCAAAGCCTCGAGCATTCTTGCACCGCCGATTCCTAAAACAATTTCCTGTTTTAACCTGTCTCTTTCACCTCCTCCATATAAGAAAGAAGTGATCTCTCTATCCTCCGGAAAATTGCCTTCCACATCCGTGTCAAGAAAAAAGATTGGAACTACTCCTCCTGTTAGACTTTGCACGTCATAGCGCCATGCTTTGATCCTCACTTCTCTTCTCTGAATTTGAACTTTCACCACTGTAGGTAACGACTCCATATTCTTTGGTGGTTCCCACTCCGCCGGATGCTCAATCTGTTTTCCTTCCTTGGTGATTTCTTGTTGGAAATACCCCTTTCTACTGAGCAGTGTGACTGCGACTAACGGGAGTTTCAAGTCCGCACTTGATTTTACCATGTCACCTGCTAAAACTCCTAGACCTCCACTATATGTGGGAATTTCATTCATCAATCCAATTTCCATAGAGAAATAGGCGATTTTTTGTCCTTTCCTTTGCAAATGTTTCATTAGTTTTTCTCTTCCTCAGTTCGATGTGCTTCGACATTCAAATTCAGAGTCACACGTCAGATAAAATGCTTGTTAAGACCCAATCAATATTCGAAAACAAGCGTAAATCAACATTTTTCAGTTCGGAGCCCGCGTTTTGTTTCAGTCAACAATGTTTACTTTAGGGGTCCTTTCGGATTCCGCTTCCCATAAGCGATGAGCCTTCTCTTACTGTCTCGTCTAACCGAGAAATACTTGCCTTTACTCTCAACAAACCAACGTTCACGATTACTGATTATAGCGCGCGCTTCTGGAATTCCTTGCTATGTTGCGGCAGGTATTACGCTTTGGCAGTATTCGCATTGCACGGAGGTTTGGCCTCGATAAATTTCGCGTGTGTATGGTGCACCGCAGTTTGGGCATTTTAGGACCTTTACTGTAGGTGCGGCGATCTTTGGGGTTGCGCCCCTAACGGTGGCTATCTCCACGTCTGCTTCTCCTGAAATTATATAATTGAAGAATTTTGTTATGATGTCAACTTCTTCACTTTTCACGTCAAAAGGTATCTCTTCCAGTCTGCTATCAGGTTTGAAATGAACGTAAACTCCTGCCCAAGCCAAAAGTCCGACTCGGCCTTTAGAGATTTCTTGAATAATGCCGATCGGTTGATCCACCAAGACGGTTCTGACTGTTTTCTTCTTTGTGGCTATGAAGAGTGTTCTCTTAAGTACTACCTCTTTCGTGCCTTCGAATATGAACCTATGGTTTGTCAAAAAAAGAGTTCCCTTGTTTTTGTCTCCGGTCATGATTTTTGCTTTTAAGGCTAAGACGGGGCTTTCGCCCTCCTTCCAGGAAAAGGAGGCTTGGGAAACCCATCTCATTGTGGTCTCTGCTATTCTTAGGTCTCGGTTCAATGCTGAAACGCTGCTTTTGAACTCTTTGAGGGAGATGCTGAACTTGCTCGTCTCGGACATGGTTCTGGCTTGGAGGGATGACACTGCTGACGACAAGCCGCTTGCTGAGCTTCTAACCCGGCCAAGGCTACCATACTCTATCTCTGATCTCAATGTATTGATCTCACTTCGAAGCCTACTGACTTCACCACGCAAAGGTTGTACGCTGTCTAGAAAACCTTGTTTTATGAGAGGGCCGGATTCAGCCCATTTTGTTGTTAGAAGATCTTGATTCTTTTCAAGATAACTCATAGATTCATAGCCTTGGCTACGAACCTTTGAAAGCCTGGCGGGGAGAGAGGCCGTTGCTCCCTCAACGTAGTTTAGATCACTTTCAACGCTGCTTATCATACTGGAGACGCTGGAAAGTTTTCCTTCAATAGATCCAAGCCTTGAACGGAGGTTTTGCCTTTCTCTATCTATGGCTGACATTCTTTCTTCCCCTTCTACTGGTTTTCTTCTCATTCATTCTCCTCCATTTTCTTCTATAAGGAGAGTGAATGGCGAGAATTTAAAGCTTAGATCTCGGAAGGTGCACACTGACGAAAAGCCTCACGGCAAAGCGCGCGTGTAAGAGTAGGTTTGTTGTTAGTATCATAGTTATAATAGTTTATAGAGCTAATTATCCGAGAAGAGAAAAATGGGGGATGTTGGTTAGTGACTCGTTGAATTTTCTGCTTCTAGGTTCTTTAGGGGCGTGACCGTGTAATGCCCTTCTTCTGTTCCATTGCCTCCTTTATGTCCTGACCTGGGGGATTTCCTTGCATGTTGTTCACCCCAACCACAATGTTGTCGGTGCCCTCATCCCACACGTTTAACTTGTTGTTTCCACCCACCACAGTGCAGCCACTCGTTCCCGGTCCAAGCCATATGGGTGCAACAAGGGCGTCAAACTTTTCCACATTGTTTCCAATGACCTTCCAGCCAGCACAGGAATCATATACATTGCTTTCCAACTCCACAATTCCCATGTAGATGCCAGCACGTCCAGTTCCCGTAATACGGTTGTTTAAGACTTTGACGTCTTGTGCGAAAAAGCCAAAGACGCCACCGAAATCCTCGACGTCAAGAACTATATTGTTACAAGAGATCATAGCATCCAGTCTTTTACCTGCACCCACCATAGGGGCATAATCAATAATTACTACTCCGTCCGCAAGTTCTATGCCGTGAATGTTGTTGTGGCTTACAAGCAATGTTGACGGTTCAGGCAATGGACCTTGTGGACCAAAATCCAATCCTAGAGCTGATTGCTCGGCCTGTACAGCACGCGCACCACACCAGTGTACGTTCTTAGCGTCATTGTGCGAGAATTCTGCAAATGTGTTGCTGAAGTCAATTATCTCAAAAGCGAAAAGAACATTGTCGAATTTGTTATCTTTAACCTTTACCATCGAGCTTTCTAGTCCCACGTATGGGCAGCAAGAGCCTACCTTCTTGAATGAAGAATGGGTGATAGTGTGAGTCCCGGTTATCGGCTTGGTGTAATTAAACAGCAAGTTTCCACCCGAATCGAGTTCCCAAATATTCTCGCCTGTAACCAAGAAAGCATTTAGAACATTGAAACCGAAAGGTAGAAAACCGTCCACCTCGCCCTCGAAGCACAGCGCGCGCGACAATTGAGATTTGAATTAATTATGCTTGTACAAGAAACTGGACACAATAAACGAGATTTTGAATCTGAATCGAATATCCGAGTAGCTCATCCTCATTTATCTTCCAGATTTCTTAAATAGTAGCTTATGAAAATCCCTTTGAAGTAGAATGAAAGTCAGGTTGTTCGCGATTTTATTCTTGATTTTGTTTTTCTTTCTTAGCTGGATAAGTTTTTGCGAGTCTGAGCTTGATTGGATTACTGTATACGAGATTGAAATAGGTGTGAATGGGTCAGCAAGATGGATAATTGAACGAAAGACTTTTCTTGAGACAGAGTATGACGAGGCAACATTCAATTATTATTCAAGTTTGGAGTATCATTACGAACTTTCCAGCAACATAAGTGAGCTTGTTAAGACAGCGCGTCTCAAAACAGGTAGGTGGAATATGACGTATGAACCTTTGACAATAACAAGCAGTATTTTTCGAAGCACCACTGTCACTTATGGAGTCATGACTTATCAGTATGATTGGCTAGAGTTCGCTAATCTCGTACCGGACCAGGAAAGAATCGAAATAGGAGATGTCTTTGTGGATGGAATTTTCCTTTTCGGAAATGGTGAACTGATTGTGGAATACCCTCCAGGATATGTAGTCGCAGAAAGCTTTCCTGTTCCTGACGAAACTGGAGAGTCCGATCGAACAATTATTTGGGATGGACTCGAGAGCTTCAGCGTAGAAGAGCCGAGGATTACTCTGAGGAAAAAAAGTTTTATGGACATCTTGAATGAATACGTGCTGCTTGTTGTTGGCGTAGTTGTAGTTGGAGGCGCAGGCTTTTCTGGTTTTTGGCTTCTTAAGCGCAGGAAAAAAGGTGAGGCAAAGCCTATTGTTCAAGCTCCGGGACCTGATATTGAGATTGAGGATGACGAGGACAGGGTGATCAGGTTGCTGAAGGCTTCGCATGGGAGTTTATTTCAGTCAACCATTACCGAGCAATTTGGATTTTCGAAGACCAAGACCAGCCTTCTCTTGGCAACTATGGAGAAGAAGGGAATAGTGAAACGAAAAAAGAAAGGTAGAAAGAAGCTGGTAATGCTTACAGAAAGAAGTGAGGAACTTTAAGAGGTCAAAACCACACTCCAAAACTGAAATGTCAGAGTCTACTCGGATGTAAAAAAAGGGGGAGTTGCTAGTATTCTTGTCCGAATGCTTGGGCTACACTCGATACGTCTATGATGTTTATGTGGTAGTCGAAGTTGATGTCTGACAAGAAGTCATATCTGGGTGTTCCAATGGTTGCCCCGTAACTTCTGGCTGTTTTTGCGATGTCTAACATGTTGACTTTCCAGTCACCGTTGAAGTCGGCGCTTACTCGCCTAACTGACAACATGTGGGGTTCGATGAAAACGCCGTATCTTATGTGGTAGAAGATTACGTTGCCTTTGATCGTGTCTAGATCGTCTATTCCTAGGGAGAAGGTTCCAGTGGTTTCAAGGTTCACTGTTAGATCTCCAGACGCTTCTTCAAGGATTTGCTCGATTGTGCGTGTCCAGCTGTTGTCAAAGTAGGTCCAGGTGACTTCGTAGACGTTCCACGAGCCTGAGATGTTTAGGTCGTTGCCAAAGTCGTCGTTCAATGTGACTTGTGTCGTGTTTGCAAGTCTGAAAGCTAAGAATGAGAATGTGTATTCTTCTGAGACATCTGTTGTTGATGTTTGCTGAGTTAGGAAGCCGTGGACCCTTGCCCAGTCGTCTTCTTCTTCAGCCACTCTTGCATGCGCCATGATTCCGCCGAACGCTTCTTCTCCGCCGAATGAGGTTACCAAGCCTTTCATGTGGACCCAGATGACTTTTGCTTCTCCCGGTTGAATGGGTGAAATGGTTATTTCTAGTTCTCCGTCAGCGATGTATATTCCATTCGGAAGGTCGTCGGGCTTGTCAACTCTGAAGTTTACCCAGAAGTTACCTCTTCGCACCATAGGCACAACCAATGTAGGCACTATTATCAGTCCAAGGAACTTTATTGAACCGTCTGAGGCTACGGCTTTTCCAATGAATCCGGCGTCGTAGGTTCCAGGATTTACAAATATTGGCACAAGAGCCGCAAAGTCTTCTTTGACTCCGATGTCAGTTACGGAATCAGTTTCTACATTCTCTAATGTGATGGTCCCTTCCATATGTATGTCTGCGGGGTAAGAGTAGAATTTGTGTTGAAATGCACCTACAGGCGTAACCACGAGCAGAGCAACCAAGGCAAAGGCGACGATTCCAACGAGGGCTTTTTTGTTGCGCATTCTTTTTTCCTCCTCATATTTATGAGTTTTTCTAGAATAAAAACCTTTTTCCGTTTATTTTTCGTTTATAACCCTCAAAATGGTTTAGAATAGTTTTATAAGTTCAAAAATGGTTTAGAATAGTTTGCGCGTGCAAGATATTACTTCAAGCACATTCTTCAAAATCTCACTTGATTTACTCGTTAGTTTTCACTCAAGCTTGCTACTAAGATGCCTCAACCCTAACTACTTCCGGTATCATTTTCTTGAGATATTGCTCCACTCCCATTTTAATGGTCATAGTCGACATCGGACAGCCAGCGCATGCTCCTTTCAACCTAACCTTAACAACACCATTCTCTACGCCTAGTAGCTCTATGTCTCCTCCATCAGCCTGTAGCCGAGGTCTTAGATCTTGAAGAGCCTTCTTCACTTGGTTTTCAATCGTTGTTCCCATTTTATCCACCGTCAAGCGCGCGCTGATCAGTCCAACCGATCTATGTTTTATTTGACTAATAGACACAACAATTTATGTCTTGTCTTTAATAGCGTATGGTTGCAATCCAGTTAGTTCTCTAATTCGCGCGGGGTTCATGCAAGAAACGATGGTTAAGGTCAGCTTTGAGTAGAAGAATGTTATAGAACAATCTTCTATAGTTTGCAATTCTTATTGCTAGCGCATAATAGTTATTAGAAAGCGTTGGTTAAACCGGTATAACGGTGGTTTGATGTCTTCTGAGGAAAACTCTTTGTGTCCGGTATGCAGAGTGGAGATGAAGAAGGAAAGGCTTCCTTTAGTTCTTCCCTCGTGGGGTATTTTTGGAAGAATTAAGGGTCTTTTCAAGTTTAGGGAAAGACTAGTCTGCCAGAATTGCAGGTACATTGTATGGGGAGGCATCGGCTCCAAGCTCGAACTGTTATCAGGCATTTTGGGAACCAATTTCACTAATGTTGGCGACGCTTTCAAGCATTTTGCTGAAGCTTTTTGGATACGCGTACAAGATTTCGGCCAAGTTATCCGCAGAAGGCTATGAACCATAATCTGGTATTACGCTCTTTTATCGTATGTGCTGGTAATAGCATTCTGTCTGTTGTCCGCATGTATGCTGGCAATAACGTAGCGCGGCGATAGCAGAGGATACAAAAGCTACATTGGAATATCAGTTGCTAATTTTTGTCCATAGTTTCTTCCACAAGTCATAAAAACTGAAGGAGAGCTAACTGGAGTTCGAGAAGACTCTCTCAAGGCAGTGAGTTTAATGGTTGATTCAAGGGTTGAGAAACTTGCTAAGCTCTGCGTTCACTATAGCGTAGATGTGAAACCCAAAGAAAAAGTGCTCATACGAGGATACGGTGAATTAATAGGATTCAGTGAATTAGCCTTCCCTCTGATTAACGAAATATTTAAAGAATGCCTATTAAGTGACGCTTACCCAATAATAATGCAAAAACTTGATGTTGCCTACACTTTTTTCAAACACGCACAAGAACACCAGCTAGAATTTGTATCCCCTTTCGAAAAGCTCAGAGCTGAAAGCATGGATGTTCAAATAACCGTGTTGTGCCAACCAAATCCAAAAGAATTAGCAAACATAGACCCGGCGAAAATAAAGATGTACGCAGCGTCTAGAAGAGAGCTTGTTGAAATCTTGAGGAAGCGCCGTGGCGAAGGAAAACTCAGAGGGACAATTTTGCCTTATCCTATAGCTGCTCAAGCACAAGAAGCTTCAATGTCCCTTGCAGAATACGAAGATTTTGTTTACAGGAGCTGTCTAGTTGACAAGGAAAACCCGATTGCAGAATGGAAGAAAATCCATAAACAACAAGAGGAAATTTGTGAATTCCTCAACCAAGTGAGTGAAATCCGTATGATAGGTGAAGACACATACCTAACTTTCAATGTGAAGGGCAGGAAATGGATAAATTGTGATGGAAAACATAACATGCCAGATGGTGAGGTCTATACAGCACCACTTGAAAACTCAGCAGAGGGTACAATAAGATTCACTTTTCCTGGGATACGTGTTGGTAAAGAAGTTGAAGACATCAAGCTCACATTTAAAGATGGCAAGGTTGTGAAGGCTTCAGCAGTCAAAGGCAACGACATATTGCAGGAGACACTGAAAATTGAGGGAGCAGACCGTATCGGAGAAGCCGCCATCGGAACAAACTATGACATAACAAGATTCACAAAAAACATGCTTTTCGACGAAAAGATGGGTGGAACAATCCACATAGCCCTTGGACTTTCCTACCCACAGTCAGGAGGCTTAAACAAGTCAGCAATTCACTGGGACATCCTTAAAGACATGAAAAAAGACGCAGAAATCTACGCAGACGGCAAACTCTTCTACAAAAACGGCAAGTTCTTGATATAACTCGCTTCATCAACGTTCCTACTAGAATCGCTATCAGTGTTCGCGCGCGCTGTGCACCTCTAGAATTCAGCTGAGAGAAACAGGAAGTAGCTCGTTCTCTAGACAGTCTTTCCGAAGTCTCTTGCAACTTGGTACAAGTCAATTATGTTGATCATCCCATCACCTTCTATGTCAGCATATGGATTCCACCTTACGTCTCCTGGTCTTGAGCCGAAGGCTCTAGAGACTTGAAATAAGTCCTTAATGTTGACAAGATCATCCCCATTCACATCAGGGCTAGGGACAAAACCGTAAGGATATATCAAAGGGTACCTGTCGACATTGTTTTCATTAATGATATAAGGTGTGTCTCCGATTTTGTCTTTGTCTTCGTCTGGAGGGTTATGATCGCTCCAATAATT
>JAOUPS010000108.1 GCA_029879735.1 Candidatus Bathyarchaeota archaeon | reverse complement strand
GGATGTACTGGGGAAAGAAAATCCTCGAATGGAGTAAAACTCCTGAGGATGCCTTCAAAATCGCTCTTTACCTTAACAACAAATATGAGCTTGATGGTAGAGACCCGAATGGATTCACTGGCGTAGCATGGTGCTTTGGAAAGCATGATCGCCCATGGAAAGAAAGACAGATTTTCGGTAAGATAAGGTATATGAATGCAAAGGGTTTGAAGAGAAAGTTTGACGCAGATGGATATGCGGAAAAAATAAAGAAGCTAGTTTAGTGTGAATTCGGAAGATGCGCACGTATCTAATGCAAAAGACTTGAGTCTGCCCGTAAGATTGCACCAGGAGGATTTGAGACCCGTTTCTTCACTATTGCCTCGTGCTGATTCGACAGCAAGCATTTATAGAGAAAACTTTTGTTAGATAGTCGCAGAAACTTGTAGAGAGAGATTATAAGTAGCAGTTTCTATCTTTTGCGCGCTTTAACGAGTTTGCTGTTACTGTTGTGTCACAGTCACATACATTTAAAAGTCCCACTTGAAAACCATTAGATTGTGCCTTCTCAAGTGTTCCCCACCGTGAAATCAGCAAGTGATATCTATGAAGAACTTCAGTTGGTTTTTTAGAGGCATATTCCTGACGGTCTCCATAACAGTGCTATTTTTTAGTCAGAATTCATTTTTTGGCAGATTATTAATCTTGATTTTTTACATTTATGGGTCCATTCCCTTTGCTTTCATTTTCACGTATGTGACTAAAGGTGAGATTATCTACGAAAAAGGAACCGAGAGTGTTGGAGTTGCCAATGCCTTTGGGGTTGGAGGTTTACCAGCAGGTTTTTTAACAGTCATGGGCGAAACATCAAAGGCGCTGCTTCCATTGATTATTTCTGATTACTATTTTGGCGGCGATCTCACCACCTCACTAATCTTCATATTTTCGGCTATGCTTGGCACAAGCTTCTCTATATTTCTAAAAGGCAAGGGAGGCATGGGAAGAACTATCCTAATCTGGACATTACTCATACTAGCTCCAATTTCAGCCATTCTTCTGGGAGCAATATGGTTAGCTATATACAAAATATGCAAGGATTCTTACTATTCTTCTATAATAAACAATTTTCTCATACCAGTTGTGCTTCTTCCCACAGAACAAAGCGTACCCTTTGCCATATTTGGATTGTCAGTAGCGAGCCTGTTCTACCTCAATTTTGATAGAAGTAGAGATGCTTTTGCATACTTTAAGGCCACAAGAAAGTTCAGGGATCTTTTTGCAAGGAATAAATACATAATAAATGTGGCAAGCGTTAAGGGAGATTCACAGGTTGGGTGTAGGGCAAGTAAATTAAACTATTTGAAAAAGAAGGGTTTTAGAATCCCTGATACATATGTATGCAATTCTAGTGCATATGAGGAGTATACTTCTGGCAGCAATTATGTTTTAACAAATTTAGAGAAAGAAATAGAGAATTCGATAGATGTGAACGGAAGATATTGTGTAAGACCCTCAGCAAACATAGAAGATGCAACAAGCTACTCCTTCGCTGGACAATTTGAGAGTTACTTAAACATGAAGGGCGCTAAGTCCATTGTTCAGGCTATGAAGAACATATGGCAGTCTACAAGAGGAGATAAGGTAATAGCTTATGTTGAGAAAATCGGCAACCCCGGTAAAGAGTTAAAGATGGCAGTAATCATTCAAGAAATGATAAACCCTGAATTCTCTGGCTTAGTCTTCACTAAAAACCCCATAAACGGAATGGATGAAGTCATAGTAGAATCAGTTTTTGGCTTTGCAGACGCCTTGGTACAAGGTGGGGTAACACCAGATAGATGGGTTTACAAATGGGGAGAATGGATCGAAAAGCCTGAAGACAAGGAAGAAATACTTTCAACAATGAAAGAGGTCGTAATACAGGCCAAAAAAATAGCAGAGAAATATGGCAAGCCAGTGAATCTAGAGTGGGTGTACGATGGAAAAGAAATTTACTGGCTACAGCTCAGAGAGATCACCACATTAAGAAACATAAATTTGTATTCGAACAAGATATCTAAAGAATTTATGCCAGGTATTATAAAACCGCTGATCTGGTCTGTAAATATACCTGTGGTAAATAGTTCTTGGAAAAAATTGTTTGTGGAGCTTATAGGTAACGAGGCAAAGGGCATAAACATAAACAATTTGGCAAAGGCCTTTTACTACAGAGCATATTTCAACATGGGCGTAGTGGGAGATATATTTGAACTTTTAGGAATGCCGAGAGAATCCGTAGAGTTATTGATGGGAATTGAACTTGCAGGAAGTGAAAGACCCAAGTTTAAACCAGGTGCTAGAACGTTTAAATACATACCTCGAATGTTACTCTTTGCTATAAAAAAAAGTATGTACGCAAAAGAAATAGAGAAATTCTTGGTAAGTCAAAGAAAAAAATACGACTTTTTTAATTCCCTAAATATAGAGAAACTAAATGAAAGAGAAACTCTAGAATGTATAGATGGATTAATCGAGGCAAACAAAGAAGCTTCATACTTCAACATAATTACACAATTGCTAATGGGTTTCTACAATACGATGTTGAAAAGACAACTGGACAAAGTTGGCGTCAACATAGAAGAAGTCGATTTTGCCAAAGCGAAAGAAAAGTTGAGAGATATAGATCCAAGCTACCATCTATCTGTCTTACATGATAGGTATGACAAGTTACCTAGAGAGCTAAGGCGCAAAATACAAAAAATGAGTTATCAGAGTTTCTTGGAGTCATTTGAAGCAAGAGAATTTAGAAAAGAATTTGAGATTTTCCTAGCTAAATTCGGGCATCTGAGTGATAGCGGTAATGATTTCTCGAAGACGACTTGGAGAGAAACTCCCGAACTTATATTAAAGATGATAATGGTTTGCTCAAAACCAGAGAGTGTGCGAACTGATAAGAAGGAAATCGATGCTTTGGTCAAGAGCCGAATCAAAAGC
This sequence comes from Candidatus Bathyarchaeota archaeon, assembly GCA_029879735.1. Taxonomy (GTDB): domain Archaea; phylum Thermoproteota; class Bathyarchaeia; order Bathyarchaeales; family Bathycorpusculaceae; genus JAOUPS01. Next base: position 2,848 of record JAOUPS010000108.1, on the reverse strand, counting down.
ATGTTTTTGAAGTATTTGTACAGAAAAGCAGCGGAATACAGAGAATACAAGGAAAGAGTAAATTTCCTCTACACTTACGGATACGGACTGTTTAGACCTTACTTTCTGCATCTTGGTAAACTGTTTAAGGAAAAAGGTCTTGTGAAAGACGAGCAGGACATATTCTATCTTACATTAGACGAAATAGAAGCTCTAGCTCAATCAAGCAATAAATTCTATGAATACAGGAAAAATCTGGAGAAAAGAAAAGTAGAGGTGGTAAAGTATAAGGACGTAGTACTTCCAGGTTTAATATGCGGTGATGTTCCTCCGGAGCCTCTGATAAGAAACAAGGTTTTTAATAAGTTGAGAGGCGTGGCAACTTCAAGAGGATATTGCATAGGTAGAATAAAGGTTGTAAGAGGCATACAGGATTTTAACAAGATCAAAGATGGAGACATACTAGCGATACCGTACTCAGACGTTAGCTGGACTCCTTTGTTTTCTAAGGCTAGAGCTGTAATTTCCGAATCGGGCGGAATGCTTTCGCATTGCTCGATTGTGGCAAGAGAATACAACATTCCCGCGGTGGCTTCCATTAAAGGCGCCACCCAACTCGAAGATAACGCTGTCGTAGCAGTAGATGGCTACAATGGGGAAGTTTTGATTATCAAATGAACGCGCCCATGAGCGTGCATCAAAAAACTGTTACTGTTGTGTCACAGTCACACAAATTTAAAAGTTATAATTCCGAATAATATCAGCGCGTATGCACGCCAGAAATAGATGGAGGAGGTGAAAATATGAAAAATATAGTAGAAACGGCAATAGAAGCGGGCACTTTCAAGACACTAGTAGAAGCAGTAAAAACTGCCGATCTTGTGAAAACCTTGAGTGGTAAAGGACCGTTTACTGTCTTCGCTCCAAATGATGCGGCCTTCGCCAAATTGCCATCAGGAACAATTGAAAGGCTACTTAAGAATAAAGAAAAACTGACCTCTGTTCTTACCTATCACGTAGTGCCACGCAAAGTTATGGCAACAGATGTAATGAAACTTAGAAGGGCGAAAACCGTTCAAGGCCAAGAAATCTCTATTGACACTACAGAAGGAGTAAAGATAAGCGGTGCAAAGGTCATAAAGACAGACATCGAATGCACCAACGGAGTTATCCACGTCATTGACCGAGTAATAATGCCCAAATAATGAATTTCTGAATAAAATACTCAAATGATCGAAGGGATCCCAAATGCCCCATGTGGTACTAAACGGAAAAGTCTACATTAAAGACATCTTTGACAAAGTTGATCCCCTTTTCGTTAGAAACGGAGTTTTCATTCTCAAAACCTCAAACACGTACATTGATCGCGAAGAGAAATCCATCTTGATCGAATCACTAGTTATCGAAGAGGGGAACAAGACTAGTTTCTTTACAATGATAAGTCGCAGGGAAGACGGAATCTTAGTGAGGATCTACCCTGATTCCGAAGTTGAGAAAACCGATGGTGTGAAAAGGATACTTGCAGAGACTGCTAAGCAATTGTTAGAAAAATTTCCAGATCTGAGGGTGGGAAAGACGAACCTTTCCGACTTATAAATATAAGACTTAGGAGAAAACGAGTTGAGCAGATCAAAACGTGCCAAACAGTTCCGTGCTGGACCGGCACGCCTATATGTTATGGCCTTCTTGCTCATCATCTTCTCAGCCTCGACTCTCCCTTGCCTCCGTCTGATACCCGCAGCCCTCGCCCATGCACCGGTAACCCCAGGAAACAACGAGAGCCTTGCCACAGCAACCTTCATACCCAATCCGACCAAGTCTTGGGCTATATATGCAGAACTGCACGAGGGGGGTGAGGCCCAATACTATAAGTTCAACATCACCGAAGGTCAAAGGATTCATGTAATGTTGTTGAAATCCACAAATCCCGAAGACAAAGATTTCACTCCGGGGCTCGTACTCATGGGTCCTAACATAAACAATCAAAGCGATGTCCCCGACTATGTGGAAGTACCTGTAGGAGCCGATGCTCTCGTGGTAGGAGGAGAACAACCCGCCCAAGCTACCTACGAGCCGTTCTCACCCAGCAGCTTCTACTCGCTCGCCGATTTGGCCCTAGACGCTCCCAGCTCAGACACGTACTACATAGCAGTATACGAACCATCCCAGGGAGGTCACTACGGCTTAGCCATAGGGGACCGTGAGGAATACACACTCAGCGAATGGATCCTCATTCCCCTCAACCTAATATCAGTGTACCAATGGGAGGGCCAAAGCCTGGTCGTCATTTTTGCCCCTATGGCAGCCATCCTTGCCATCGGCTTTGGGCTTATGGTTTGGCGGCTTAGAAAGCGAGGGCTCGCTCCAACACTTTTAGATTGGGTGGGGACTTTAGCGGGTCTTCTCTTTGTAGGTACAGGCGTCATGATCCTCTTCCAGATGTCCCTAACCCTAACTCAGACTCCTGTGGTGCCGGAGATAGGGGTCACCCTTGTGCTGGCTTTGATACCTGTCCTCGTTGGCATTGGGGTCCTTCGTCTTATCCTGAGAAGTGGAGGGGAAGTAAACATCCGGAAGAGGGTTTACCTAGCCATCCTAGGGCTCATTGCCCTGTTTGCGTGGGCTGGTCTAATAGTGGGTCCAGCCTTAGCCATGGTGGCTAGCGTCTTGCCCACGCGGACTAGAGTCTCCTCCTAAAGCAGAAATTCTGGGAATTGACGGGTAGATGCTGAAGCTTAGGACCCATTGCAACAGGGCGCTAAGGAGATTTAAGGCCTATTTCTTCAGCTATCTCTTCGAGTTTGACTATGACTAGGGGTTTTTCTGGATTAAACGAAGACCAGCCTTCCTCCTTTTTGAAACCGTGAGC
>JAOUPS010000107.1 GCA_029879735.1 Candidatus Bathyarchaeota archaeon | reverse complement strand
CAAGTTCAGACGTTTACCTTGTGCTCAAAAACACAAGTATTTCAGGAATCGATGTTAAACTGCTTAGAATTGTTAAGCTCTGGGGTGTAACTGGCGAAAGGAAAAGTTCCATAACTCTTGAAATTAATCCTCAAATCGGTCTAAGGGTTATGCCTCTTAGCGGAGTAAAGGTTTAGGAGAAAACCGAATTGAAACTAACCGCCAAAATCTCCAAGCTAAAATCTCCATTCAAAAACGAAGGAAATGGAGAAGCAGAAGAAGAGGTTTGGCTTTTAAAAAAAGCTGTTTGCGAAAACTTGGAAGAAGCTGTTAAAGAGCATTTACACTTGGCTTCATACTGGGAGAAGTTACCTGACAAACCTAAATATACGTTGAACCTCGATTTAGGAGAGTATGGAAGCGAAGCCAATGTAATATATCCTTTGGGCTTGGGAATATATGTCCACATCCAAGTTGGAGGAGAAATCGGCAGATACTATCTTATAGAACCCGAAAAGCCGGATCATGACCTACTCGATACAATTGAAGCTGCTGTTGCCAGACTTGTGAAAGATAAGGAATACACTGAACAAAAGGAAAGAGTTCTGGCTTCTCTTTTCAGGACAGCCATCAAGAAGAAATGGGTTAAGCTATCGAAAGACGAAGATGAAAAGAATGTCTTATATTACTTTTTAAGAGAGAAGATTAGACACGGCTTCCTTGATGGGTTCTTAGCAGATCCATGGCTGGAAGACATAAGCATCCCTGGAGAAGGAAAAATCTTCGTCTATCACAAGATGTTCGGTCACCTTGAAACTAACATAAAAGTTTCAAAAGATGAAATTAACCGTTTGCTAAGAAGCATATCTGAAAGGTATGGGAAGGTTTTAAGCTACACAAACCCAATAATAGACATACACTTGCCCGACGGGTCCAGGTTCAACATAGTGTTCGGAGAAGACATAAGTCTTAAGGGAAGCAACTTCACAATAAGAAAATTCCCTGAAGACCCTATTTCTGTTGCGCATTTGATTAAGTGGGGTACATTCTCACCTGACTTGGCGGCATACTTATGGATGATTTTTGATGTAGGAGCTTCAGCATTCATCTGTGGAGAAACTGCTTCAGGCAAAACCACGAGTTTAAACGCTCTCACATGCTTCATTACCTCCAGCTCTAAAATCGTTAGCATTGAGGAAACACCTGAAATAAACATATTCCATAAAAACTGGGTTAGAGAAGTTACAAGACTGCATACTGGAACGAAAGTGACAATGTTCGACCTTTTGAAGGCTGCCCTAAGGCAAAGGCCTGACTATCTTATAGTGGGAGAGATAAGAGGTGAGGAGGGAAGAGTAGCTTTCCAAGCTATTGAAACAGGTCACCCAGTTTTATCAACAATGCACGCTGGAACCCTAGGACAGCTTTTCCAAAGGCTTACATCAGCTCCAATCAACGTTCCAAAAACACACATGGACGGGTTAAACCTATCTATCTTCCAAGCCAGAATGGAGCGCGGAAAAAAGTTTATACGTAGAGTTACATCGATCAATGAAATAATCGGGTATGAATCTGAAGAAGCTAGACTGAACTACCTGCCCACGTTTATTTATGATCCTGATATGGATCGACTTCGCTTCATGGGATCAAGCTACCATCTAGAAACCAAGGTTCTCACTTACAGGGGGTGGGGAAAGGAGAGACTAGTAGAACTCTACAAAGAAATGAAAGCTAGAGCTGAAATACTTAGCTTCCTTTCAGAAAACTTTCCTAAATATAGTGATGTGTGGAAAACAGTCATAGAGGTCCGACATAAAGGCGTGTGGGAAGTCTACCGCAAAGTAAAAGAGATGAAGGTTCCTTGGAAATAAAAACTAGAAAACCTTTTATTATGTTGATTCCTTCTCTTCTTTTCTCAGTCTACTACATGTTTATTGGAAAAATCTTTGAGGCTATTCTTGTTTCATCCATAGGAATAGGTGTAGTAGTTTTGCTCAGATACGCTACGAAAAGACGCGTTCCAACAAAAGTTGACTACAGCCTTGTCACAGCCATATTTCACATGTATGGTTTATCGATGGGAGAGACGTCACCACCGGATCTTGTAGCAACAATGGCTGAGAATAAAGAATACGGATTTTACAGTAGCGTTTTTCAGAAGGTCCGTAATTTAGCTGAGGATTTTGGATATGGTTTCACGAAGGCTACAGCGCAGATTGCTGAAACAGTGAAGTCTCCGCTTAAGGACATTCTTGTCCGGTGCACAAACGTGTTCTCAAGCGTTGAACCAAAAGGATACTTAGAAATGGAATCTTCGACATTGATGGAAGAGTATTCAGGTTACTATATGAGGTCGATTGAAACTTTAAAGACGATTGGAGGAATATTCACAGCTTTCCAAAGCGTCACAGTGTTCTTGATAATGACTTTGGCGCTGATGACGGTTTTCATGCTTGACCCAAACACCATAGTTTTCGGCTATGTGATTGCGGGCATATCTCTCGCACTCATGTACATACTGTTCAAAGTTACCTCCCCTACAGAAAATGTTGTTTATATAGGGAGATATCCGCCGGAACTTTATCGAGGGTTAAAATGGAGTGTTCTAGCTTTCGTTCCGTCCTCAGCGGTGCTTGCCTTCTTGCTATACTTCACAAAGGGTGCTGCTTTCGCTTTTATTGTGGTCGGTATAGGAGCTATGGTTCCGGGAATTTTTGGGTATAACTTGGAAAGATACGTCGACAAAATTGATAGAAACTACCCAACTTTTTTGAAGGCTCTTGGAGAGAACTTGGCCTCCACATCAGACTTGAAAGCTGCCTTCTCCTACATCTTATACATGGAGCTCGGACCATTACAGAAGCTTGTTAAAAGAGCTTTGGTGAGGTTGAAGCTTGGGCTGGCTCATGCTCAAACTTTGCTGACGTTTTCTTCAGAGGCTGCGTCCCATCAAGTTCACATAAGCAATAGAATTCTCCTCGACGCCTTAAGCAGAGGTGCAGATCCGCTTGAAATAGGTAACGCCCTCGGAAATCGTGTTGTCAAGTTCCTAGAGTTTAGGAAAAGAAGGGCAGTTGTGGCTAAGAGCTTCCAAATAATCATGATGGTTATGCAGCCCATTACTGTTGTCTTACTCGTAGTTTTACTGGTGCTAGCCGACTTCCTATCCAAGTCCTTGGTGGGACTGCCCTATTTTGGTTTCAACGCTATTCCTATGGGGGTGGTTGAAGCTGGAAACGTAGCGTTAATCTTTATAATGGCTGTGGTGAATGCCTTAACGGCTAAAGAAGTTTCAGCGGGGTACTGGGGAACATTCTTCTTGAATCTAGGCATCCTTTTAATAGTAAGTGGCGTAGCGTGGATGGGTGCTCAAATATTCGTAGGGAACATCTTAGGCTCTTTGCCAGGCATAGAACTGCCTGTGTAGCTTTCTAAGCCGATATTCTAGGTATGTATTTTGAATGTGGATTTCAGAAACGTTTATTAAGTCTTAATACACAATATAGACTGTAAGTCTAAGTAGTGGTGGAGGTAGTGGAAGATGAGCAGGGAAAAGCCCAATATTGAATGCCGAAAATGTGGATACCAATGGCATACAAGATCAAAGCTAAGAAAAGTGACATGTCCATCATGCAACCAGAAAACCAAAAATACGATGTTACGAAGCCTGGTCAGGCAGTTTGTACAACAGAAACGGGGGATAGTCGGCCTAGAAGCTGCCATAGTTTTGATAGCTTTCGTCATTATCGCAGCCGCGTTTAGCTTCATGGTGATAAACCAAGGTTTGTTCGCTACAGAACGAGGCAAAACCGCAATACAAGAAGGCCTAAAGCAGGCAAGCACGCCATTGATAGTAGACGGAACGACATTTGTGAGAACGAGCTCTGATGGCTCAAACGTTACCGTTATGATCATCCCGGTGAAAGCTTTTGGAGTCAAATTTGTAGCAATGGGAATAGAACAAACGGTTATGACGTTGAAGGTAGGTGAAGATGCGTGGGCAAACATGTATTATGGAGTACTATACAATAACTCCGATCCAACTGAAACTTATGACCCGACCGGCAAGAAATTCGACGATTTTGTGGCTTTCCAGAAAAGCGGCCCCGTCTGCACACATGGGCAGTATGGTGGAACCCGCATAACAGGAATTGTTCTCGCCATTGCAAACAGCAATGGAGACAAAGCTTTGGATTCAGGTGAGAAAGGCTACATGATAGTAACGCTTGCAGATGAAGATGGAGCTTTCGCTAGAGCGGAAATAAACATTGAGATAAGGCTTGAGAAAAGTGCCACGCTTTCAATCGAGTTCTCTATACCTGTGTCGATGCCGAAGGACACATATGTGCCAGTGTAGAGGTGAAAACCGTGAAAAAACTCTTCAAAGACAAGAGAGGCATCGTCGGCATTGAAGCCGCCATAGTGTTGATAGCCTTCATCATAATCGCCGCAGCCCTAAGCTACGTGGTTATCAACATGGGTTTCTACACAACTCAGAAAACGAAGGAAACGATGCAGTCGGGACTTGACGAGTCGTTGAGCGCATTGCAACTAGACGGAATAGTGACAGCAAAGACAAACAATAATAGCTATATTGAGTGGATAGTTTTTCCAGTGAAGCTTTCGGCTGGAAAATCAGCATTTGACTTGAAGAAAGAGGCACTTGTAGTTTCTATCTACTTGCCTAATGCAACACTTCTGAGCATATATAATGGGATTTACTCGAATGATACTGATGAGGCAGATCTTGATGTTTTGATAGGTGGACTGAGCGAAACTTATGCAATGAACGAAACAGATATGGCTGCGTTCGTAATGTACAACTGCGACTCGGATTCGGTTCTTGAGTCTTCTGAAAAGGCTTTTCTGATAATTCACCTTAACGAAACTGTCACAGCAACTGGGGCACGTCACGCGGTTGCAGATTATGAAACAGTGAAAATTGAAGTGAAAGGCGCGAAGGGTGCTGCTTTAACTGTTGTACGTACAGCTCCAGGCGGTATACCCAAAAACTCGCACATTGATTTAGGCTAAAACTCTCCTCCTTTTTTTAATCAATTTCAGAATATACCTAGAAGGCCTTTCAATCCAAGATGTGGAATTTTTGGGACTCAAGGCTTTATGCTCAGGTTGTAATATTGCACTTTTTCGAGTTGAAACCTGAATGTATTCTGAATATGGTTTAACGATTCATAATACTTAATATAAACTTAAGTGTAAAACATGCAACGCCTAAAAGAGGAAAACAAGATGAATTGGAAAAAAGCTTTGATTAAACTGGCTAAGCAAAAGCGGGGAATCATAGGCCTAGAAGCAGCAATAATCCTCATAGCCTTCGTTATCATCGCTGCAACGTTCAGTTTCATGGTCGTCAACCAAGGCTTGTTCGCAACAGAGCGCGGCAAAACCGCAATACAGGAAGGGTTGCATCAGGCCAGCACTCCCTTATGCGTCGATGGAACCGTTTTCGTCAAGACAGGCCTCGGTGGCACAAACATAACCAATGTAGTCATACCGTTGAGGGCTTACGGAGTCAAGTATGTCGCAATGTGGCAGAACGAAACAGTCGTCACCTTAAAGGTCGGCGCCGATGCTTGGGCAAACATATATCACGGCGTCAATACGACAGATCCAACCGACGCCAGTCTTGATACTCTAGCAGCCGCAGTACCTGCCGGAGAAGCTCAACTCTTCATTGAAAACAGTAACGGTGATGAATCACTAGAATCTTTCGAGAAGGCATACCTAATACTTACTTTCAGCGCTGCGCAAGCTGCCGGGGTAAGAGAAGCCATAATCGTTGAGATAAGACTCGAGAAGACTGCGCCACTTACAATAGAGTTCAACGTACCAGAAGCAATGCCATCAGACAGTTGGGGTCCGGTGTAAACCAATGT
>JAOUPS010000041.1 GCA_029879735.1 Candidatus Bathyarchaeota archaeon | reverse complement strand
TGACCAATGAAGAGTGCAACTTGGCCATTAAAGAGTGGATGGAGGAAATATCAGAGGAACTGGAGTTTCTAACAAAAAGAAAGGTAGACGCAGAAAAAGAATTGCAGGAATTTCTAAATAGAGTTAAGAATCTGAACGATAACCTTCCATCATCTTGACATTCCAATTTCCTTCATATCAAATTAAAGGCACAAGTTATTAACATAAAAGCAGCATACTACCTAGAAGGCGATAGCATGATTCCAATCAACGCCCCACGACTAGGAGAAGAGGAAATCAAAGCCGTTGTTAAGGTGATGAAAAGTGGCTTTCTGACCCATGGATTAGGCGCTGGACCTGTGGTCACAAAGTTTGAAAAAGCCTTCGCAAAATTTGTAGGAGCGAAGCATGCAATAGCCGTAAACACAGGAACCTCTGCTCTACATTTAGCAATCGCAGGAGCTGGAATAAAACAAGGTGATGAGGTAATTCTGCCAAGCTTCACATTCGTCTCAACAGCCGAAGTGATCGCAATAGCTGGAGCCAAACCGGTCTTCGTGGACATAGACCCTGAAACACACAACATTTCTCCCAAGAAAGTTGAAAAAGCCTTAACAAAAAAGACCAAGGCTGTAATGCCCGTGGACCTGTATGGTTTGCCAGCCGACATGCAACCGATAAAGGACATCGCTGATAAACATGGACTGACAATTATTGAAGATTCAGCTCAAGCCCATGGCGCAAGTTATAAGGGAAAACCTGTAGGAACTTTCGCGGATGCTGCATGCTGGAGCTTCTACGCAAGCAAAAACATGACAACGGGCGAAGGTGGAATGATAACAACAAACAACGGTGAACTCGCTGAAAAGATGCGATTCATGAGGAGCCACGGAGAAAAGGAAAAGTACAAATCACTCATGCTTGGGCACAACTATCGCATGCCGGAAATACAGGCGGCAATAGGTTGCGTGCAATTGAAGAAGTTGCCAAAATTCTTGGCCAAAAGACGTGAAAACGTCAAAAGACTAACAGCAGAACTTGGAAAAGCAAAGAACCTACAGTTGCCAAAAGAGCCTAAAGGTTGCAAACACAGCTGGTATCTTTACACCATTAGACTAAAGGGTCCAAAAGGAAACAAAAGAGACAAAATAGTTGAAGCACTGAGACAAAAAGGCATAGGCGCAGAAGTTTACTATACAACTCCTATACACCTCATGCCATACTATAGGAAATTCGGAAGATACAGACTTCCCGAAACAGAGAAAGCCGCAAAGCATGTTCTTTCGCTGCCAGTGCATCCCGGCGTTAACACAAAACAGACAGGTTTCATAAGTGAATCAGTTCTACATCTCGTAGGATAGGTTTCTCGCTCAAGGTTTATATGGGATAATTTAGGTAGTATTGAATCTCCGCTTATTTGAGGTTTTGGAGAGAAACCGTATATGCAGAAGATTAAGGTTATTATAATGGGCGCGGCTGGCAGAGACTTTCACAACTTTAACGTCTACTTCAGAAATAACGATGCCTATCAAGTTGTAGCTTTCACGGCCACACAGATTCCAGGCATAGAAGAAAGGATTTACCCGCCTGAACTTGCAGGCCCAAACTATCCTAACGGCATACCAATCCATCCGGAAGAGAAACTGCCAAGACTAATAAAGGAGTATAATGTTGACCAAGTGGTTTTCGCATACAGCGACGTCCCCCATGAGTATGTCATGCATAAGGCTTCCATCGCGTTGGCGAATGGCACGGACTTCCGCCTAATGGGTCCAAAAACTACAATGCTGAAAGCTAAGGTCCCATTGGTTTCGGTGTGCGCCGTTAGAACGGGTTCAGGAAAAAGCCAAACATCACGACAAGTTGCGAAACTCTTGAAAGACAAGGGTTTAAGGGTTGTTGCCATACGACACCCAATGCCCTACGGAGATCTAAGAGAGCAGATATGGCAGCGTTTCGCTTCCTATAGAGACTTAAAAAAGTATGAATGCACAATCGAGGAGAGAGAAGAATACGAACCACACATTGACAACGGCATAATCGTTTACGCAGGAGTCGACTACGAGAAAATTCTGAGAGAAGCGGAAAAAGAAGCGGACGTTATCGTTTGGGATGGAGGCAACAACGATCTACCTTTCTATAAGCCTGACTTACACATTGTTGTCGCTGACCCACACAGGGCTGGAAACGAACTCACCTACCATCCCGGAGAGACAAACCTGCGGATGACAGATGTCGTAATAATCAACAAGGTTGACACGGCGGATCCGAAAAATGTTGAAAAAGTTAAGGAAAACATTAGGATGGTTAATTCGAAAGCCAAAATATTGGAGGCAGCCTCACCCATAACGGTTGACAAACCAGAACTGATTAAAGGAAATAGGGTTTTAGTCATCGAGGATGGGCCAACATTAACGCATGGCAACATGCCCTATGGCGCCGGAGCAATAATATCTAAACAGCTCGGAGCAAGCGAAATGGTTGACCCTAGACCTTACGCCTTTGGTTCCATAAAGGAAACCTACGAGAAATACACGCATTTAGGAGCAATTCTTCCGGCGGTTGGTTATGGTGAAAAACAGATAGCTGAACTCAAAGAGACTATTGACCGCACGCCTTGTGACGCCGTGGTGATTGGAACCCCGATTGATCTAAGAAGGGTGATGACTATCGACAAACCAACTGTTAGAGCAAAATATGAACTCAAAGTGTTGGGGCCAGTCACGCTGGAAGAAATTTTGGAAGAATTCGTCCAAGGAAGCGGAAAACAATGAGTAACGAAGAAACGGAAATCTCACGGGCAAAAATAAAATTCGTAATTGATGGCTTGGGGGAGGCCGAAGGAGAGCTTGTGCGGCATTTAGCACCCAGAACAATAAACATGATAATTAGGAAACTTCCGATAGAGGGTAGAGCAGCTCTATGGAAGGAAGAAGTGTACTTCGAAATACCAGTGAAAATGGGAGAGGAAAAGGCGAAAGGCACGGTGGAAAAGGGGACAATAGCCTTTTGGCCCATGGGAAGCGCAATATGCGTATTCTATGGAGAATCGCAGCCATACAGTCCGGTGAACATCCTCGGCGAGATAACAAAAAATCTTGAACTGTTCAAAAGAGTGAAGAGCGGGACAAAAATTAAGGTAGAAAAATCCGTTCAAAGCTAATTATAGAAACACGCTTTCACTCCAGCTTCTTAAAAGCCTTTCACACTCTTCTTTCACTTCCTTTTTCCGACTTTTCTTTTTCAGTATTTCAAGGAAATCTATGCGTCTTTGAACCGAACGCGTTTCTGCCGCGCCTCCATAGTACAGCTTGCCTTCAAGATACTGCCTCATGTGATTTGCCTTTTGCATAAAGAGGCTGGCGGCATCCACAGGGTTTTCCACGGCATATTTATTCGCCCAGATTGTCGCGTCTGCTTCACGAAGTTGAGTTAACCCGTCGATTTCCACTATGCTCCGAATATAGGTTCTCAAAAGATTGTAAAAGCCAGCGGTTTTGACAAGCTTTAGTGCTTGTCTCACTTTCCGCTTGAAGTTTGGGCTTCCTTTAACTCTTAAACGATGTTTGTAGCCTTTCTCGACGAGTTCTCCAGCTTTTTTGACTTCGTCGAGTGTGTAGATTCTCTTAGGAAACCCCATTTTAGATTTTGACCACCAGTAGCAGATAAAGAAACATTCGAGGGAAATAAATTCGAGACCCTAATCTGCTGCTTTGTAGATTTTGATGCTGTGATCCCCAGAAACCATCTGGATTACGCCGTGTTCCTCTAGATGTTCAAGAAAGTCTTTCGCCGCGCTTATTCTTATATTAAGCCGTGAAGCCACGGTGTATGGTGTTAGAACCCGCATTTTCTTCAGTTCGCCGATTATCTTTTCGTTCTTTGGGTCTGGTGGAACTATTCCAGAGGGTTTCTTTTCCCTTGCCGATGCTGGTGTTTTCTCCTTTCTCTTTTCTTGCTCATCCTTCTTCTTATGCATGCGCTCCATCTGCTTCAAGCTGAGCTTCTTTTTTCCACCCATTGATTGTTCCTCGCTTGTTGAGTGGGAAAGGCTGCTTATAGGATTTTCGCGTACAGAGGTATGCTTTTGGTTTATGATAAAAAGAAAAAGGGGATGAGAAAGCTATCTGCCCATGACTTTTTTGGCAGCGATTTCTATGTCTTCAGCTTTTATGGTTTTTCTTCCGGCGTGCATCGCAAAATCTAAGGCTTCTTTTGCAATTTTTATTCCTATTTCTCCTAGTGCTTTCGCTAGTTCTTTTGCTGCCGCTTCGCTTACTCTATCGGCTCCAGCCTTTTTGCACAGTCTGTGCATTGGGGCAACTGCCAGTTCTAAACCAGCCATAAAGACTCCTCAGTAGCCTCTTTTTCTATTTAAAGAAATATTTAACCTTTATTGCTCTCCATTTGCCAAAATCTGCCATTAACATTCAGTGGTATTCAGATAAAAGGGGAAATTATAAAAGCAAACCTCAAGGTAGTCTAGTGAAAGCCGTGGTTTAAATGAGGTCTGTTGACGCACATGTGCATCTTTCAGACGAGGAATATGCTGAGGATACGGATGAGATAATTGCTGAAGCAGCAAACTCCAAAAGTGGGGCATTAAACTCCTAGGAGAAGATTTCATGCGTTTAATGAGAGTAAAACAACACTACCTTAACCTAATTAAAAATGGACAAAAAACGCTTGAGATTCGGGTAGGTTACCCTAGCATTAGAACAATCCAGCATGGAGAATGCATTAAGCTTGCTTCTCGTACAGAAACAATTGTCGTTCGCGTTAAAGACATACGCAAATATTTAACCTTAGACAGTATGTTGAATAAAGAAGACACAAATCTAATTGCCCCAGGCCTAACTAAAGCTCAGGTCTCAAGACTTTTAAAGGAAATTTACCCACGACATCTCGAAAAGTTAGGGGTGTTTGTACTTGAAATCCAAGCGGAGTCGAAAAACTGACACCACCCTTTCATCTAAGTAAAGTTAGATTAAATGGAATAACTTCCGCATAAATTTAGAAGTGGAAAATAAGAAAGTGGTAGTCGTTATTAGTTTAAATGAGTATTTTAGGTTGAAAGATATGAGGGCAATGAGGTTGTAACCTTGAGCGCAGGCAAACCAAGTATTAAGGCAGTGACTTTTGATCTTTGGGAGACTTTGCTTTTCGAAAAAAATGGGTGGAATTTACGAAGGACAAATGCTCGCTGTGAGAGCATTGCACAGACCCTGAGCAAATTCGGGGTCAAGATCTCTGTTGAGCGTTTGGCGTTGGCCTTTAAGAAGATGGCTTCTTGGCTTGAGAGCGTTTGGCGGATGAATAACGAGGTCACTCATCTAGACCAGATTCGGTTCATCATCAGAACAGCTTCAGAGGGTTCGATCACCATAAAAGAAGAATGGATTGACGATCTAAGTTCAGCCTATGTTTCACCTTTCTTTAAAGTCACTCCTTATCTGAACCCAGACGCTAGTAAAGTGCTACAGTGGTTGGAAGACCGAAACAAGCTCATTGGACTGATGTGTAACACAGGGTTAACTCCGGGATTCGGTCTACGGAGGTTTCTTGCAAGAGAGGATCTTGCAGAGTATTTTGATCTCATGCTTTTCTCTGACGAAGTAGGTATTCGCAAGCCTAACCCTAAAATGTTTCAAATTGCCACACAAAGATTGAAAGTGAAGCCATATGAGATCGTTCATATAGGCGATAACTTGAAGAGCGATGTGTGGGGAGCCAAAAATGCAGGATTCAAAGCGATATACCTTTCAGCCGAGGTTGGGCGAGACAGGATAGCCGAGTCTGACCCTACGTCACTCGTATCGATTTCGAGAAAGATCAACAACCTAAGTAAAGATCAGATAGTTCCCGACAAGACCATAAGGTCTCTTGCTATGGTCATAAAAGCGATTCAAGAACTCTCGATACATAAGTCTTTAAAATCGCGCACGCCACAAAAACGTTAAAAAAGGCATACGATAACAATTTTGAAAGGAGGACGAAGCCATAGTCATAATTGACTTTCATGTACATATTGACGAGAGTGAAACTGCCAATGCGAACGGTATACCTGTTAAAATGGGCAGAGCCAAGATCCTGGCAAATATGGAAGAGGCTGGGATCGATATTTCTGTTCTGCTAGTAATGGCTAAGAAAGGCGATCTAGCAAAGACGCGAGCACAGAACAACTGGCTCTCAAATATCTGCCGGGAAGATCCACGTTTTGAGGGTTTTGGTTCTGTTCATCCGAGAGATGGAAGTGCGGCACTTGAAGAAATGAATCGTTGTGTAGAAGAACTGGGACTTAAAGGTTTCAAACTTCACCCCAACACTCAGGACTTTGACTGTGGTGATCCAGCTTTGATTGAAGTGTTGAAACGAACTGCCGAATTGGATGTGCCCGTAATTATCGATTCTTATTCTCCTTGGGACGATGCACAGCCATCGAAATTGTTGAAAGCAATTCTGTCTAGCCCCGAAACAAAAATATGCTTGGCACATGTCGGAATGTGGTGGTTTATGGATTTTGGCGTCTATGGATTCGCCAAGCAGCGAACTGCAATCGACGCTAATGTATACTTTGACCTTTCGGCAAGTTGTACACTTTTTTATCAAACGCCATTCCAAGAGCAATTCTGCTGGATCACGCGGCAAATTGGACCAGATAATTTGCTATTTGGTTCAGACTTTCCTCAGTTTTTCCCGAAAACTGATTCAGACTACCCTTTGTGTTCGCCTAAATTCGCGTTAGAAGCTGTTCGGAATTTTGGTTATCCTGAAGACTGGATTCCAAAGATAGTTGGGGAAATGCTGCGAAATTGCTTCATCTCTGAGAAAAGCACGCGACCTCGTTGATGGTGACAATGTCAACACCGATCAAAAGTTAATACTAATTAATTTTAGATAGTTTGAATTATTAACAATGCGGAGCGGATAGGATGGAGTCTGATGACAAGAAGCGGTGGAACGAGGGTGCCGAGAGCTGGGTCGAGTTCGTCCGAAGCGGCAAGAATTACTACTCGGAATATCTAAACGGCCCGGCGTTAAAGAGGATGATTGGAGACGTTGAAGGGAAGAAGGTGCTCGACATGGGCTGTGGTGAGGGCTATTTCTCAAGATTTTTCACGAAGGCGGGTGCAGAAGTTACAGGTATCGACCTCAGTGAAGCTCTGATCAAGGCAGCGGTGGAGGAGGAAGAAAGGGATCCCCTCGGGGTCAAGTACTTTGCTGCTGATGCAGCGAATCTAAACATGCTCGAATCCGAGAGCTTTGATCTCACATTCTGCTACATGGCGCTGATGGATATACGGAACTACGAGGGGGCAATATCCGAGGCATCCCGCGTCCTGAAGACAGGGGGAAAATTTGTCGTTTTGATGGAGCATCCCTGCTTCACAATGTTTCGAGTTTTAGATGGGAAAGTAGTGAGCGGGTGGGAGACACGCCTCCGTGAAGACGGCTCGAAGGAGTACATATACTACTGGATTGCCGACTATTTACGCAGGCATAGCTATACCTTCGAGTGGAAACATGATCGACTGCCATCAAGCTTCGTGACGACAGGTTTTCACCGAACCCTCTTCGACTACGTGAACGCTTTGACCAAACACGGATTAGTCGTTACGGGACTCGATGAGCCTCAGCCCCTAGAGGAGGGGGTTAGAGTCCATGCTTCCATGAAGAAGCATTACAGGGTTCCCCAGTCCATGGTCATCGAAGCCACCAAGATCACGAGATAACGCGCGCTAGGATGAGTAAAGTTAAATTAGTCATGTTGCTTTATGAAGGTTTACTTCAGCGTAGCTTTGAATGTTGGAGGCGAAACAGCCAGTGTTTGCTTGGAGGAAACCATGGTTTGGGCAAGGCGCGAACAGAACGCATTAAGCGGTTAGCGAGAGAACTCGCTAGACGGTTTCCCAACAAATTTTCTAAAGATTTTGAAAGCAACAAGCAGGCGGTTAAAACGCTTATACAGGGAGCAACACCAAAAGTGAGAAACCAGATTGCCGGATACATAACACACGTTTTTGCTGGAATGTCAATAGCATCCTCAGACAACACTGAAGAGGGCGAGTAACCTTTTAAAGCAAGTTTATTTCTAACAAGCGTGAAAAGGGAAAGCACATGATGGACGAGTATAGGAGGAGCTGGGCACTGCGCTATCTACGCGAGGCAAAAGCGGAACTTGAAGCCGCCAGAAAAATGCCGTATATAGCGCCAAGCCTAGTTTTGGAAGCTGTAAGAAAAGCCCGAAACGCAATCCACTACAGCCTAGGAGAGCCAGCCTTCATAGAAAACATCATCAAAGAAACTTCAGAAAAAACACAAACAATAAGCGACCCAGTTTTAAGATGCCTCATAGGAATCGAAGAAACAGTACAGCAACTACTACAACTGCGAGAAGCAAACGGAGAAACAGCCATGAAACAAGCAGACAATCTAATACAATTAGCCTCAGACATAGTTGCAACTTTAACCGGAGAAAAAGGAAAAGACTAGTCTTCATATTTTCTGGTTACACAAATCATTTCATAATGCGTGGTCTCTAAACGTATGACATCGCCTAAAATATTTTCTAGGAGGAGACGAATCTCTTCTGGACTATAATAATACTTGTAGACTTCGTACACGCCCTCATCTGTACTTCTAACTTGAACTTGTTCTTTTCCTCCTTCTGCCCTCTCCAATAACTATCCGAAATCATAAGTCACGCATCCCATTTCAAAACTCTTCCAACCTCTCGTAAAAATGCCTTGCCTCTCTTAACTTGAATGTGGGCGAGCACCCAGTTCAGGGTTGCACCATCAAAAGTGCTATCTCTAGAGGGTACGTAAAACCGTCTGCCAAAATCCTTGAAATCTTAGATTCCAGTTTTAACCGTTTAGTTCTCCCCCCACACTTTTGAAGAAGCCTTGACAATTGATCCAAACTAACCACACGGGCTCCATGTTTTGCCATAAGTGTAGACCAAAACCCAACTCCGCAACCAACATCAATAACCAATTCTTGAGACTTGGCAAGCGTCACCAATAATGCGGCTACCCTGTTATATCCCTCTCTATATTCAGGGTCGGAAAAAGCTCCTTCACTCATAAACCCATCAGCACAAAATTTCACATACTCAACGGAATAAGCCTCATAATACCCCGCTTTATGGACACAAGAAGCTTTTCTGACTCATCCTTTTCCTGTAAACTTCTTCGCTTTATTACCGACATTCCAACTCATAAAATGTCAAAAAATAAGAAACTTAGAGGTTTTTAACCGCTTCAGCTATGCGATCCAAAGCCTTCTTAATATTTTCAACGGAGTTAGCAAAGGACAAACGCAGATAACCTTCACCATACTCACCGAAGGATGTCCCAGGCAAAACCGCCACACCAGCCTTGTTAAGCAAATAATCCGAAAGCCTGCGGCAGTCCATTCCTGTTCCAGTTATGTTTGGAAACACGTAGAATGCTCCACGCGGTTTTCTGCATGTTATGCCCTTGATATTGTTTAAGCCTGAAACTATGACCTCTCTCCTCTTTCTAAATTCGGCAACCATCCTTTCGGGCTCGTCTTGAGGACCCTTTAAGGCTTCAACACCAGCCATCTGAACAAAGGCGCAGGTGCAAGAGTTCGAGTTAATCATCAACTGAGTAACTTTTTGAGCTAAATCTTTCCGCATCACACCATAACCTAGTCTCCAACCAGTCATGGCATAGGTCTTCGAAAAACCATTCAGCAAGATTGTTTTTTCCTTCATTCCCGGAAGCGAAGCAATGCTTTCATGTTCGCCTTCATAGATTAGATTGTCATAAACTTCGTCTGAAAGTACAAGCACATCATCTCGGTTTGTTATGCAGTCAGCTACAGCCTTTAAATCTTCTCTGGTTAAAACTCCTCCAGTCGGGTTTTCCGGCGAATTCAGAATGATCATTTTAGTATTCTTTGTTATGTTTTCCTTAACATATTCCGGGTCAAGCCTAAAATCCTTCTCTTCCTTAAGCGGTATTGGCACAGGTTTCGCTCCAACAAAATTTATCACAGATTCATAGATTGGAAAGCCCGGATTTTGATACATCACCTCTTCGCCAGGATTCACCAACGCCAACATGCTGAAGAACATTATCGGTTTAGCACCAGGCGTTACAACAACCTCGTCTGGGTCAACTTTGATATTCCTAGTTTTTGAAATGTACTCTGCAACTGCTTCTCTCAATTCTGGAATTCCTGCAGCTGAAACATAATGGGTATAACCAGCATAGAGAGCCTTTACAGCAGCCTCCTTAATGTTTTTAGGCGTGTCAAAATCCGGTTCACCAATCTCTAAATGCACAACATCTTTTCCCTGTTTTTCAAGAGCCTTCGCCTTCGCAAGCACTTCAAAGGCTGTTTCAGTTCCCAACAGTTCCATTCTTTTCGCAAATATAGAGTCCATCTAATCCTCTACTCCAAACATTGAAAGGAAAATAAAATAGGAACAGAGGGGATATTTAACGGTTAGGATAAGTTTTGTCGAAAACTATTGTCTAAAATAGTCTGGTTAATGGTCTCACTTGCGTAACTTCTGGGTTAACCAGGTTTGGCGGTGTTCTCCCCTCAAAGAATGCAACGAGGTTTTCTGCAACCATCTCAGCCATTTTTGAACGTGTCTCATGGCTTGCACTTGATATGTGTGGAGCGACAACTACATTGTCAAGCGTAAGTAATGGATTATCCACTGGTGTTGGTTCTTGCTCGAAAACGTCGAGGGCGGCGCCAGCAATCCATCCTTCCGTTAACGCTTCGTATAGGGCTTTTTCGTCCACAACTGGTCCCCTTGAATTGTTTATTAGGTAGGCGGTCTTCTTCATCAGGTTAAGCCGGTCCTTATTTATCAAGTGGTAGGTTTCCTTTAGTAATGGAACATGAACGCTGACGAAGTCTGATTCTCTCAAAAGCGTATCTAAATCTACACGTTTTGCACCCAATTTCTTCTCTAGTTCTGGTCTGGGAATAACATCATAGTAGAGGATTTTCATGTTGAAGCCTTTCGCTCTCTTCGCAACAGCGGAACCTATCCTTCCAGTTCCAACAACGCCTATTGTTGCGCCGTAAACGTCTCTGCCCGACAGCATGCTGGGGTGCCAGCCAACCTTCCATAGTCCATTACGCACATATCTGTCTGCTTCAACAACACGCCTCGCAACACCCATCAACAAAGTCCATGCGAAGTCTGCTGTGGTTTCGGTTAACACGCCTGGCGTGTTTGTTACGTATACGCCTCTTTTTGTTGCTTCTTTCACATCTATGTTGTCGAACCCAACAGCCATCTGAGCCACAATTCTTAATCTAGGTGAAACATCAAAAACCTCTGCATCTATCTTTTCGGACAAAAGTGAAGCAATGGCGTCAACATCCCTAACCTTCTCCATTATCACTTCTTTCGGCGGTGGAGCATACTCAGGCCAAACCTCAGCGTCAAAACGCTCCTTTATTATTTTTAGACCCCTTTCCGGAATCTCCCGAGCAACATAAACTTTTGGTTTTGACATACAATTCACCAGCTGGAAGCTTGCGGAATTCTTTATTAGCATTAACTTATTACATTTACGCATCAACCTCTAGCAAATTAACGATGGGCCATCTGAATGATAACAATAAATAACAAGGAACAACTCATCAAAAATGGCGGGACACGACTCAATCGAAAAGCCAGGACATTAGCCCTAAGAAGCCTCGAATCCGCGTTGAACGCCATCGACCCCAAAAAAATTATAAAATCAAAACTTTCACTAAAAGACCCCAAGCTCGAAATAAACGGATACTCATTTGATTTGAAAAAATTCAGAAACATCTATGTTGTCGGTGGCGGCAAGGCAAGTGGTCCAATGGCTGAAGCCTTAGAGCAGATTCTAGGCAAGCGTATAACGGCTGGATTTGTAAACATTCTTCACGGTAGCAAACACAAAACAAAAATTGTAGAACTTCACGAGGCGAGCCACCCAATTCCAGACCAGTCAGGCGTAGAAGGAACGCAGCGTATGCTGGAAATCGCGGAACAATCGAAGAAAGACGACTTTGTTATATGCTTAGTCTCGGGCGGAGGCTCAAGCCTCATGCCCCTGCCACGCGGCCAAATCTCAATCGCTGACAAGAGAAGCATCACAGAGGATTTGCTCAAAAGCGGCGCAACAATAAACGAGATCAACACCGTTAGAAAGCACATTTCAGATTTCAAGGGAGGTTGGCTCGCGAAAAGGGCATATCCAGCCACCATTTTAAATCTGATTCTCTCAGATGTTGTAGGCGATCCCTTAGAATTTATTGCCTCAGGTCCCACTGTTCCGGATTCAACTACCTTCAGCGACGCCATCAAAGTCTTGAAAAAATATGGTTTGTGGGACAAAGCTCCAACATCCATAAAAAGGGTTTTGTCTGATGGAGAGAAGGGGCTAATCCCCGAAACCCCAAAAGCCAGCGACAAAGCCTTCAAAAGAGTTTACAATGTTGTTGTCGGAAACAACAGATTCGCGAGTCTAGTGGCATGTGAATCCCTTAAGTCAGCGGAATTAAGCACTCTTTTGTTAACGTCCATCCTTGAAGGGGAAGCCAGACATGTGGGAGTTGCGTTGGCCTCAATAGCTCGTGAAGTTTCTGTATCTGGAAATCCTGTTCCAAAACCAGCAGGCATAGTTGCAGGAGGAGAAACAACGGTCACCGTTACGGGAAAAGGTTTGGGCGGGAGAAATCAAGAAATAGCCTTGGCAGCCGCATTGAAACTTGGCGACGTGGATGGTGTGGTTATTGCTTCGTTAAGCACTGACGGGGTGGACGGCCCAACGGATGCCGCAGGAGCCATAGCAGATGGAAAAACTTTGGTCAGAGCGGCGGAGATGGGGTTGAGCGCTGAGGAAATTCTGGCTGAGAACGATTCCCACAACTTCTTTTCAAAGCTCGGCGACATTATCTTCACAGGACCCACGGGCACGAACGTTAATGATATTTCAGTGATAGTGGTTGTATAATATCTTATGAAGATGGAGAAAGAAAGATGGAAGTGACTGCGAGATTTCTTGGGGTTTTCCGCAGCATCTCCGGCAAAAGTAAGCTCACCATCAAGTTTAAAGACGCGATCCTGCTTACGGAGACTATGAACAGAATTGTCGAGGAACTACCTGAACTTAAAAGGGCATTAATCTGCCCAGAGCTAGAAGACCCCAGACCCAACACACTTATTCTTGTAAATGGAAAGGAAATCAGCGTTTTGAACGGTCTGGAAACCATACTGAAAGATGGAGATGAGGTGGTTTTTGTCCCTGTCTTGCATAGCGGGTGAAATTATATGAGGCTTTATGCCGTCAAAACAGAAATCGTGAAAACTGGCGACAACATAGTTGAAGCGACCATCAAATCACTGAAGAGACAAGATCTACAACTGGAAGACGGCGACATATTGGCTTTAACCTCGAAAATTGTAGCATATGCCGAAAGACGTGTGGCTAAGCTAACTGACATTAAACCTTCAGACAAGGCAATGGAGCTTGCAAAAAAGTTTTCGTTACAGCCTGAGTTTGCAGAGTTAATCGTACGAGAAGCGGACAAGATTTATGGAGGAGTTGAAAAGGCTGTTTTAACACTTAAGAACGGAGTTTTAACCGCGAATGCGGGAATAGACAACAAGAACGCGCCTGTCGGTTCCGTAGTCTTATGGCCAAAAGACGCTGGAGAGTGGGCGAAAAGCATTAGAGAAGAAATTATGCGGAAGACAGGCAAGAGCATCGCCGTTTTAATCGTTGACAGTGGTTTGATGCCGCTTAGGATAGGCACAACTGGCTTGGCTTTAGCGGTTGCCGGATTCAAACCGGTAATAGACTGCAGAGGAGAAAAAGATATTTTTGGAAAGCCGTTAGTCATTACACAGCAGGCGGTTGCGGATGATTTGGCCTCCGCAGCGCATTTGCTAATGGGCGAAGTAGCTGAGAAAACTCCGATAGTTCTGATTAGAGACGCTTCTGTCGTTTTCGATGAAGGTGTTTATGGCTCTGCAGACATGATGATCCCGTCGAACGAGTGCATTTTCATGAACACTTTCGGACAGAAATAGCTCTTCTAATCCTTCTAGGCAACTAGAGTGAATACAAATACTAGACTTGGCTTTCTGTCATTTTATATTGTTTTGTTACATTTTCTACGTTGCCATTCTCGAAGGCATGTATTTCTTTCAAGTTTTTCTTCCATTGTCTTTCGTACATTAGGGGGTCATCGATTTTTTTCTCTGATGGGTCCACGTGAATCCACTTTTTTTGTTCGTTATCCCACACTTCTGTCCAGACGTGGTCAGACATGTCGAGGATTAATCTGGCGCGATAGTTGTGAGCTAAGCAAAGGGCGGTGAATAAAATGCTAAACTCTCCGCATCTTCCTTTACCGTAGGCTATTATTTCCATAGGGTCATTGTGGCGAACTATGTCTCTCTTACTCCATTCAATTGTCTTGTGAAGCCATTCTAGCAACTCCACCAAAGTGTATCTTCTTTCAAAGAGACTTCTCAGTTCAGAGAGCATGGATGGATTCGTCAATTTCTCGCTTACTTCACGATATTTTTCAACAGCCTTTCGGGTTAGAGAAACCATTCGATTTACCGCTCTTCTTTTTTCGCCTTTGCCTTAAAGCGCAAATATAGTTTCAGTAAATCTATAACCAAAAAACTCTTGTGAAACAACAATCAATAGCTAAAGTAAACGTTGTCCGCGCTAATATTTCAAACGTTTACGGAGGAAAACCATGGCATACTTCTATCAGAATTTCACCAGTCCGTTGCCAATCACGGTCTTACTAATAGTCACAAAACTTTTTTACGAACCTTGTCAATATGAAATCTGCGAGTTTTGTGCAGGGTCGATGAGAAAGTAAAAGGATCGATCAAGGCATGATTGTGGCTCTTCACTCAGCTCCGAAGGGATTCTTCAAAGCAGGCCCGCCATATAACACTGATGACCTTTTAAGGTTTGTGCAAAAAGCTGCTTCGCTAGGTTTCAAAGCTATTCAAATAGGTCCGCTAAGAAACTTTGTTTCCATTGAAGGTGAACGCTTGAGAAGAGTTCTTGACAGCCTAAATATGGAGATAAACGTGCATGTCGGAGGAATCTACGATGCAAAAAAGTTCGCTTTGACAGAAGAGGGATACGTTGCGGCACAGAAACAGATACATTATGGAATAACACTTTGCAAGGAAATATCTTCAACACTGGTGTCCATTCACCCGCCGTTCTTTACGGCAAGAAACAAAGTGAACAACGAGCTTCTATCAAAGGCAAGAGCTCGTTTCCTTCAATTATTAAAGGCGGAGATAGATTTCGCAAGTCACAGTCGCATCAAGATAGCATTGGAATCATTTTGTTACAGTCCATTCATCTTCGGAGGTTTACATGATTTCGCGAAATTCGTTTCAGAGTTTCCTTCAGAGAAACTTGGAGTTTTACTGGATGTAGGGCACGTATACCAGGCAGGAATCGACCTCTATGAGGCGGCCCACGTGTTTAAACATAGACTGCTGAACATACACATTCATGACGCCACATTGGAAAAAGACTATCGAAAAGCAACGCATCTTCCCATAGGAAAGGGAACAATCAACTTTCCAGATCTCATAGATCTTTTGCGAGAAGTTGGATATGAGGGGTGGCTTACCCTTGAAATACGAGGGAGTGAAAAGGAAATTGTGGAGAGCAAGAAATTTTTGGAGAACGTAATTTGTAGAACGCCTTAAAACACTAAATGCTTCCATTACGTTTTTCTCGGTTAATGAAGGGCACTAAGTTTGCAAACATCAAAACTTTATATAGGAAGGCTCCAATGAGTGCTGTGCTTAACGCAATAATTATTCGTTCTATTGGATAAATCCATGTGAGAACTTGCCACCCTGCCGTCCAATCGTTAACATCCGCTATGAAAATAGGCCAAGAAATAAGCTCAAACGTTAGGGAACCAGCAATCTGACCAGCCAAGGTGGATGTCAGAGAAACTATGAAAAAGGCAAGTAAAAGCCTTGAATTATCATTGTTAGAGTTCCGCATGTTCTTTAAAGCCATTGACTGCAACGGCGAGACCAAAACTAGAAAACCGATTATCTGAAACCACATTAATAGTGGATAAAGCCAAACTGGACCAACGAAGGGATAAAACCCGAAAAAGAATAGAAGCGAGAAATACACAAAGGCACAAACACTTCGCTTCCCCGCATATAGCATGCCGGCGAAAAACGCCGTAACTATACCGGATACAAAACTTAGTGGAGAGAAATGACCTGCAAAAAATCCTATTGCTCCGCCCAAGAATGTTGATAACACGCCCAAGTGTGACCCAAGAATTATTCCAATTACTGGAGCTATAAGTGCCGCTAAAGGTATGGCGTAACTTGGTAAGCCAACTATGGGGAACGCTGGCCAGAAACAGAAAATCGTATACAAAGCTGTAAAACATACTGTCAAAGCCACATCTTTAGTCGTCAGTTTCATGTCTCTTTGCATACCTCGCAATCCTTTTATATAGTTAGCTTCTAGCTTCGCAACTTTACTGAATAATGTTGTTGTTTATTTTATGTTTGGTATGGTTTATGAATAGAGAGCGTGGTAGCGTAAAGCTTAAGATATAAGATGGTTAAATAAGTATAGAGGATGGATGAGTTTGGGAAAAGCAGCTTGGGTAACACCCGTGTACATTTCTGTTGCTTGGACTTTAATGGTTAGTTATCAGTTGTTCACCCAGACAGCAGTAACAACAGTTACGGATTACATTGAAATGTTTTGGCCTTCAGTAGGCGCTTGGTTAGTCTCCAGAATCGACATGATAGTCTTCATTTATGCCTTCGCGTGGGTTTTCCTCTTATCATCTGCTATCCCATCGGCTATTCTTGGAAAAGAAAGAGGCGTGCTCATCCAATTCTTCGTATGCTTGACATTAACGTTCATGGCTTTTGTAATTCAAGATGTCTTAACCATTTATGGAGGCAGACAAATTGGCCAAATATTCAGTTTAGTAGTGTTATTCCATAGTCCATTTCTCGCTGTGGGGTATCTGTTGATACCCTATCTCTTGATGCTTATGCTCGACATAAGCTCTAGAAAAAAACACAGGAAAAAAGAAGAAATAGAGAGGGCCACAGCCGCATATCTAGAGAATGCGACTGCGGAAGAGCAAAAAGCACAAGAAGAAGAATACTCATACTGAACTAAACATGCCGAATCCCATAATCACATTAACAACAGATTTTGGGTTAAGAGACCCTTACGTAGCAGAAATGAAAGCAGCTATACTAGGCATAAGTCCAAACACGAAAATCGTTGACATAACACATCAGATAGAAAAATTTAACACAAGAACGGGTGCACACGTTCTGGCTGCCGCATCCCCATACTTTCCAAAAGGCACAATTCACGTGGTAGTTGTAGATCCGGGAGTTGGAACAAGACGTGAAGCCATACTCATACAGACAAAGCAAGCCTATTGTATTGGACCAGACAACGGCGTACTAGCATTAGCGGCAAGAAGTCAAGGCATAAAACACGTCTACAAAATAACAAATCCAAAGCTGATGCTTCCGAAAATTTCCCATACTTTTCATGGAAGAGACATCTTCGCGCCTGCGGCCGCCCACCTAGCAACGGGAACGCCTCCATCAGAATTTGGACCGGAAATCCATAGAATTGTAACGCCAAAATTCGCGAAAATAACAAAGAAAAAGAATACGCTAACAGGCGAGGTTATACACATAGACGGCTTCGGGAACATAATCACAAACTTCAAGGAGAAAGAGCTTGAATCAATGAGTATAAAGACAACGGTTAACCTTAAGCTCAAAAATACTAAGCTAAAACTAAGGCTCTGCAAAGTCTATGCGGAAGTTGAAGCACAACAACCACTAGCCCTCATCGGAAGCCACAACTTTTTAGAAATATCCGTAAATCAAGGGAATGCCGCAGAGAACTTCAAAACAAAAGCTGGAGATAAAGTTACACTTTATCGCTCTTAGTTAGGTCCCGAAGTCTGTTAACCCCGTCAATTTCTTTTATGAACTCAGCTAC
>JAOUPS010000106.1 GCA_029879735.1 Candidatus Bathyarchaeota archaeon | reverse complement strand
CTGCCAAAAGGCGTTGACGAAATGGGAATGGCGAATGCACTGGAAAAAACAGAGTTGGTGAAGTGTAAAACCATTGATGTTGAGGTTCCGAAGGACTGCGAGATTGTACTAGAAGGAAGGATAACAAAAGAGAGAACAGCAGAGGGACCATTCTTAGACCTGACAGGAATTGTGGATAGGGTGAGACAGCAACCAGTGATAACGATCAAGTGCATAACTCACAGAGAAAACCCCATTTACCAAACCATACTTGCTGGAAGAAATGAACACAAGTTCCTAATGGGAATGCCCAAAGCACCAACAATTTTCAATGAAGTCAATAAGGTCTGCGAATGCAAAGATGTCTACATAACTCCTGGTGGTTGCAGCTGGCTTCATGCTGTAGTGCAAATAAAGAAACGGAACCCGGATGATGGCAAGAAAGCGATTGAAGCAGCTTTTAAAGGTCACCGCTCATTGAAACATTGTATTGTTGTAGATGATGACATAAACATCTATGATCCAAACGACGTTGAGTGGGCTATTGCAACGAGGTTTCAAGCAGACAAAGACGCTGTCATCCTTCCAAAACAAAGAGGGTCTTCTCTTGACCCATCTGGAGATTTAACTGAAGGAAAAAAAGCGACAACGTGCAAGACGGGGTTAGACGCAACGATCCCGTTCAAAAAAACAGATAAAGGGTTTAAAAAAGAGAAATACAGAAAAGTTGATCTAAACAAATACCTGTGATCCTTATGCACCTCATAAAAGAAGAAGAAAGAATGCTGAACGGAGAAGACGGTTACACAGCAAAAAAATCCATGGAGATACTCGTTGCCCTAGGAGATATCTACGGCGCTGAAAAACTCATAAACATAGATTCTGTTCAAGTGGCAGGTGTGTCATACCACAACCTAGGCGATGCTGGTCTAGAATTTCTAGATGAACTAGCAAGGGATGGAAAAGTGAAGGTTCTCACAACCTTGAACCCTGCAGGAATGGACTTGGAGAACTGGAAAAAACTCGGAATCTCCAAAGAGTTCGCTGAGAAACAAAACCTAGTCATACAGGCCTTCAGAAAAATGGGTATAATCATCTCTTGCACGTGTACACCATACCTGATAGGAAGACTACCAACGTATGGAAGGCATGTTGCCTGGTCCGAGTCGTCTGCAGTTACTTTCGCTAACTCCGTTATCGGGGCAAAGACCAACAGGGAAGGCGGTCCATCAGCCCTTGCAGCTGCTTTTGTGGGCAAAACACCGTCCTACGGGCTACACTTGGAAGAGAACAGGGTACCAGACGTTCATGTAGACGTGAGGGTTAACCCTAAAAAAATATCAGATTGGGGAGCCCTTGGCTGGTGCATTGGTAAAAAAGTTGGAAACAAGATACCATACATGACAGGCGTGAAAGAAGCGGATTTGGATGAGTTGAAATCGTTCTGTGCTTCAGTGGTGACTTATGGTTCAAAACCGTTGTTCTTCATGGAGGGAATAACCCCTGGATCTGAAAAACATCAACTGCCAAAAGAGAAGGTCACCATTGAAGATGTGGACATAAAAGAAGCATATGAAAGCATTAACGATGATGTTGACACTATAGACTTCGTCTGTATAGGCTGTCCCCACTGTTCAATTAAGGAAGTCGCTGAAATAGCAAAATTGTCAAAAAACAAGACAGTATCTTCGAACACTGAATTCTGGGTTGCAACCTCAAGGCTAATGAAACAACTCGCTGACAAAAGAGGCTACACAGAAACAATTGAGAACTTTGGGGGAAAATTCGCTTGCGACACTTGTATGGCAGTGGCTCCATTGAAAGGAAGGTTCAGGTCGGTTGCAACAACCTCTGCAAAGGGATGTTACTATTCAAGACACAACGGCATGAAGACAAAACTGGGAAGCCTAGAAGAGTGTATAGAGGCTGCGGTGAGAGGAAAATGGAGCTGAAAGGAAGAATAATCTCAAAGGGAGTTGCGGAAGGAGAAGCCTTAACCACCTCGCAACCAATCTCGTTTTACGGTGGAGTGGACCCCGACACTGGTGTGATCATAGAAAAGGGCCACGAACTCGAGGGAAAGAAAGTGACGGACAAAATACTGGTTTTCCCGAACGGTAAAGGATCAACAGTTGGATCCTACACTCTTTACAGGATGAAAAAGAACGATACTGCTCCTGCTGGGATCATAAACGAAGAATGTGAAACCGTGGTTGCCGTAGGAGCAATAATCTCGGAAATACCTTGCATTGATACGATTGACATTTCGAAAATAGAGACAGGGGACTTAGTTCGATTACAAGATGATGTAGTCAGAATAGAGAAGTGAAGGCTTTCGCAATACCCTGTTCCCCAGATACTACAAAAACCAAACGATATTTATAAAGCTCTTAAAGAGAAAAAGGTGAAAAGCACCTTAGTAGAGAAGGAATAGAGTTGGCTAAAGAAACGAGAAAGCGTAAAGCAGACCATATTAGAATCTCCTTAAACCAGAATGTTCAAGCAAGAAATACAACGACGGGTTTCGAAGACATCCATTTTATTCACAAGGCTTTACCAGAAATCGACAAACAAAAGATAGACCTATCCACAACTGTGTTCAACCACAAGTTTGCTGCACCCCTAATTGTAGGCGCTATAACCGGTGGAACACCGGAAGCAACGAAGATCAATGCGACAATAGCTGAAGCCGTGGAAGAACTAGGCTTAGGAATGGGTGTTGGCAGTCAACGGGCAGCAATAGAAAACAAAAAATTTGAAAAAACCTTTGTAGTAGCCAGAAAAAAGGCTCCAACAGCCTTTCTAATCGCTAACATCGGCGGAGTGCAACTCGTCAACGGATACCGCTTAAAAGAAGTGAAAAAAGCAATAAAAATGATTGAAGCAGACGCCATCGCAATACACCTGAATCCACTACAAGAGGCTGTCCAACCAGAAGGTCAAACAAACTTCCGAGGAGTGCTTGAAAAAATAGGTGAAATCGCTAAAGAACTAGAAAAGCCCGTGATCGCGAAGGAAACAGGCGCCGGCATTGCCGCTGAAGAAGCAAAGAGACTTGAGGCTGCTGGTGTGAAAGGCATAGACGTGAGCGGAGCGGGTGGCACAAGCTTCGCTGCGGTTGAGTACCACCGTGCAAAAAGGCGTGAAAAAAGTTTCCAACGCAGATTGGGCGATGTTTTCTGGGACTGGGGTATCCCAACAGCTATAAGCATCGTTGAGAGTTCCCAAACAGTAAGCGTTCCGGTCATCGCTTCCGGAGGAATACGCGACGGAGTAGACGTGGCTAAGGCCTTAGCCCTAGGTGCAAGTCTATCAAGTCTTTCCCAGCCAGTGTTGCAGGCAGCAGTTAAAGGCGTAAAAGAAACAAAAAATGCTCTTTCGCTCTTAATAGAAGAATTGAGAAATGTTATGTTCCTTGCGGGAGCAGATTCCGTTCAAACTTTGCGGCAGGTCCCCCTTGTTATAACGGGTAAAACAGCAGAATGGTTAAAGATGAGAGGATTTAGAGTGGAAAGCTATGCACGGAGAGGAAGGGATTAAACTTTGGATATCGAGAAAATTCTTGAAGAGAAAGCAGCTTTAATAGACAAGGTTATTGAGAAGTACATTCCGAGAATTTTCTCAGAAAACGCGGTTCTCTTTAGGATTAATCCGCCACGCCACACATATGACCCAGAAGCCCTAAACAAAGCGATTGCGGAGCCCGTATGGGAGTTTCTCGACAGAGGCGGAAAAAGATGGCGCCCAAGCCTTTTCCTATTAGTCCTCGAAGCCCTAGGCAAGAATCCAGAAGATTTTGTTGATTTCGCCATAATCCCAGAAGTGATTCACAACGGAACGATAATGATAGACGACATAGAGGATGCATCCGAACTCCGAAGAGGAAAACCATGCACATACAAGGTTTACGGCTTGGACATAGCAATAAACGCTGGAAACGCAATGTACTACCTGCCACTTTTACCGCTAATGGAAAACAGAGAAAAAGTTTCCACAGAAAAACTACGCAAAATCTACGAGATTTACGTGCAGGAGATGATTAGCCTGAGCCTTGGTCAAGCAATGGACGTAGCATGGCACAGAGGCCTAGCAAACGCGGACAAAATAGATGAAAAAGACTACCTGCAGATGTGCGCCTACAAGACCGGAACCTTGGCGAGGATGGCTGCAAAAATCGCCGCTGTACTGGCGGATGCAAAAGATGAGCTTGCCGAAAAGCTTGGACGTTTCGCTGAGAGCATAGGCGTAGCCTTCCAAATGCAAGACCACATCCTAGATTTAACAAGCACGAAATTTGCAGAAAAGAAGGGTGGACGCGGACAAGACATAACAGAGGGAAAAAGAACTCTGATGGTTATCCAAACTTTGAAGGTTGCAGACGCCAAGTATAGGGAAAGACTCGTTGAAATACTCAAGATGCACACTTCAGACCAAGGACTCAGAGACGAAGCCATAGCAATAATGCAAAAGTATGGCTCCATAGAATACGTCAGGCAGTTTGCAAGGGAAATGGTTGAAGAAGGCTGGAGAGAGGCTGAAAGGCTTCTACCAGCTTCAGATGCGAAGGGAAAATTAAACGCCTTCGCAAAATTTCTAATTGAAAGAAAAATATAAACATCATAACAGAGTGTTAACAATTGACATTTGGAGAAGATGCTGAACTCAAGGAAATAATTCGAAAAATCGCTTTGCTAAACGCTACCAGACATAATGGCAAGGCACAGACAAGTCCGGTCATTGGAAAACTTTTGGGTGAAAAACCAGAGTTAAGAACAAGCGCAAAGGAAATCGCCAGCCTTGTTAACGAAGTTGTTCAGGAAGTTAACAGTCTTCCACTAAATGAGCAGAAACGCATAGTTGAGGAGAAATGGCCGGAAGCCCTCGTAAAGGAGAAGGTTGAGGAGGAAAAGCGTCTTCCGCCCTTGCCTAACGTGAATAAGTATGCCAGGGTTGTTACGCGTTTTTCGCCGAACCCAGACTGTGTTTTGCACCTAGGCTCAGCCAGAGCCATTGTTTTATGCTACGAGTATGCACACATGTATAAAGGCAAATTCATCCTACGCTTCGAGGACACAGACCCGAAACTGAAAAGGCCAGTTTTACAGTTTTATGACTGTATTAGAGAGGATTTGGCTTGGCTTGGATGCAAACCAGACGAGGAATACATTCAAAGCGACAGAATCGCCATTTATTACGAGTACGCTGAAAAACTGCTGAAGGACGGTAACGCTTATGTTTGCAAATGCCAGCCAGAACAGTTCCGAGAAAAAGCGTTAGCCAGTAAACCATGCAAATGCCGCGATTTACCGCCGCAAGAGCATGCTACAAGATGGAAACGCATGGTGGAAGGCGGCTGTAAGGAAGGAGAAGCCGTGGTTCGCGTAAAAACGGATTTGAGCCACCCAAACCCAGCGGTTCGAGACTGGCCTGCACTCCGCGTCATAGATTCTGAAAAATATCCGCATCCACGGGTTGGAAGCAAATACCATGTCTGGCCTCTTTACAATTTCGCGTGTGGCATAGACGACCACCTAATGGGCGTAACCCACATAATCAGGGGAAAAGAACACTTGACGAACATGGTTCGTCAGGGATTCATGTATAGGTATTTGGGCTGGTTGTATCCAGAAGCCATACATTACGGCAGGCTCAAAATTACGGGGGCTTCCTTAAGCAAGTCAAAAATTGTTCAAGGAATAAGGGAAGGTCTCTATAAAGATTGGGATGACCCTCGTCTGGCAACCTTTGCAGCCTTGAGAAGACGGGGAATAACGCCGGAAGCAATTAAAAAGTTGATAGTTGATGTGGGACCGAAAACTTCAGACGTTGTTTTGAGCTGGGAAAACTTGTACGCTCATAACCGTAAAATCCTAGACCCAGAGGCAGACAGATATTTCTTCGTGCACAATCCAACACAACTGACAGTCAGAAACATTCCGA
>JAOUPS010000040.1 GCA_029879735.1 Candidatus Bathyarchaeota archaeon | reverse complement strand
TTAACCATATGCACCAAGAATCATTACGTGTCTATGCATAGAAAAGGTTTCACCCCTAGACAAAGTCTACTAGGCTAATTTGCCTCGGTTTCTTACCCTCAAACAAGGCATCAACCTCTTCCCTCATGAGCAGAATTCTCTGCGCATAATACTGCGGCAACCCATATTTCTCAACCAGATGCTGCGCTGCGTCCAAGTACTTTTCTATACCGCCACGATAGACGGTTAAGGTTAGCGACCCGCCGCATGCCGGACATTTCCCGCGAAGCGGCAAACGGCGGAAACGCCTATTGCACGATTTACACCTGAAGCCTTGCGTCGAGAACGCTCGCAGGTTTCCAGCAATATCCCGAATAAAGTGGGTTGTTAGAACCTTCAAGGCTACCTCTTTAGCGTCAACAGCCTCAATCTTCTCAGCCAACTCAAGCTGACTGTTCAGCTTTTCAATCATCGTTTTGAACCTTTTGTACGCACTTTCAGGATTTCCAAGATTGACGTTTGAGACAGGCGTCGTGTAATTAAAGCCTTCAAACTGCGCCTCGGTTCCGAGCCTATACTCGATCAGGTCTATGAGACGGCTGACGCGTTTGGCTTCCGCGTTTTCCCAAGTCTTTTCATAAAACTCAACGGGGTAAGCACAAGCAACGTCAACGTCATGTGCTTGCCTCTGCACCTCTTGTGTATTAACAATCGGAATCAAAAGCAACGGTGCATCCATTATCCCCCCTATTTGTGCAGGCAGGTATTCACGAGAAAAGTTAAGCAATGCCTCTAACGCAAGCATTAACGCGTCTTCGTCACCGTCACAGTCCCTTCGTTTGGCTGAATGCCAAACTGGATGCGCATAACAAACGTGCAGAGGTGTAAAACCAATAATGCGCCCCAAAATGCCCACAGAAGTATGAGGAGCCAAACCAACAACCAAACGCCCCACAAGCTCTTCCACACGCTTAACCGCGTAATAAGGCGAAAGACCATAAACCTTCGTCAAAAGTTCATCAGTGAAGTTTGCAACCCGTACAAAGTATCCTGCGCATCCCCTTGGAATAACAACATCTTGAATTTTCAGTTCACACATCTGGTTTGGACCTTTTAAAGGTGCACCATAAATATCGCGGGTATAGCCAAGTTGCCTAAGCCTCTCAACAGAAACCCCAACTTCGGAAGGCTTAAAATGCGTTAACGGAGCGTTAGTGGCATCAAAACGGATTGTCCCATCCTTATAAACTGATAAATCATATTTCGCACGCAGAACACCTTTCTCAATGATTTCCGGAGTCTTCGTCTCATTCATTAAGCCTTTAACACCCTTCAATACCTTCGGGACGGAAACGCCTAGATGGCTACACGTGCCTTCAAGAAGCGCTCTAAAGCTGATAACCTGTTTTCCATAGGATTTAGCAGACAGCTTACAGACTGGACAAATGTCTCCCTTCAAGTTTTTACCGCATCTGGGACAAATCTTCTCGAGGACTGTTTCAGAACCACACGCCGGACATTTTATCCGGAACGTATAGGTTTTGCAAACTGGACACTTGCGTTTAACAACTTCCACGAAGACTGATTCCCGTTTTGCTGCCTTGACAATGTTTCTTTGAGAACCGCCAGCTAGACCAACCGGGAAAAGAACGTGCACAAGAGGCTTCATCTCACGCCTTTTCGCCTTTTCAGGACGCCCCATCCGAGCACCAACAAGTGTCGGAGCTTTTTCTCTAACGAGTATGCCAGAGAGCAGCCTAATTGCTTCTAAA
Source organism: Candidatus Bathyarchaeota archaeon (assembly GCA_029879735.1). Lineage (GTDB taxonomy): Archaea > Thermoproteota > Bathyarchaeia > Bathyarchaeales > Bathycorpusculaceae > JAOUPS01. Next base: position 16,399 of record JAOUPS010000040.1, on the reverse strand, counting down.
ACAGACCCAGCAGAAGAAAACTCCACACTCGAAGCTTTATAGCCAAGGCAGAAGGCAAACGCGTGTGCATCGCCGTCCTCAACAATAATTTTGCCATCCAAAATCTTATGAGGTAGACAAATTGTTTCCAAGACCTTTTTGACATCTGCCTTCATCTCTCCAACGATTTCGCGAACAAAACCTTCTTCGCACCGTATTTCGGAATTGAGGAGCCATCTCCTCAACAGTTTGAGCTCTTGCGCTGAAGCGAGACTCGACCAGAAAAACGTGAAAGATGGATGAAGAGGTACGTGCAAGGTTAACGATAAGACTATCGCTTCTTCGATGTTGGGCTTATTGACAAACGAATCTTCTAAAAAACTTTTTAGTCTTTCCAACGGAATCTTGACGGTTTCTGTTGCCTCTCCAAAATCTCCGTTAAACTTTTTCATTACAGCCTTCCGTAGGTCCTCAACCCACCATTCCTCAACATATCCGGAAGGAGCAAGAAGCTTGCTATTGTACAAGAAATCGCCAAAACTGATCAATATGTCGCCTAGAAACAGAATCTTCTCAATCCTATTCTTTATCTCAATGAAATTTTCAACTGAAACCCGAACAACTGAACCGTCCTTCAACCTAACGATAGGAGGCTCTATCGCATCAACTGGAACAGCGATGCCGCCCTTTCCTGGAAGCTCTAAACGCAGCTGAGTACCTGCAGCTAGAAAGCCTTGAAGCGCAAGCATGGTTGCTGGGTGAACGCCCACAGCCGCCAAGCCTGTGTTTCGCGCCCTACCGTATCTGAGACGAAAACCGCCGCGCCTAGATGCGAAGGAAAAGATTGGACGCCCAGCGATAACATCGTCCATAAATCCAGCGGATTTCTTCTCAGATGCCTGATGGATTTTCTTAAGCCAATCCCACCCCTGAATCCCCAGTTTTTCTATAATCGTCAAAACTTTTGAAGAACGCCCCACGACCCCGTCGTTTACAACACGTAGGGCTCCGCCCCTCACACGATTTGTCTCTATGCGTGGAAGATTCCGAAAAGAAGAAACTTCAACAGGGTCAGATTCTGTGCCCGTTACTTCCACGGGTAACCATTGAAGCGCCCTCCGTAATTCCTCGTCTGAAACATGGTATTGGAAACGGCTTACAGAGCGTTCGTAAAGTCTCACCTCCTCAACGAAGCGTGCAATTTCCTCGTCTGTAGGCTTGTAATGGTCAAGCCCAAGCAGTCTACGCACAAAATCCCCAATCACTAGCGTCAAGGCTTGGTCCGTTCCGCCAGCAGAACGTATGGGACCCGCAAAATAGATTGAAAGATACTTTGTTCGGTCATGGTTAGTCTTGATTTTCACCTTTGCTACTCCCTGCAAAGGTGCGGCAGTAAGTCCCTCTGTAAGAATCGCTAGTGCGGTTCGTACAGCCTTTTCAGCTGCAGCCTCAGGCTCCATATGCCCAAACTTGCCATAAACAATTTCCTCGGCAACCTTGAAGGCTAATTCTTCCCTTGGAAGCTTGCTGCTTAATTTTCTAATGCTTTCGGCAACTCCCTTTGGCCCCACAAGCCCTTCTACAAGGTCAGCTAAATCCTTAGCGATTTCACACTCAGGCTTAAGCGCTGGATCAAGCCCCTTTTCCCTAGCTTTTCTGCTTATAGCATATAATTGCTCGAGTTTGCCCTCTAAGCCCGCCACATACTGTCGATATGCTTCGCTCATCTCACTGTTCAAGCTGTATCTCCTCAACCCTTTGTATCTGCCATTCTCTTTTGGTTTTCTGACACGAACAAATCAAAAACTATCGTTGCTGGAACTCATTATTCCGTGTGTATTCTACATAAAAACAGTGCGGACCACTTCTCTTTAGGTCGACCAGTTGTTTTTTGATAGGTTTCCTTCGCTATTTTACCTCTCTTTTTCAAACATTCTTTGCAACGCACATGCCTCAAATCAGAGGGACCATCACAAACTCCACAATTCAGTATCAGAACTTCGCCTAAGCCTCTTAATGTGGTCCACGCATATTCATGCTCGTCGTATTGCGGTTCAAAATTAGGCCAAACATCATAAACGGCTTCATCCCCTAAAACCTTCTTTAATGAATTAAAGTAGTTTTCAAAGGCTGTCAAAGGGGTTACGCCCTACGGCTTCTTATACCCTTAATGATCTCAGAAACCTTACTCTTAACCGCGGTGTTTTCCACAATGTTACCTGTTACGATTATGTCTGCTCCTGCAGAGGCTGCAACCAACGCTTGTCTTCTAGACTTAATGCCTCCGCCGACGATTAAAGGAATATCTATGTAACGTTTAACTGCGCGAATCATTTCTGAAGGAACAGGCTTTTTGGCACCAGAACCCGCCTCCAAGTATATGAAATGCATCCCCAGATATTGACCTGCCAGAGCGTGGGCCGCAGCGAGTTCAGGCGTATTGTATGGGACTGGAATTGCCTTACCCACAACACCCGCGGTGCCGCCTTCACCAACAATAATGTATCCTAGAGGAATCGGCTCCAAACGATACTTTTTCACAATAGGAGCCCCCAAAACCTGCGCACCCACCAGAAAGTAGGGATCAACGGAGTTTAGGAGAGACATAAACCATATGGCGTCAGCATGGCGGCTTATACCTGTAACGTTGTTCGGGAAGAGAATTACCGGAATCTTCACGGTACGCTTGACAGCCCTGATCACACCATCAAGATGACTTGCTGAGGCAAATGTTGAACCACCTACCATTATGGCGGAGGTTCCACTTGATAGTGCTTTCCTAGCAATTCTAGAGGCGTGGGGAGGCGTTGCCTTTTCAGGGTCGATAAGCGTCATGTGGATCGCTCCTTCAGACTCGATTTTTCCAAGCAGATACCTTTCGACAGAACCTACCATACACATCAACCTAGCTAGTCTCTTTAATTTCCGGCGTGGACGGCCGCCTAGAACTCCCATAAACCTTGTCGGTGAACATGCAGTAAACATCTATTTCACGTTGCACGGGCTTAATCTGGAACTCTTCTCTTGCACCGCAACTGCTGCAGCTCACAACAGCTCGACCTTCATCGCGAAAGAGTTCTACTCTAACTGTTTCCCTTCCGCAACTAGGACAAGAGAAGAATTTTGGTAACCGCTTCTTGGGGATGCGGACAACTTTTCTCTTTCTTCGTCCCATACTCGAATCCTTCTACATCCCTAAAAATCATACCTTCTGACTATTTATGTTTGTCCTTAAATACTTACCTAATACCATAAACAATGAGGATGCACCCATTTGGAATTGACATCATCAGTCCTAGATTTAAACTGGTCGGAAGTGGAGACAAAAATAAGGAGTTTCATAAAAGACTATGTAAAAAAGTCCGGGGCAAAAGGCATAGTTTTAGGGTTATCAGGTGGGATTGATAGCAGCACTACGGCAGCGTTATCCGCTTTAGCTATAGACGGAAACAAAGTTTTTGGGCTCTTGCTGCCAGAACAAGAAACATACAACGCTCAGGACATTGAGCATGCAAAACTTGTTGCCGAAAAATTCGGGCTCAAAACCCAAATGATCGACATCACACCGACTTTAAAGACCTTTTACAACACAATACCCATTTTTGAAACAGCTGATAAACTTTGTAAAGGCAACATAAAAGCACGAACACGAATGATCTACATTTACTATTACGCCAATAAGCTGAACTTGCTTGTTTGCGGAAGCTCAAACAAGTCGGAAGCCATGACGGGCTACTTTACAAAATGGGGAGATTTTGCAGCAGACATATCGCCAATTATGGACTTGTTCAAGACGCAGGTTCGAAAACTTGCACAGCACATAGGCCTTCCGAAAGAAATAGCAACAAAGCCCGCCTCGCCAAAGCTGTGGCCTGGACAACTTGCAGAAGAAGAACTAGGCATAAAATATGAAACTCTTGACCTCATCCTCTATGGATTAGAACATTTCATGAAGTCGGAAGAAATAGCGAAGCAATTAGGCTTAAAGAAGGAATTAGTGGATAAAATGAAACACAGATGGCTTTACACAGAACACAAAAGGCGAATGTTATTAACAACAAAAATTGAGTATCGAACTGTAGGAAAGGATTTCAGGCTTCCAAGCACATTTTATTAAATCATTAACGGAGACAAGCCTATGAGAGAAAAATTCAAAGTAGCCCTTGCGCAAATAAGCTGTAAAAGAGGAGATAAGACAGAAAATATAAGAAAAATCGAGGACAACGTGGTAAGAGCAAAAAAACAAGGCGCGGAACTTGTGATTTTTCCGGAACTTTCAGTGACAGGCTACGTACTCAGGGATCAAATTTATGAACTGGCAGAAACGATACCGGGACAGGCAACAAACATTTTGGAAAAATTGGCGGTAAAAACTGGAACGTACATTGTGTTTGGTTTGCCAGAACTTAGCGATAAAACGCAAGCAACAATCTATAACGCGGCGGTTCTTGTAGGCCCAGACGGCCTTATCGGGAAATATCGAAAAATGTATCTTCCAACCCACAGCGTTTTCGAGGAGAAAAGATATTTCCGCCCGGGATATCAGACAGCAGTGTTTGAAACCGAGCTCGGGAAAATAGGCTTAATCATATGTTATGATGTCTTCTTCCCAGAAGTAAGCCGCCTGACACGCTTAAAAGGAGCCCAATTAATAGTCTGCATTTCCGCTTCGCCAGCAACCCGCCGAGCGTTTTTCGAAACGTTAACGGTTGCAAGGGCAATCGAAAACACAGCCTTTCTAGCTTACGTGAACCTTGTTGGAATAGAAGATGGGCTGCAGTTTTGGGGAGGAAGCAGACTCATCGGACCTAATGGAAGAGTGCTCGTGAAGACCAAATACGACAAAGAAGATCTCGTGATAGGCGAGGTTAACTATGCCGACATAAGACCTATCGAAACGTTTGTTCCAATGTTGAAGGATTTACGTCCAGAACTGTTCGATAAGCTGAAAGAGAATGCAGAAAAACTGTAACGAGCTCTAAAAATGAGACCCGTAAGAATAATCCGCAACGAGAACATAGAAAGAGTGCTTATAGGCGTTCCGAAGGGTCACAAGCACGTTCGCGTTTACATGAAGTTAAAGGATGCAGCTCTGATATTTCAAGAAGCAACAATAGCAAACATCCTACGTGCATACTTAACCATAAAAACGCACTCGACAATAAGGGCGCAAGAGCTTAAGATGCACACGATGAAACTCGACGAAAACAAGGATATGCTCTTCATCAACTGTTGGGAACTTCCAGAAACCAAGAAGAAATATAGGAAGAATTAAGAGAGCTTCTGGAAGAGCCTACCTAAGATGTTTAACAGCCTGTTCTATGCGGTCTAATGCTTTTTTCAACTGTTCATATGCAGAAGCGTAGGAAATTCTAATGTAGCCCTCTCCATAACTGCCGAAGGCGGAACCTGGAACTGCTGTAACATGGGCCTCCCGTATAAGGAATGCTGCAAATTCTTCCGAAGGCATACCGAGGACTTTTATGTTCGGGAAAACGTAGAAAGCGCCTTTGGGAAGAGCACAATTAACCCCCTCGATCTCATTAAGCCTTTTGTAAACCAAACGTCGTCTCCTGTCAAACTCTTGAACCATGTCCTTAACACGATCTTGCGGTCCTCTTAGCGCGGCTAATGCAACATACTGCGCTAAGCTATTTACACAGGCAACCGTATACTGGTGCACAAGCCAAACAGAAGAAATAAGCTCCTTTGGTCCATAAACATATCCAACTCGCAGACCAGTCATGGCATAGGTTTTAGAGAAGGAATTGACAACCAGTGTACGCTCGCGCATCCCCGGAAAAGTTGCAAGACAATGGTGTTTAGCATCATCATAAATAATCTTCTCGTATACCTCATCAGAAATCACAATCAGGTCACGTTCAACGGCAATCTTCGCCAAAGCAGCAACTTCATCATAAGAAAGAACAGCACCAGTCGGGTTATTCGGATAATTAAGAATCATCACACGTGATTTGTCCGTGATAAGTGACATCACATCATCAATGGATAGCCTAAAATCATTCGTCTCTAACAACGGGACAGAAACAGGAACACCACCAGCTAACCGAACACTGGGTTCATATAACACAAATCCTGGATTTGGGACTAACACCTCATCACCGGGATTTACTAAGCTAGCAAGTGCCGAGAAAAATGCTTCAGTTCCGCCAACGGTAATTAGTATTTCAGAGTTTGAGTCATAGTTGAGACCATAATCATGATATGCTTTCTGAGTTAACGCTTCTCGAAGTTCACGAATACCATTGGTTGGTGCATAATGCGTCTTTCCTTCTTTCGCCGCTTGCCAACCAGCATCCAACGCATGCCTGGGAGGCGTAAAATCCGGTTCGCCTACGCTCAAGTTAATAACGTCGGGTATTTTTTGGGCTAAAGCGAAAAAGCGACGTATTCCAGAGGGCTTTATGTGTTTTAGGCGTTCTGCTGGTTTGAAGTCTGAGACCAAGAGATGTGCCTCATCATGCATTGTTTTCTCCAACATAAATTGTTTGTGTTCACAAACAAGCAATAATGAACTCGAAATTCCGATAATCTTAAAAGAAGAGCCCGTATACAAAATTGTATCCATCAGAAAGAACCTGTGGAGAGAGAAATTTGAAGCTGAAGGAAAGCGTTCAATCGTGGCTGATGAGTTCTCTAAACGACCCAATTGTAAAAATACTCGCCAAAAACAGCCAGTTAACGAAAACTCAGCTTGAAACATTACTTATTGACATTTTATCTGAAAATATTGCCCGCAAACCCCTAAAATACGATGAAAAAGCCAGATTAAGGCTAACAAAGGCGAAAATAAGCCGCGGAGCCTTTAACAGAACCCTAAAACAGGCAAAAGGAAACATAGTAAAGGCAATTTATACAGTGTTGCTCTTGGGATACTTGGGAATCTTCGAAAGCACAACTCTAGACCCATATCTAGAAATAGCAAACAAACTACAAAAATACGTGGAAGCATACAAAAACATACCAAACAAAAGCGGAGAATTAAACGAACATCTAAAGGTCATAAAAATGATAAGAGAAGAGCTTGAAACAAGCCTAAAACAGCTGTCTAATCCATAATAAGGCACGTGTGACGTCACACATCACACCAGAAACTGAGCGATGTTTCCGTAAGTGAATGTGCATGCGCCAATCGGAACACGAAAAAGACGCAATTCAAAAAATAACTAGGAAACGAAGTCTTTTCGTGCAATGTAACAATTGCTTTATGCTTAGGGTGCTTGTCACTTCGATTGTGATGTGTGATGTCATAGAACCATTCAAGTAATGTTAGGCACCATAATCTTTAAATTTTCAATGGTATAACTGTGATGTGTGATGTAACGTGATTGAATCACATGTAGTCACACGTGAATCACAGGGGCGTGTTGTTTGACCGAAGTTTTACTGGTTCTCGTGGGCGCCTTACTTGCAGTAACCGTCGGCGCCGCAGTTGAATATTATAGGCAGCTCCGTGAGATTCAGAGGGAGTATGAAAAGGCGAAGGAAGCTGTTGAAGACATTGTTTTGAGTTTCAATAGGCAGCTTAAGCGTGAAGCCGAAAAGCTGGAGTTTGTTGCATACAAAGTTGAGGGAGTTTCCTCGAAAAATGATAGGGCTCTTAAAAGAGCGGAAGAAGTTGAGAAACTACTGGTTGCTTTAGAGCCCAAAATTGGTGGGGGGTTAAAAGATAGAGAAAAAATGTCAGCACGGTTGAATGAGGTTGATAAGAAGTTGCGTGATGTTGTTGCATCACAAGAGGCACTAGCCGCAAAAATTTCCGACGTAGAGAAGCAAGCCCAACAATTCCTGATGATTCCTGAGGCAAGGGTTGAAGCGGTGATTCCCATAAAAAGGGAGAAGGCCCTAGCCCCGTTGACTGAAACTGAGTTGTCAGTGCTGGAAATGTTAGCTATGGAAGGCTCCAAGACTGCTCCCGAAATTAAGGATAGAATCAAGCTTAGCAGAGAGCACACGGCAAGGTTGATGAAGAAGCTTTACGAAGAAGGCTATTTGGAAAGAGACACTAGCAAAATTCCGTTTAAGTATCGTGTAAAGAAAGAGATGAAAAAACTATTAAAAAAGACGGAAAGCGAAACAACCTAATCAATGTAAGGACATTGATTCCTGTTCACTTAGCTTTTTGAGGCGTTTCTCCATATCTGAAAGTCTTTGCGATTTCGGAAGCCCGTAGTCTTCTTTTCCCCTTTTATCTAAATATTCTGGATAATGTGTGACCTTTATTGGCACAGCAAACCTGATTTTCGGTTCAGATATGAGCAGAGCCTCGCCAACATCGAGCATCTTTATTTCCGTGTCACTATACTCTAGATAAGGCGTGTTTTGAGTGAGGTAGCCCCTGTCGCGACGCAACTCTGTCTTCATAATAACCTTGGTCCAAAGCTCTGCGAAGACGTTGGGGTTTATTCTTGAAGGCCGCGGTGTCACAGCGTTCAACCCAACACGATATTTTCGGTATGTTAGAGCGATGTCCGAAAATATGGTTTTACGTACTTCAGGGTCAAGGAACTCATGGGCCTCTTCAAGGGTTATCAGGAGAGTTGGAAGTCTCTTCCACTCCTCAAAATTGTCTTCCCACATCTGTTTATAATGATACGCAACATTGGATGCTGTGAGGCAGGTGATGTTGTGTTGCTCCTCAGAACTTAGACCTGAAATATCAATGAGACATGTGACTCCCTTGCTAACGTTTTTGATAACATCATCAATGAAGTTATAGTTAGAAGGCGGAAAGAGGGTTGGTGAAAGGTCAGAAAGCTTGCTCATAAGAGCCTCAATTACGCTTTTTGCTTTGTAGTTGATGATTTTGCCAACTCCCACATATCCTTCTGCCCCATAAGCTTCAAGCGATTCCTCTATCCAGCTGCTGCCCAGTTTTTCATACAATCTTCGGGAAACTCTTACTTGAGGCTTACCTATTTCAGGGAAAATCGTTCGCAATCTCCCAGGATGAAGGGTGTGCAATCCTATACATAATCTGCCTTCTCTGGCTGAGTAGTAGCGGACTTTGGTGTGAAAAAGCGGGTGATCCCGTAGACCCCTCTTCGGCTCTATTCCCTTTCCTGTCAACAATTGACCAGCAAAGTCGAAAATGAGCCCGACAGTTTTCGGGCTGTAATCGATAATGCGAGCGTTTAGGACAAGTTCTGTGTTGGTCTTCCCTGACCCAGTCATCCCGAACATGCCCATCATGAGGGGAATAGCCTCAAAACTCAGGCCCACAGAATCGAGCAGATGTTCGCCCGAACGTAGGCGCCCTATCTCCAAGTCTCCTTTAAGTCTCAGGGCAGAAGAGTCTTCTTTTCCAGTTGCGTACACTCTATCTCTATAATTGGGATTGAATGTTGGAGAACGTACCTTACCATCTTTCTCTTCGAGAAAAAGGACAGCCTCGACTTGTCTGTAACTAGAATATGGACCAAAGGACTCTTTCCCTTCCGCCTCACGAAGCTGCTCGCTCATATCTAGAGTTGACGAACTCTTGGCATCCACAACACGGGCATAAAAGCTCTTGCCCCCTGAGTCTATCCGAACAATCTGTCCAAAACATAAATTAACTCCCTCGTCGACAAAGAAGACAATCTGATCTCCCCGCACTTCGCGTATAAACCCTACGGACTCAGACATGCTCAATCCGCTCCCATCTAAAAGGATGTTTCACTCCATGAAGCTCATCTGGGAAGTTACATGACAGCTCTTCCAAGCGAAGTACATCCAACACCCCAGTGTCAACCAACGTTTCCTCAACCTGATCATGGTAGTGAAGTAACTTTGAGTCAGATGGAGCGGAAAAATCATGGGCAAGCCAAAGGGCAACTGGGTACCCAAGACATCTCGGATCCTCAGATACAGATGTGAGTGGTGAAACCAACCCATCTGCTTCACGGTCAGTTAGGTATTCCATTATATCACATCTGAAGGCACGTGAACTATCATGACACAATTTTATAAGAGACACATTGCCGTACAGATGCTTATCTTTATTCGCCTCTCTAACTGGGTAGTAAATCCAAGCAGGATAAGACGCAAGCATGCATGTTGCTGCCATAAAATCTCGACCTTTTTCATCAAGAAGTGTTGGAGACTGTTTACTTATAGCAAAAAGATTGACCTTCTTACGAAGAGCCTCTTCGTATAGCAAGGTGTAGAACCCTCTTTTTCCGCCGAAGAAACTAGCTCCATCCAAAAGAATGTAATCTCCTTCACTTAGTCTCCGAAGAGTCTCGCTACCCATACTAACACTACCCTTAGACTCTTCGTGAAGAATTTTCAAAGCCATTTCACTTTCTAGTTGTAGCCTTCGATCCGTTAAGAAGTTAGAACGTGTCCGGCGATCTCCAACTATGCTGGCAATGCTCTCTTCATAACCCCAAACTACATTGCGTCCTTCCACTGAAGCATGTGCTACCCTCATTAGATAAACGCCCCAGTTGTTTGCCCTTTTCAATGTTCTTGTAGAGCAATCCACGGCGAGGAAAATTCCTTCATATTTTTCCATCTTGGCCAAAGGCTTTATCTTAGACTTGTCAGGCTTAACTGCCATTACTGGTTCTTCTCCCACCTCACGAAATCCTACCACACGACCTTTATCGATGTAATCTGCTAGTTTCTTCTCCATCTCCACTAAGCCTTCTTTGATCTTGTCATTCATTAGATCTTCTCCTTAGATAGATCTTCACAACTTAACATGTTACCATCCCAAGGAAGGGGTACAACTACTTATTATCGTTTATGAAATTAGTAAATCTGCATCACGCATGATATAAGTCTAGGGCATTTGATAATCAAGAAATCACTCTCCATTGGTGTTTTTTCTCACATCTATTCTCGTCAACCAAGTGAAGAACGTTTTCAACCGTCGACCAGCTTCCTATTTGGGTATACACCCCGGTTGTTAGCCTCTTTCCTACCGTTTTTGAACAGAACTGGGTGATAATCTTGTCATGGTACGTGCTGCTTAATTGTGGCTGGAGAAAAACTTGTAGTCATCCTGTATTTCAAGCGGTTAGAGCCCCCCATCTTAACAAGCAATCCCTTACTCGTCAACCTGGCAAGATAGGTTGCCACCGTGCTGAGACTTATCGGCTCTTTAAATTCTTGTTCATAAGCAGATCGAACCTCTTTTGAAGAGACCCATACTATCGGAAAACGCTTCTGAATAATCATGCGAACCTTGTCATACTTGGAAAACTCGTTGCTTAAAGTGATTCCAGGGTTGGCTCCACCACTGGGCATTCCACCTAACAGCTCCACTAGATCTAGAAGACGAAGAGCCTTCTCTCTAGTTATTTGACCCTCAAAGGCTATCGTATATTTATTGCCTTCACTATCGAATAGCTCGATGCGCATCTTCCTCGCTGGCATTAACGGTATGCACCTGTAACGGTACTTCACAATTTTACAGTTCACAAGTTATAGATGTTATGGTGAAAGGGCATTAATAAGGAACGTTGTTTTAAAGCTAAGAAAGAAAAAGAAGAAAACTTTTCACCGCTTTTGTGATCACAAGCTTCACAATTTTTCTAAATGGCAAATAAAGAAAAAACAACCAGCAGTTAGCTATCTCCACTAGAAGAGTAGGGGTGACCTTTTCACAAAAAAGAAGCACGAAAAAGTAAATATTAGCAAAAAGAAAATGAAAAAGGAACAACAGTAAATAAATTTCACAAGGTATTCACAAAATGTGAAGGAAACATAAGCACAGTTATCCCCAACTATCTTTTTTAGTTTGCTCAGCTTGACTGTTAAAAAATAAAGAATTAGAGAATATAAAGAAGAAAAACATCGAAAAAGGTTTATTAAAAAATGTAAGAAGTGTTAAGATGAGAGTGACACCCCTTTGTTTCCATTGGAAGCTACAATCTCTAGGCACAACTTGTATTTGAGCAAAAAATTCTTGTATATATCTAGAATATTAAATAATAATTATTATAACATATTTGTTTACTCTTACCTTCTAGGGTATATTTCTTTGGAAAAGGAAATCAAAATAATCATTAATGATTAATTAGAGATTTCCACTAGAAACTTTGGGGTGTCCCCGTTCTTTTCTATATTGGTATGACATCGACATTTTTTCTCCTTTTAGGAATTTTATGCGTTTATTCATTTTTCTGTATGGAAGGGCTTATCTTTTTCTCTAGTGGAAAGTGAGGTATTACCCGTGGGATGTAAGGAGGGTGCCAATGAATAGCAATAACATACTTGATGAAGTGTTTGAAAAATTCTTTAATAACGTAAAAATCTTCAAAGATCGAGAGGTTCTCCGGCATGACTATTTGCCTGATAGACTGCCGCATCGTGAAGAGCAGATTAAACGCCTTGGGGAAACAGTAGCTCCGGTCTTGAAAGATGCTAAATGTTCCAACATCTTCATTTATGGAAAAACAGGAACGGGTAAAACAGCTGTAACCCAGTACGTGCTGAACCATTTAGAGGCTAAGACGAAAGAATTTAACGCACCGATCAGGTTCCATTTTATTAATTGCCGTTTGGCAGGAACCGAATATCGTGTTTTTGCAAGTTTATCTCAGAGCATAGGTGTTCGCGTACCCTTTACTGGCTTATCTGTTGGAGAGGTTTTTGACAGGTTTAGAGCCGGCTTAGACTCTTCCAAAATAATTTTCATCATTGTTTTAGATGAGATTGACGCGTTAATAAAGGCTCGTGGTGACATCCTCCTCTATGAACTCACACGGATAAATGAAACATTACGCAACAGCAAAGTTTCTCTTATCGGTATATCCAACGATTTACGACTAAAAGAGTTTCTTGACCCGCGTGTTTTGAGTTCACTTGGTGAAGAAGAAATTGTTTTTCGACCATATGATGCTAGCGAATTGAAAAACATTCTTTTTGAACGTGTACATTTGGCGTTTTGTGATGAGGCGTTGTCTGAGGGGGCCCTTGGTCTTTGTGCCGCTTTGGCGGCTGCTGAGCATGGTGATGCCCGGCGGGCTTTAGACCTACTGCGTGTCGCTGGCGAAGTTGCTGAGCGGAAAGATGCAAACATTGTTGTCGAAGAACATGTTAGAGAGGCTGAGAGCCGCATTGAACATAACCGTGTTGTCGAAGCCTTAAGGAATCTCACTTTGCATTCGAAGCTTGTTATCCTGAGCGTTTTTCACTTAGGAAGGGCAAATGTTCACCGTGCTATTACAGGCGAAATCTACGAAGTTTACAGTGAACTTTGTGAGGAATTAGGGCTCACACCTTTGACGCAGCGACGAGTGAGCACATTGATAAATGAGCTTGACGCAGTAGGGTTGTTGAATGCAAGGGTCATAAGCATGGGAAGATATGGGCGAACAAAAAAAATTCGGTTAGAGGTAATGCGTACCCTTATTAGAGGAGTTTTCACTAATGACAATAGGCTTGGACGTTTGGTCAAATATGAGCCAAAATGCCTTTCGAAGCAAGCGAGTGGTAGGCGTTGAAGACGGAAGCTTCCAGAAAGGCATAACCCCGAGGGCCCTTCTTGCCGTCGCTCTGTTCAAAGGACTGAAGATTGAGGGTGTAAAAATCGCGAGGATAGTGGTTGATGGTTTGGATGCAACTGAAAAACTCGGCGAGGTCCTAGGCGAATGGGAATTTGAAGCAGTATTGCTTGCCGGTGTCTCCTTTGCAGGCTTTAACGTTATTGATCCAACAATTATCCATGAAGAATTCGGGAACCCGGTCATTGTCATATCGAGGACGAAGCCCAACAGCAAAGCGGTAAAGCGAGCTCTTGAACGGCATTTTGAAGATTGGCAGTCTCGTTGGAGCGTGTTTGAGAGATTAGGGTTGGTCCATAAAGTTGTTGTTTCAGCCAGTGAGCCTCCTGTTTATGTTGAAACAGTGGGTGTACGTGTTGGATGGGCTGGCAAGCTTATTCGCGCCTTATCGGTTTGCAGCAGAATTCCGGAGCCGATCCGTGTTGCGCGATTGATCGCGCGTGGATTATCCTAACTGAACGGGATGACTGTGGCCTCTAATGTTTGAAGATTTACTACCGGAACCTTTCCAACTGTTGGAACAAACCCAAGCCTGCGCATATAATCTGTCTGCTCCTGCCAACCGCCCGAACTAACAACTAAAACTCCACGATAATTACTGTATTCCAATACGTGTATGTGGCCGGAATGGAAAACGTCTGGAACCCGTTCAATAACCAAGAAGTCTCTATTTTCAGGCGACAAAGGCGTTTTTCCGCCGTATACTGGTGCCAAATGACGGCTCTGTAACAACAAGGTCATAGCCTTTTCGGGATGTTCGTGATTCATTCCTGGAACCGCGGAAAGAACGTCGTCCAAGCTGCGGCCGTGATATAGTAGTGCCTCTACGCCGTGGAGGCTTAGGAAACATGGGTTTCCAAGGGAATGAACTTTTCTTGACTCTTGTAGGGGCTCTAGAAACTCGTTTGAGATTGCTGGCTGAGGCAACGCTTTTCTTGGGGCGTCGTGGTTTCCGGGGATGATTACTACTTCTATATAGTCTGGGATTTGTTCAATGAACATCGCAGCCAACTTGTACTGTTCGTAAACCTCTTTGACTGCCAGCTCTTTAATCTGGTTGGGATAAATGCCTACTCCATCAACAATGTCGCCTGCTATCAAAACATATTTCACGTGGCCTGCTATCTCCCTCGTCTTTTCGCTTCCATATTTGCCGTTAAGCCACAATGTAAAACGGTTGAAGGATTCTTTCTGGAATTTCATGCTGCCAACATGCATGTCTGAGGTGAACACCGCATAGACCGGAATTGGAGCCTTATGATGAGGCTTTCGGGCTATGTCAGGCAAGATTATGTCTTCAGCAATAAGGAGACGGCTTCTTGTTTTTATAACACTTAGGCAGATAACTTGGTCAAGCAGAAGCAACCGTGCTTTTTTCAGGAGTTTCTGCGGGGCGTTCTGTGGCACAAGTACTGTGGCGTTTGCATGCAAGTCTTCAATCGTTAGAAGTATTTTTTGTTTTGACTCTCTCTTTTCGATTACCATGCCGATTATTTTGAGCTTCGTGCTTGCTGGGGCCTTTAGAGCGTCTATGACCGACGCGGCGCTTCTAACGTCTAGCCTCTGCCTCAACAACTTCTCCATTCGCCTGAATCTGTCTCGGAAATATTCCAGATAATCCTCGATTGTTCCGCTTGAGCTTAGTTTTCTACTCGGGTCTTCAATTATGTCGATGTTTGCTTCAACTTCCTTTGCATAAGGGTGAAATGGCTTTTTTCTTTCTGTTATTTGCGGCTCTGACAATGTTTGAAGCGGCTCTTCTAATGGTTGAGTGAGAGCTTCTTTTACCGGCTCCGGCTTTTTCACCAGTTCCTCTAGAAAACTTCTTTCAATAAACAACGGCTTTTCCTTTAAGGATTCTATTTTTTTCACAGCTTTCCCTATGATTTCTGTTGGGTCTTCAGTTGCAGCTAGTATGCTTAAAAACTCAAAAGCTTCCTTGTTTAGCTGGTATCCTGCTGTAATTGTTAATCCTACTGCTTTTTGCAGTTTTTCTGTTTCGCTCATATTTGAAGGGTTCTCCAATCTTGCTTTTTTGGAACGATTATGTAGCCTTCTTCCTCGTCTCCCAAGGCTTCTGTTCGGCTTTTGATGTGAAGGTATGCAGTTAAAGCAGTGGTCACCGCGTCAATTTCGTGATACGTTAGGACATGCTCTTTGATGTCTCCTTCTAAACCTATGCGTTTTAGGATTGTTTGAATTTTTCCCCAGTCTTTGGATGGCATGCTTAAGGCTTTACGTGTTGATGTGGGGTGCACCTCTGTTGTTTCGTATCCACTTTTTGCTATTAGCTTGTTCAATTTCATAGCTCGTTTTGTGAGTTTCTTCATCGCCCGGAGGCTTGGTGGAAAAACTCGATATCCTCTCCTTATCATTTCTCTATCCGCTTTTTTAAATATCCCGCTTTTTGGAAGAGTGAAAGGCGCGTCAACTGCTATGATTGCTGGTTTGCTGCGGGTGATGCCTTCTAGTATTTCTTCATCCGTGTAGATTAGGTTTGTTTTCACCTTCTTGTTTTCCCCGACAGCCCATCCTGTTGGATTTTCTGGTTTTCCAGCCAAGTCTATACCGATTATAGCTTCGTTTTCCAATTCTAACACTCACGTTCAAATTTATATATGCGGTTTTTGTTTAGATGTGTTAATATCTCAGTGTTCGCATATCCGTTTGTTAGCATGGTGATGCAAATGAGTGAAATGCGCAAAGTTCAGCGCACCCCGGGTGGCACATTCTTTGTTTGTATACCGAAGGCTTGGGCTAAACGCTATGGTTTGAAACGAGGCGACATAGTAGCTATCAGCGAGACCAGCGACGATAGGCTTCTCATAGATCCCAAACACGGTGTTGAACCTTCTCCCCGCACTATTACTTTAAGGCCTAGACCCTATTTAAGCCGTGAAATC
>JAOUPS010000039.1 GCA_029879735.1 Candidatus Bathyarchaeota archaeon | reverse complement strand
TTCCTAAAGTCTCGCAGACTTATTTACGTTTTCGCAAGCACTAGACATGTAGGCAAAAGTGTAACGTGGCAAATTATGATCGGTTTTTGAATTGTTTCAGGAATTTTTCATATACTGACCTAGGAACATATTTCTTGATTGTCTTTTCCCATCCTCCAGGACCAACTAAACTTTTGACAAAACTTGAGCTTATCTCTGCAATTTCTCTTGGCGGTATCAGAAACACGGTCAGAATATTGGAATCTAAATCACTGTTAATGTACCTCATTACACGTTCATATTCATAATCACCTTCAGACCTAATACCTCTTAAGATATAACATGCCTCTACAGATTTTGCATAATTAACCAGAAATTGATTCTCAAAGGTATCCACTGATATGTTTCGATACTGTTTCGTGATTTTTCTCAGCATTTCAACTCTTGTAACAAGAGGAAAAGTGTATTCTTTGTCAGGATTTACCCCTATTGCTACAACTAGCAGATCAAATAATTTTGAGCCTTGTTCGATCATCCATAAATGACCGTTTGTTGGAGGATCGAAACTTCCTGCGTAAACTCCTTTTTTCATATGTTGATAATCTCTAGAAATTCTAATAAATTTATCTGGTTGAAAAAGCATCAATTTTTCGAAATGTTGCGAGTGTGTGTGCATGGTTTCTCTTTGAGTTTGTCGATAACTATGTCGAAGAGTTTTTTCGCGACTTCTCGTTTCGTGGTAAGGGGAACATGTATGACTTTCTTATTCTCGTCAATAATAAAGACCTCGTTGGTGTCACATGAGAAGCCGACACCCTTTCGTCCAGTGTCGTTTGCGGTGATGAGGTCCGCCTTTGCTTTCTTGAGTCGCTTGTAGGCGCTTTGAATCAGTTGTTCATCAGACACGTTGGATTCCGCCCGGAAAGCCACAAGAAATATGTCTGGACTAATCTTCTTTACGACATCGATGATTTTTGGAGTCGGGTTTAATTTTACTGTGAGTTGGTTTCCAATGCTCGTAGGGACTTTGTGTTGATACCTCCTCTCTGGCGTCCAATCCGCCACGGCTGCAGGAGCTATCATAACATCGTATTTCTGAGACTTCAACTCAGACACAACTGCTTCATACATTTCCTGAGTAGTTTCTACAGAGATTGTCTTGGCTCCGACGGAAGGCTTAGCGTTTCCAAGGCCGTAGACTAGGGTTACTTCAGCTCCTCTTGACAATGCTTCTTCAACTATTGCTACACCAGTCTTCCCAGAGCTTCTGTTCGTGATCACCCTCATAGGGTCGAGATATTCTAAAGTTGGACCAGCTGTGACCAGTACCTTTTTTTGGGCTAGGTCTTTCTTGGTGGTGAGCCTGTGAACGACGGTTTCAATGATTTCCTTTGTGTCAGCGATCTTGGCCTTTCCTTCCTCCACTCTGGGCATAACAAACTCCACGCCCAAGGATTGAAGCTTCCTAACGTTCTCGGTCACTACAGGGTGACGATACATAGATTCATGCATCGCCGGCACAACCATGACAGTCATGCCGGATCCTAAGGCCGTTGAAACTACTGTGGTGACGGGGGTGTCATCTATCCCACAGGCAATTTTGCCGATGGTGTTCGCCGTTGCTGGAGCCACCAAAACAAGGTCAGCCTTCTCAGAAAACTCGCCAGCCATCGTAACATGCTCAATTTTTCCAGTTAGTTCTGTTACAACCTTGTGTCCGGTAGCCCACTCCATGAGGTATGGATGAATTATCTTTTGAGCCATGGTTGACATGATTGCGTAAACTTCTGCGCCTTGTCGCATAAGTTCACGGGAGATTTCTGGGCATTTGATGGCTGCAACACTTCCCGTAATGCAGAGTGCAACCTTTCGATCTTTTAGTAGGTTTGACTTGCTTCCTGTTAAGTCTTTTGAAGGGTGAGTTTCAGACAAACTTTACACCTCTACTTTCTATTTGTTGTGTGCTATCTCGTGCTTTGTATGAACCCTCTTCCTTTCCTCTTTAATTTTTCCCATTTTTCGCGTTCTAAACGAAGTTGTATGAGGTCTATGTCCTTGTAGATTAGATTTTCCTCCTTTGGTGGTATTGTTCTTTCGACGCGTTCCTTTTCGGGTGTGAATATGAGGGAGTTGCCAAATTCTGCAACATTGGCAAAGAAGCAGTAGGCATATATGGATCTGCGGGCATCGAAGTGGACTGCCTTGAAGTCGGCTGTAACTGGAGTGAAGGCTGGATTTAAGACGAGATCCACTGGAGGCTCAATGTTTTTCAGTGCCACCCTTAGGTCCATGTCGAGGAAGTCTCGGCATATAACGATTGCGATTCTTCCAAACTCGGTGTTGCAGACGAATGTTTTTCTAGGGAGCTCTCCAACGTCTATTCCCTCATTTAACATTTTGCCTTCGTAGTGTATGATGGCTGGAATGTGCTTTTCCTGTCGCCAAAGGATTCCATCGGGTCCTACGACCACGCTGACGTTGCGCTTTGTCTTCTGGTCGTGGTATGATCCTGGAATAATATACATCTCATAGGCTTTTGCCAGGCTCAGTATATCTTCTAGCAGTTGGCTGTAGTTAAGGTCAACGGTAAGTTCTGGGAAGAGTAGAACGTTGATAGATTTCGCGTGGGCGATTTCTATCATGTTTTTGACTTTGAATCTTACAAGTTCAACTTTGTCCCGTCGAAGTCCAAAGAGGCCAGCAGCCTTCTCCTCGTAGAATTCGTGCACAACATCGCCTGACTTGGATAAGCCAATTTGAGCGAGGGCGACTCTACACTTACTCTTCGGAATTCTTGGGAATTCTGTAAGGAGGTCCCTGTAAACAATTTGATATTTCTTCTTAGGCGTTACTGCTGGGGATCGCCTTACGGGTACGCCCACTTTTATGTGTACAGCTTCTGGTCTACACGTTCGAAACTGCCCAGCTTCGTCTATATAGACTACTTGCGGGCTCACCTTGAAGACGCCAAAGTCGCCCGCTCGCGCCGAGATCTTGATGGATTCGACTTTGAGAGGGTCAAACCGCTTTCCTCCTAAGTCTATTGAACCATCTTTCACAGCATATTCAGGGGGCGCTTCAGTCACCCTAAACCCTTTAGGGATAAGATTGTCAATTCTTACTATTAACCCAAAGTTCTTAGCAACGTTAACAAGGTCCAGTTGAATCTCAAGGTCTTCTTCTATAGCAACTTCTTCCGGAACTGTAAGATGACCTTGGATGTTAGCGTGCTCAAATCTTTCTAGGCCAACAGCCTTTTCATAGGTTGGTGTTGGTGTGACGAAACTCGCTGTTGATGAGGTTATAGTCGGTACGTGCAAGATTTCGCTTAGTGACGTTGCTAGCTTTCGTTCCTCTCTAACCTTGTCTAGAAGTCTGTGAACTTGCTCGGCTTTTTCTGGATGCTTTGCTTTCATGTATGATTGAACTGAAATTTTTAAGATCCTTTCGGCAACAATGTAGTATCTTGCCTTTTTTTCTGGGTCTGTTTCCTTGTTGGCGTTGTCCATATAGATGTAGCCGTCAAAGAGGCGTTGCGTAGCGATCGCATATTCTGAGGCGGTTTTAAAGCCAGCTTTAACGTAGTAGTTTGCTGCGCTTTCTAGGTGCTGAGTTGCAGCCAAGTGCAACTTCATGTCTCTTGTATCCTCAAATCTTGTCCCAGCTTCAAGCGCCTTGCAGAAGCGGCTATGGCCTAAGGCTAATATTTTGGCTTTTTCGTTAACACTATGTTCTTTAGATTCTTCGAAAAGTTGAGAAGCTTCCAAATATAAGTCGGGTGAGTTTTCTGCTTCTGCTAGCGTCATCGTTCGCCAAGCGCGGCAGAGGCAAATTATGGGGATCAGCTCTTGGCGATCCGACTCTTCCATGTTATCCGCTGCCTTTTGGAATCTTTGGGCTGCAGAGCTGTATTTTCTGGAGCTGGCAATGTGGTCGCCCTGCCTGTCTAGGATTCTTGCTTCTTCCAAGGCGATCCTTCCGAGACAGTATTTTTCTCTTGTGTCCGAAGCTTTGATTAGATAAGCTTGTTCGATTCTCTCCAGCTGTGCGTGAGCGTCCTTGATGGTTTTCATTGCTTCTTCAAATAGCTTTGCTGCTTTATTGAAGGATTCCATCGCCTCGATGCTTCTTTCTTGTCTACTCAAATCTTCTGCATGCTCCAGCAGTGACCATGCTAGGAAGTTTGAGGAAAGGTAGCCCCACAATTTTGATTTGTTCAGAAGAGTTGCGGTCTTTTCGTAGTTTTGTTTTGCAATGGCGTATTCTTCATGTTTATGGGCGAGTTTGGCTTTCTCGATTTCATTCCATGCTTCCATGTAGACAGCATAATCCTGATAGAAGTCAGCAAATTGATGGATTTTTTGAGCCGCAGCCTTGTAATATGCGGATGCGTCTTCGAAATTTTCTGCGGCCTCTTGGTGCTTGCCAAGGTAATCCTTGTTTCTTGCTATTTTCCAGTAGGACTCAGCGACACGGCTTGGTAGGTCAACTTTCTTTAATTTTTCGGCAGCATCGTTGAAAACCTGAATTGCTCTGGTCAACATTTCTTTGTCTTTAGTCAGTTGATATATTTCGGTCAACGTTCCTCCGAACGTGTCTTCGAATCCTGCAACAAAGACTATGAGGGATGGCGTAGGGCGAGACGAGATCCATTTTTTGGAGTGTGAAATCCCGTCTTCCATATCTGAGATAGAATTTTCGAGAAGTGTTATCTTTTTGTCTTCATCTGTTTCTAATCTTGCTAACTCTGTTTCTATTTGTGCTGCATAGATCTTGCCAATGCCAAGAACCCAATCGTTTGACGGGAAGGATCTTTCTACAGTTTTGATGTAGTCTTTTCTATGACCTAGAGCTTCTATTAGCAGCTTTGTTTTTTCATCTTTTCTTTGTTCCAAGTTAGAACAAGAATGCAGCGCTTTACTCAAAGCGTGAAGAGTAGAACCTATAGCGTCTGGGGAACCTGAGCGGACTGCGTATTCTAATCCTTTCCGTCCAATTTCTACTGCTTTTTTTGAAAAAGTGAGTTTTTCTGATGGATTGACTGCGAAGTCACGTGCTAGGGAAGAGTAGCTTTCGACGTAGAACAAATAGGTTTCCGCGATGACGGAATCTTGAGAGGCCAATTGAAGGTGTCGTATGGCGTCTTCAGCGTATTTGATAATGTCTTCGCGTCTCTTCTTCTTTTTACCTGGGTTCGCTTCCCGTGGAATCATCCAGTCTGTGGTAAATGCAAGTATGTATGACGCTACACCTTTTAGGTAATTATCGTTCACTATAAATCCTTGTTGTAGCATTTCTTTGGCATATTCTAACGCGGATTCAATTTTTTCAGTGAAGAAAAGGGTACACAAAGCTGCAGCCCATCGTGACAGAGCAGTGAAATAAGGATTATCAACCTTTTTGGAAAGTGCCACCGCTTTCTTCGAGTATCTCAAGCTTCTATTCGCCAGTTTTTTTCTCTCTTCTTCTTGTTCACTTATGTTTGCGACATACCAGTTCACAAGGCTCGCTATGGAATAGGCCTGAAGGAGTTCACTCTTGTTGTCAAGCTTTGATAGAACTGAAATGGCTTTGTTGCCACAATCTAATCCTTCTTGAGCAATGACTCGCTTTTCCTTCTCAGTAGACGCAAGAGATAAACGTTCATTGAGGCATAACAATAAGGTGTTACAAGTTTTTCCGTAATTCAGTTCGTCCCCAGCATCTCTAAACGCCTTTAAGGCTATGTTTCCAAAACCGCGACAATCATCAAGCATCTTCTTCTTCTCTTGAGGAGTGGATGCCAGCCAGGAACGCGTATATTCCGCGATGGCATTACATTGCGCGGTTTTCCCTTGATTTTCCAAGCTTTCTTCCTTTTCAAAAAGCTTAGCAGAGTTCTTGTAGGCTTCTACTGCCAATTTTCTGAGTTTCTTGAATTCTTCTAGGTCTTTAGTCTGTTTAGAAGCCTGATTGTAGCAAAAGCCTGTCCTTTGCCAAATCTCTGCGGCGGAGGTTCCTGATTTGGAATGTGATGCTTGTTCGTAAGATTCTGCTGCTTCGAGCCATTCATATTCTCTTTCCATTTCTTTGGCTTTTGCCTCTGGGCTAAGATCTAGAGCCATCGCGATCCCATCAAATAAGCAACAATAATACAGATAATATTAATGGATTTAGCATCTCAAGGATATAATGCTTTTGAGAATGCAGCATGCGTCTCATTTATTCGGATGGGATAATCACATCCGAGGTTGATGAAATTTCTCAGATTGATTCCTGTGCTTAGCTCGACTCTTAATATTCATGGACACTGGTGAAAGAAAAAAAGGGAATATGTTTTTGGTCTGCCTACTGTCTGTTTATGAACACCGATTAATGAACACCGAATATCGAGAGGTGATCGGTTTCTCCGTGAACGTACACGAGGTCACCAACTACCTCAACTTTCGTGGGAATATCTTCCCAACCTGATGATTCTCCGATGTAGTTGTTCACAAAGTTTACGTCTCTATCGTCTATCAGTCCGATTGGATCACAAACATCGCATCTTGGATCATATCTTAGATCACCGCTCATTGATGGGTTAGCATTACCTACAATTGAGACGTCAGTTCCATCTATCTCCCCGTTTAAGTTGACGTCCGCGCGTGCGAGATCGATCGACCGATTGGTTCTCATTAATCTCAGACTATACGGGTCAATATCGTGCGCGAGAACCTCGTCAAGACTGTACACCAGCACAACTTCTACGCCTGGATAGAAAATAGCTGTTGTTTGGATATCCCAGTATTCATATATTTGATCAGCGATCGATCGACCAATGGTGGGGTCCGCAGTTGCAAATCCACCTATCTGAACATCGTAGAAGACCAGGCGCATATTAGGATACGGATAAGCCTCAACGTGCTCCCCTGTTTTCACACCGTCTATTCCGTTGTTTATTAGAAAAGTAACAGAAACATTGCCTTTGGCTTGAACATTGACGAGACTGAATCCGTCATATCTGCCATCATCTGGGATTCCTTCGATCAGAATCCCGTCAATACTGACAGCATCGATATGCCACGTAGGATCTGGAATGATAGTGACAGTGTCCAAGCCACCCAAGTTTGCATAGGTATCAGAACTATATTTTTGTGATTTTCCAGATTTCCAAGTTAATTCTACAGAACCACTGCCCGTGACGTAAACGGTTGGATCTTTTATGGCTGCGGCATCAACAAGGATAGTCATGCCTGCAACGGCACTTAACGATAGTAGCATCAGCAATGCAATTGCTGCTATTGATTCTTTGGATAGCAGAATCTTCATTTCATTTTCTCCCTTCAATTTTTGAATAACATAACACTCGTATATATAATATAAACCATCTGGAACTTTCTTCTATTTTACTGCAAACCTAGCGCAAATAGAGCGCGCCAGTCTTCATCACGAGAGAATTACACACCAGAAAAAGGTAGTACTACTAGGTATCCAATGCCCTCAGATCCCAACATTGAGTTCGTTCTTACGCGCGCGCATGTTGACACATTTTGTATCGCGCGGGATGCTTGAGTCCTTATCGGAATAGGTCTTGCTCCTTGGGTCTTACTAGATCAGTCGCCTTTGCGTCTTCGGATTCTGGATAGTTATATCCGCGGATTATTGCCACTGGAATCCCCTCATCCGCTTGACCAATCACCAATTCAGCAGCCGAAGCAAGTTCATCAGCAATGGCTGTCCGTTTCACCCTTAAAACGTATCCGAAGAGATCCTTCTCACCTCTTCTGTCTTTGATTGGGCTTATGCCAGCGACTCCTATGGCTATGTTTATCTCGCCTTCTCGCAAGGGACGTCCATGCGTGTCCGAAACAACAACCGCAACATCGCAGTCTGTCAACCTCCTTATTTCTCGCCTGATCTCCATGGCAGAATGGTCAGGGTCCTCCGGTAGCAAAGCTACGTTCCTTTCTCCTGGAACATTTGATTTGTCAACGCCGGAATTAGCACACACAAATCCATGTTTGGTTTCTGTTATGAGCTTTCCATCACTCATGCGTCTGATGCCTTTTGATTCGCGGAGAACAGCCTCAACAAGAGCTGGATCCTTTTTGTACTGCTCAGCTATGGTTTTAGCAAATTCAGACGGCGCGACCTTATCGAGGTCTACAACTTTTCCTTCAGCACGCGAAACGACAACATGCGTAACCACGAGTATATCTCCATTTTGGATTGGAGTGCTCTGGTTTTCAGCGGCATTACAGATAAGTTCAGCTAGGTTGTCTCCTGCCTTTATAATTGGCAATCCTTCAATTCCGATTATTCGGACGACATTCAAAAGAAGCGCCTTCCCTCTTCCACCTACTGATACAGAATTGGTTTTTATTTTTTCCGAAACGTAATCATTGTTGTTGTAGTGGCAAGACCACTTATTTTTCGTAATTCGTTATAAATGAACAAGTTTAACTCTTCAATCGAGTTGGTTTCCGTTTTCACTACTATATCGTATTCTCCGTATACAGATGCAATCTCTTTTACAAACCTCAGTTTCTTTATCTTATTGACAAGTTCGTCGCGTTTAGAATGTTCTGTTCTTATAAGCGTGTAGGCGGAAACTACCATGGTATTACCTCTCTTATTGCTAAAGTAGTGGTCTGAAAGATATTAGGACATGAAAGGCTAAAACTCGTAACAAGTCTCGTTGGGTGACTATTCCGATAAGCTTTCCTTTCTCAACCACGGGTAGACGCCGTACATTGTTCTTTTGCATAACCCTTATTGCATTGATTATCGGCATGCTTCCGTTAATGGTGATTAAGGGCTTTGTCATGATATCCTTCATCTTTACCTTGGATGCATCCAAACCTTTTGCCACTACTCTTTGAAGTATGTCTCTCTCAGTTGCTATACCCACGGGGGCATCCTTGTCCGTAACCACCATGCACCCTATGGCTTTTTCACTCATAATTTTGGCTACTTCATGGACAGAACCGTCTTTGTCAATGGTTATGACGGTTTTTGTCATCACATTTTTCACTATTGAAGGCGGCTCTTTTCCTTCTATCAGGAATCTTTCCTCCTCATAGCAGACTTCGCGCCTGGAACTTCCATTACAATGAGTGTTGTGGAGCCATCTACTCCCTTTATGGTTCTTATGGTGTCAAAGATAAAGGAGTCTAACGCCTGCAATGTCTCTACTCTTACCTTGATGAGCATGTCGTATTCGCCGTAAAGTGTTTCAACAATCTTTACTTGAGTCAGCTTTTTAATACTACTCAACACGTTTCTATCCATACCCGGTTTGATTCTCAATAGAACGTAGACAGTGATCATTTCTCCCATTCTCCATCATTTTTTAAAGTTGGGAAATAATTCTGTAGCTATTATGTTAATTGATTTTCGCATATTCGGACCTATTGGTGAACCAACAACTATCTGATTGACTCCAACTTTAATAAGCGTATCAATTTTCTCTATGCAGGTTTCGGAAGTACCGCAAATCGAAAAAGCCTCAACCATGTCATTATCTACGTGGGAAAAAGCTTCTTTCCACTGACCATGCACTATAGCATCTCGAATCTTGCTTGCAAGCTCTACTGAAATTTCATGGCGGTCCAATATAATTTCTGGAGAACCAGCAACTATGTAAGCCACAACAGGAATCACGGTTTTTAATGCTTTGTCATAACTTGATGCTATCGAGAAAGATGTGTAGGCGCTAATACTCAAGTCTTCCAACTTTTTGTCCGTCTTCTCCGCACCTTCACGAACAAACTTCATGGCTTTTTCAATGTCCTTCGGATGGGAAGCGTTGATTAAGACACCATCTCCTATTTCAGCCGCTAACGCTAACATTTTTGGACCTTGTGCGCCTATGAAAACAGAAATGGGATTAGGCACCTTGAAGTTCAGTTTTGCCCCCGAAACCTTGAAGATTTTGCCCTGCATTTCCAAATTTCGTCCAGAAGCAATTTCGCGGATAATATGTACCGATTCTCGTATTGTGGCTAATGGTTTTCTCTGCTCTATGTTAACCATCTGCAAGGTGGTTTTGTCTCCAACTCCAAGTCCACAGACAACCCTGCCTGGCGCTATTTCATTAAGTGTAGCTACGCCTTGGGCAGTGACCACCGGATGGACTAGGTAGGGATTTGTGACACCCGGACCAAATTTTATTCTTTCAGTGTATGCCGAAACTATAGCCAAGGAAACATACACGTTTCTGTTGTTGAAGTGGTCGGTAATCCATAGGTAATCGAATCCGATTTTTTCCGCTTGAATTGCATAGAAGGTGGTTTTCCAGTAAAGGTCTCTGGGAACAAACTCTATTCCTAACTCAATCATACAGAATACTTCCTTTATTGCTAAAGAGTAAGATTGCTCTTTAAAAATTTTATAAAAAGAAAAAGGTAATTAGTAGTCTTGTCCTTACTCTTACAATGTTTCTTTTAGTATCACTACGATTTCTGAAAGCCCCAACTCTTCCATCAAGCTGATCGTTTTATCGGGTTCTAGAATCATAGAAGCATCAAGAAGACGGTGTAATCCAACTTCAGTGGCAAGTTGATCTCTTTGCCAATAGTAAAGAATCGTCTTTGCAAGGTCGCTTGGCATTTTGCTCGCATTTGGGGAATTTAGAGTTATGTCTATCAACTTTTCGGACGCTACATTCCACAAAGATGCCGGAATATTTCGTGCGATTTTCTCCAGAGTCATACTTAAACACCTTAAAATGGTGCCTGCTTTTATATACTGTATTATCGAAAAATAAGCTTTACTGTAATGCTTTTCGTCACAATAATGTTTCAGAAGCTACTAAAAATAGTCTATAATCGCATAGATTTTCTATAAAATGAACAAATAGTCGAAGCATTATTGACGATTGTGCTATACGGTTTTGCTTATTTTTGATGAATAAAAATACGAAAGATGTATAAATGAGATATGTAACTACCTAATTTCAGTATGATGGTGACGAAAATTGGCGTTTATTGATATGCTTGACATGAAGATTATTAAAGCGCTTCAAACAGATGCTAGAAAGCCCATAGTTAAGCTGGCCAGAGAAGTCGGAGCAAACGAAGCCACGGTCAGAAGGCGAATAGGTAAACTTTTGAAAGAGGGAATTATTGAAAGGTTCACGGTTGTTTTAGACTATCACAAACTAGGACGTGTCATAAAGGCCTTCATTGGTTTGAGGGTTCAGCCGGCAAAACTCAGAGAAATCGTTGACCATCTTTCAAAGCATCCGGACATTCAAGTGTTGTATAGAACAAGCGGAGACACAGATATCTTTGCCGAAGTTATTTTTGAAAAAATGGAAGACCTTAACGAGTTTCTGGAAGAGGAGTTAAGGCTTGAGGGAATCCTAGGAACCATTGTTACGATCGTGATAGGGCCTTACAAAAGATGCCCATGGACAGGACTCTAGAGCTTACCCCCTACTCCTTTTCTTCTTAGCTATGAACACGTTGATGTTTGGAATTTTTGACGGGTGTCTATCAAATGGAACAGCAAACATTCCCTCCAAATAGCCTTGCAAATACGGTATTGTAAGCGGACAGAATTCCGCTTTTATCTCCTTTCGAAACTTTGAAAATTTTCCCCAACCCATAATTTCAAGCTCTCTTAGCACAACAGGCCAGTTCTGCGGGTCTGTAAGATCTACATCTCGGAAAAATGGATTTGTAAGCTTCCTTTTGACGGCGCTTGCTTTTGCAGCGGTGAAAATTTCGCGGTTTGATAGTCCATGGAATAGGTCGCCGAGCATCCAGGTATCCATGAGGAGAACTCTACCTCCGCCCATGCGGTAGGTGTAAGGAAGCCAATCGTGCATTGCAAGCCTTTTATAAAACTCCAAGGCGGTGCTTAAGGCTTCTTCCTTACTTTTTATGAAACGCGATTTCTCAAGAAAAGTTAGATATCTGTAAAGATCGTCAGAGATTGTTATAACCAATTCTTTCAACGCGTTTTCCTCACTACCTTCAAATCATTCCAAAAGTTTTAAACTTAAACTTATAGGTTATTCCTTTTCTATAAGTGGTTAACCATGAGTTTCAATAAAGTGAGCTTTGAAGGTTCTTTGGCGAAGAGTGTTGTTGCCGCTGGAAAATGTTTGGGTTGCGGTGTATGCGTGGTTACTTGTCCCTTCAATTGCCTAGAGTACAAAGAAGGAAAACCCGTCCTAATAAATGAATGCAATGTCTGCGGCATCTGTGCGCAAGCTTGCCCTACATACGAGTGGTCATGGTCCGAGCTAGAGAATTTTGTGTTTGGCAGAGAGAGAAAAACTGAGGAAGAGTTCGGGGTTTATCGTCGACTCGTCGTGGCTCGAGCAATGGATGATAGAATACTGGAGACTTGTCAGGATGGAGGTGTCGTTACAGCACTTTTGTTATTCGCTTTAGAGAATGGGCTTATTGATAGTGCAGTTGTTTCTGGAATCAGTCAAGAAAAACCTCTATATCCAATTCCAAAATTGGCCATGACCCCCGAAGAGATTTTGGAATGCGCTGGAACAAGATACTCCTATTCACCTAGCATCTTAGCCTTAACTGAGGCAATCAAACAGAGAAAGACAAGCATAGCATTTGTTGGTACACCATGCCAAATTCGTGCAATCAGAAAAATGCAGATGCTTGGCTTAAAGAAGTACACCAGACCTCTGAAGTTTCTAATAGGGCTTATGTGCTCAGAATGTTTCACCTACGAGGGACTTATAGAGAAATACATCCACAGAACATTAGGTCTTAACCTGAATGCCATAAGAAAAATGAACATCAAGGGGAGAATACTGATTAGAACAAAATCTGAAGTTAAAACTATTCCTCTCGCGGAAGCAAAGCAATATGCTCAAAAAAGTTGCAGATTTTGCAAAGACTTCAGCTCTGAGCTGGCGGATATATCCGTAGGTGGTCTAGGACTAGAAGGTTGGACGTTTGTTGTCATACGTACAAATAAGGGTCAGGAGGTTTTCGAAGAGGCCGAGAAAGCCGGGGTGCTCGAAATTAGATCTGCCGAAAAAAATGAGTTCGCCCTTAGCCTGCTTGTCAAGCTTTCAAGGAAAAAACGGGAGTCAGCAGACAGGTGATTCCCTCCTCACTTAAAATCTTAGCCAGAAATTAAACGCACATATTTTGTCTAGTGGTTTTCGGATTGGTGTTTGAGTTTTCTCGTCAACATATCCCATGATAATCATGGCTTGTGGTTCGAGTTTTTTTGGTAAGCCGAGAACTCTTCTTACCGCATTTCGGCAGAAGAGAGGTGCACAAATCCAGCATGCACCAAGCCCGTGGTGATGGGCTATAAGCAACAGGTTTTGGATATATGCTGCGACGCTTTGAACAGCCATTACGTATTCGGCCTTTTGTCTTCGCGGGTCCGGGTACTTGTGCATATTCTCCATGGTTAGGCATGCCATCACAATAATGGAGCTTTTAGTGATTCTGTCCCAGCTCTCAAGTTTCACTATTCTTTCAGCTTTTTCCTTTTGAACGCCATCCTTACACATGTCGTAAAGCCATACTTTACCCATTTCGGTTGCGAGTCTCCTCTTTACTTCTTCATCATCAATTACTATGAAGCGCCATGGTTGGGCGTTGTGGGCCGAAGGCGTCCACCTCGCTAAATCCATTATGGTTAGAATGACGTCGCGTGGAACCTTAGCGGGTTTGAACCTCCTAATGCTTCTCCTAGATTTTATTAGCTGGGTTATGTCCAAGCGTAACTCCTCCTTAACGCCTTTTACCAACCTTATATTCTTAAGGTCGAGCTTAAGGGTTAGCCTTATGAGGTTAGAGTAACGCTTTACATTGGGATGGCTTATGGGACTTATATTTGCTCTTGCTGGGGGAGTTGGTGCGGCTAGACTGTTGAGGGGGCTTGTTCAAGTTATCCCGCCGGAGGACTTGGTGATTGTGGGTAACACGGGCGACGATTTTGAGGTTTACGGGCTTCACATAAGCCCAGATCTAGACATAGTTATGTACACTTTAGCTGGGATTGTGGATGAGGCGAAGGGTTGGGGTGTTTCTGGCGACACCTTCAACTGCCTTGACATGCTGGGCAAGCTCGGATTTGAAACGTGGTTCAAACTCGGCGACCGAGACCTAGCAATCCACATAGTTAGAACCAAAATTCTAGAAGAAGGCATGACACTTTCCCAAGCTACCGCCGAGCTTTGTAAGATGCTGGGAATAAAAGCCAGACTTGTACCAATGAGCAATGACCCCGTACGGACTAAAATTGTGTCGGGTAAACTGAGATTGGAGTTTCAGGAGTACTTCGTCAAGAGGGGAACAAAAGATGAGGTTACAGACGTGTTGTTTGAGGGAGCTGAGAAAGCCAAACCTGCGCCAGGGATTCTCGAGGCGATAAAGGAGGCTGAACGTGTGGTTATATGTCCTAGCAACCCAATTTTGAGCATAGCACCTATACTCTCAATTTCAATGATTAGAGACCAGTTAAGGAATACAGATGCATATGTCATAGGTGTGAGCCCGATTGTGGGTGGGAAGGCGATTAAGGGACCCGCTGATCGGATCATGACTAGCATGGGACTTGAAGCATCAGCATACGGCGTGGCTAAGTACTATGAAGACTTCCTTGACCACCTTGTTATAGACAAGGCTGACGAACACCAGAAGGACCGCATTAAGGAGTTAGGTGTGAAAGTGACTATAACCGACACCAGAATGAAAAGTCTTGAAGACTCCATTCGCCTAGCGAGAGTTGTGATGAAAGCACAATGAATCATATTTCGCGGATTTCGCATTG
The DNA here is from genome assembly GCA_029879735.1 of Candidatus Bathyarchaeota archaeon. GTDB lineage: Archaea > Thermoproteota > Bathyarchaeia > Bathyarchaeales > Bathycorpusculaceae > JAOUPS01. The sequence continues at coordinate 3,445 of JAOUPS010000039.1, read as the reverse complement.
AAGTTTCTTAATGATTTCTTCAGCCTCTGTGGGCTCAACTTTTAATGTGTAAAGTCTCCCTGCCGTGCGAAGCTTCAATTTCACAATGTCCTTTAATCTTTTTACTGCACAGTATTCTGCACGTTCACTGATCTCAACGAATTTTTCAGAGTTAAAGATTTCTGATGGCATATGACTATCACGGTTCAGTGCTTTCTTCGTTGCATACTCATGTTTTTATCTGTTTTGGTGGGCCGGGCCGGATTTGAACCGGCGACCTTCTGCACGTCAAGCAGATGTCCTAACCATGCTAGACGACCGGCCCATCTCATGTTTTATGGATGCTACATTTCAAAATAGTTTTCGGTTCACGGCCAATTTATTTCTTCCTTAGGTTTTATGTTTTTGGATAAAGATTTAAGACATAGATAGTTAGAAATAGCTGAGAAGCCGGGATGGCAGAGCGGATAATGCGCAGGCCTTGAGACCTTGCTGGAAAGCCTGTGGTCCCGTGGGACCGCATGGGTTCGAATCCCATTCCCGGCGCCAAACCATTGTAAAAATTGTAAGAATATAGCGCCTTCTTTTTTCAAAAAGTTTATGATTCTTTAGGGAGAACCATTTGTTGTATTTTTCTAAGTGGTTAGAGGGGTACTAAGGCGTAGGCGATGATCAGAGGTGCAAACAGTGACGCTATCTGAGATATCACCGTTACCAAAGTGTTTAACGAAGGCCCAGCTGTATCTTTGAATGGGTCACCCACCGTGTCTCCAATTACCGCTGCTTTATGAGCATCTGAACCTTTACCGCCAAATTGTCCGTCTTCAATGTATTTTTTCGCGTTATCCCACATTCCACCCGAATTAGCCATCAGTATCGCAAGCATGAACCCGCTGAAAATGCTTCCAGCCAGGTACCCCGCAAGAGCCTTAATACCACAGATGAAGCCCACAGCTAAAGTAATCATAATTGACATCACGATTAGAGGAAGCAATGCCTTTAGAGCCGCCTTTGTTGCAATGTCCACGCAAGATGCATAGTCCGGTTTTACTCCCTCCTTACCCTCTCTTAGACCTGGAATTTCTCTGAACTGTCTTCTGATTTCCTCAATCATCACGGAAGAGTTTTTCGAAACAGCAAGCATACAGAGAGCTGAAAATAAACATGGAACAGTAATGCCTATGAAAACACCAAGCATAACCAATGGATCCATTAGATCAAAAACAATCAGTTCGCCCACTAGATCCTTAACTATTTGCCGATACGTCGCAAGCAACGCAAGCGCCGTCAACCCCGCAGCCCCTATCGCAAATCCTTTGGATATGGCTTTAGTGGTGTTACCGGCGGCATCAAGCTTATCAGTTATTTTGATTACTTCTTCCCCTAATCCAGACTGTTCAGCAATTCCCTTTGCATTATCACCTATAGGCCCATACGCATCACCAGCGACTATTGTTCCCACAATGGATAACATGCCAAGAGCGCTCATGCCTATCCCGTATACGCCAAATCCAGATGATATGCTTTCACAGAGGAAGTATGCCGAAGCGGATGCAATAGCTATTCCGAGAAGCGGTGGAAATACACTTACCAAACCGTACGAGAATCCTGTCAGTATAGTTATTGCTGGGCCCGTCTTTGATGACTCTGCGGTTATTCTAGCAGGCGGCCTATTTATGGACGTGTAGTAATCTGATGTGATGCCAATGATGACCCCTGCTATTAATCCAACTACAGTTGCTCCCCATATTTTGTAGTCAACTTGGAGATAGAAAGTTGTAACGAGTGTTAAGACACCGAAGAGAAAACAGGTTATGTACGTCCCTAAGTTGAGAGCTTTTCCTGGGTCACCCCTTCTACCAACTCTTACAACAGCTACACCGAGAATCGAAGCGATAATTCCTAGTCCAGCGAATATCAGCGCCAAATTGACATAAGGATTTTCCACAGGTGAAACTCCTGGCAATAGACCCACTGCCAGGAGCATTGCTGCCATTACACAAGCAACATAAGAGTCGAACAGGTCAGCTCCCATTCCTGCGACATCTCCGACGTTGTCTCCGACGTTGTCAGCTATAACAGCTGGATTTCTTGGGTCATCCTCGGGTATACTAAGTTCCACCTTACCAACAAGGTCTGCGCTTACGTCAGCAGTTTTGGTGTAGATGCCGCCGCCAGCTTTCGCAAACAAAGTCAAAGTGCTTGCCCCAATGCTGAAGCCAAGCACTATCTCTGGGTCACCAGTGAGGCCATAGACGATGCTTACTCCTAGCAAGGCCAGTCCTACAACTGATAAGCCCATTACTGCTCCGCCGCGGAATGATACTGGAAATGCTTTGTTTAAGCCATTTCTAGCTGCGTTAGCCGTTCTGACGTTAGCCTTTAGCGCAACATCCATGCCGAAGTAACCAGCCAAAGCAGAAGAAAATGAACCAAACATGTATGCCAATGCCAAACTGATGTTCTTAATCCTAGTTTCAGTGATCCAAATGGGTGCTGGAACGAAAATCAGCAACAACACAACAACGACTACAACGAAGGTTGCAAGGGTCTTGTATTCCCTCTTCAGAAAAGCATTTGCACCTTCCTGTATTGCACCAGAGATTTCTCGCATTCTTTTAGTTCCAGCTTTCTGTCTTTTAACGTAGTAATAGAGGTATATTGCAACCAAAATTGAGATCAACGCTGAGATCGGCGCTATCAACCATTCTTCCATCTTTCATCACTCTGTAGTTCTAAAGCTTAGACACCTAGTGTTATGATATTAGGAGTTGACTGTATTCACAACCCTTTTATAACTTTAATGGTTCTCGTGTTCGATGGAAAAGAATAAAAGATTCTTACTATTCAAGTAAGTAGTTCACGTCTTGAGCGAGGGGTGTGCAGTTAACGTCGAAATCATGGCACAGCATGAAAATCAATGAAGCTATGCGTGCATTAAACGCTAGGATGGATGGTTTAAGCTCAGAAGAGGCGCAGAAACGCTTACAAGAGTTTGGACCTAACGAGTTAAAGAAGGAAAAGCGAAAGTCGCCGATTAAGCTCTTCTTTGAACAGTTCACAAACATATTGATCATAATATTGTTAGTTGCCACGGTGCTTTCTTTTGCCGTAGGAGAGGCTTACGACGCAATAGTTATAATAGCGATAGTCGTGGCATGCGCAGTTCTAGGCTTCACCCAAGAGTACAAGGCGGAAAAAGCCTTAGAAGCTCTAAAAAAAATGACGGCTCCAACAGCCCTAGTTTTACGTGACGGCAGAGAACTGCAGCTTGAAACGCGTGATGTTGTGCCCGGCGACATCCTCTTATTGTACACTGGAGACAAGGTGCCCGCGGACGCCAGGCTTATCGAAGCTATGAATATGAAAACGGACGAGGCTCCATTAACAGGTGAATCCACGCCTGTAAATAAGGACGTTAAGTCTTTACCTGAAGAAACCGTTGTTTCTGATAGACGTAATACAG
>JAOUPS010000105.1 GCA_029879735.1 Candidatus Bathyarchaeota archaeon | reverse complement strand
AATGGGAGCGGGAGTTTCTGTTGAGAAAACATTGCAAGAGTCAAAGGGAATAGTTAAAAAGCGTTTAGAAGACCTTGAGAAAACAAGGGTGTCGCTTCAGCAACGATTTGCACAAGTTGCCCAAAGAATCAACGAGGACAGAGCGAAATTTGAAGAGTTAGCGGCTGAACTTAGAAAGGGGAAACCCTCCAGAAATGTTTGAGAAGCTTAAATCGGGATTAAGCGGGCTCGTAAACAAGATTATCACAATCGAGCTTAAGGCGGAAAACCTACGGCCAGTGCTGTCAGAGTTCAGAATTAACTTGATAGAAAATGATGTCGCCGTTCCTGTGGCTGAGCGGATTTGCGATGAGATGGAAAAACGCTTAGACGGAGTTCAAGTTAAACGGCTTGAAGATCGCAGAAAAATCGTGAAGGAGAATTTACGAGAAGTGCTTTTAGAGACCATGCTTACGAATTATAAAATAGATTTGTTGAAGACTGTTGAAGAGAAACTAAGGAAAGGCGAGCCATTAGTCATAGTTTTTGTCGGTATAAACGGCACTGGAAAAACAACAACTATAGCTAAAGTCGCCCGTTTCTTGACGAAGAAGGGTTATTCTGTGGTGCTTGCTTGCAGCGACACTTATAGGGCTGGTTCCATTGAACAGCTGGAAGAGCATGCTAAACGGCTGGGCGTACGCATGATTAAGCACAAGTACGGTGGAGACCCAGCGGCTGTAGCTTACGACGCAGTAAACCATGCGAAGGCTCACGGAATAAACGTTGTTTTGATAGATACTGCTGGCAGGATACAGACAAACCGAAACCTAATGAACGAACTCGCAAAAGTCAAACGCGTAGTTAATCCAGACATGACCATTTTAACTGTGGATTCGCTTACTGGAAACGACGCCGTCATGCAAGCGGAAGAATTTCACAAAAGCGTGAATATAGACGCCACCATACTAACCAAGGTGGATGCTGATGTTAAAGGAGGCTCAGCGTTAAGCGTAACATATGTAACCAAAAAGCCTATTCTGTTCATTGGGACAGGACAAGAGTATGAAGACTTAGAGGAGTTCGAGCCAGAAACGTTTGTGCAGATGATTTTGAAATAATTGAAGTTCTAGTATTTTCCTAATAGTTTTAGCAGTATTGCCTTCGCTGAGTATAATCTGTTTTCACTTTGCTCGTATATTATCGACCTTGGACTTTCGATAACGTCTGGGTTTATTTCGTAACCTCGGTGGATGGGCATGTCGTGCATTATGTATGCCTGGCTTTCTTTCAGCAGTTCCTTGTTTATCTGGTATGGCATCATGAGTTTGATACGTTTCTCCTTTTCTACAGCATACTTCGGGTCAAGGAAGAATTCCATGTCAACCCACGTGTCTGTGTAAACAAAATCTGCATCCTTGACAGCTTCTTTAACATCTAGTGTACTCTCATACAACCTTGTTTTTCTGGCGTTTTCCAGAAGTTCTTCATCTCTTGAAGGCTCATTAAATATAGGGGTTACCGTGGTGATTCTAACTCCTGTTTTTGTGCACCCTTCGACAAGCGAGTTGCAAACGTTGTTGTGGATGCCTATGTAAACGAGTTTCGCTCCTTTCAGTGTACCTTTCTTTTCTTTAATTGTCATTAAGTCTGCTATTGCTTGGGTTGGATGATATCTTTCGTCGCAACCGTTAATTACTGGAACACGAGAAGCCTTAGCCATACCCTGCAAATCAGCGTTTTCTTTCAATCTCGCCATTATACAATCAACGTTACGCGACAGATACTGCGTTTCATCATACACATCCGCCATAGTGAAATTCGTTGTTCTCCAATCTATGTAAAGGGCGTGACCGCCAAGCTGAGTCATAGCCACCTCAAAGGAAGCCCTAGTTCTAGTTGAAGTTTTCTGAAAAATCATGGCCAAAGATTTACTATCCAGAGCTGTTCGATGTTTTTCCGGTTTATGCTTAACTTCAATAGCTTCATCGATTATCTCCATAAGCTGCTGGCCTTTCAAGTTTTTGAAATTGATTAAGTGCATTTTTCACTCCTTCGAAGCTTTTAAGCTTCAACCGATTCTAACAATTATAAGCTTTGTGGAACATTATTTGTAAGTCGTTAACATTGCATTACGGGAGAAAATGATGATCTTAATTGTTGCTTCAAGCAAGGATACGGCAAGTCTAAACATTAAGAAACAGATTTTAAATCACTACAATTTTGAGGAGACGGCAGAGATTTTTCAAGAAAATCCCGTTTACAGTGCTGAAGTTAATGGTAAAAAAGTTAAACTCGTAACTTTAATAGACGAATCTATATACGCACAAGACTTAACCGATTTTTTCCCCAATTCTGAACTCATAGTTTTCATTTCAAGACATAGCAGCATAAGCGGAACCCCAACACTTTCAGTGCACACTCCAGGCAACTTGGGCGAAGCAAAAATGGGTGGAATTCCAAGAAAAGTTTCGGTTTCACCCGCAAACGCCATGAGAGATGTTTTAAAGGCTATGACGCGCCTTAAAGAAGAAACGCAGCTTGACTACGAAGTTTCTTACGAGGGCACTCATCACGGGCCTTCCTTAAACGTGCCAACAATGTTCTCTGAGTTAGGAAGCTCGCCCAAACAATGGAATGATTTAAGAGCGGCTGAGGCTGTTGCGCACGCAACGATAGAGGCGCTTTCAAAGTTCGATGATTTCCCAGCTAAAACAGTGCTCGGTATAGGCGGACTTCACTACAACAGTAAATTCACTCGAACGGCGTTAGGTAATGAGATAGCTTTTGGTCATATGATCCCAAAGTATGCTATTCCATACGTAGATGTGGAGATTCTTAACCAATGTGTGGAGAGAACGTTAGAAAGAGTCGAGTTTGCAGTTTTAGACTGGAAAGGAATAAAAGGCAAGCATAAACCAAAACTGATAGGAATGCTTAAGGAAATAGGCGTATCATTCCAGAAAGTTTAATGACTTTCATCGGGCAAGTTCCTGTAGAAGGGAAAAGTTAATAGAAATGTTTGGCTTATTTATCAAAGCCGAATAGCTACAGTAACACTTATATCAGATTGAAATGTTGAGTGTGCGATGAAACATGGGCTTAAGGTCTTTCCTATCCCAGTGTGCGAGAACGTTAAAGCTGGCTATAAAACCGGGAAAAAGTGAGCTCTGGCTATCAATAAAAATATGCTTCTTAGGCATAGGTGCCATTGGACTGATTGGATTTGTGATTAAACTGTTGTCTTCTGTTCTGCAGCCAGGAGCCCCTGCAACTTAAAAGGAAGAGGCGTCATGGAGAAAAACGAAGAAAAGCCCTCGACAAAGATTTTTGCTGTTAGAACAACAACTGGACAAGAGAGAAACGTAGCTAAACTTGTCGCTTCAAAAATTGACATGAAAAAAATTCCGATAAAGGCGATTCTTGTCCCTGAAACCTTAAGAGGTTACGTTTTCATAGAAGCCAACGGTCCGCACTTCGTGGAAGAAGCCATAACGGGCATAAAACATGTTCGGTCTAGGGTTCCAGGTATCATAAGCTTCTCAGAAATCGAGAGATACATTGTCAGAAAGCCGATAATTGAGGAGTTAAGTGAAAACGACATAGTGGAGGTGATTGGTGGACCGTTTAAAGGGATGCGTGCAAAAATAACCCGTGTTGAAAGAGCTAAGGAAGAGGTTATACTTGAGTTGTTGGAGGCAACCTTCACGTTGCCCATAACGGTTCATTCGGACTATGTTAAGTTGGTGGAAAAAGCGAAAAGCGAAAGTGGTGAAACATAAAATGGTTGAGAAAAAAGTTGTAGAATTGCTTGTGGGTGGGGGACAAGCAACAGCCGGACCGCCCTTAGGTCCAGCCCTGGGTCCATTAGGCGTAAATATCCTGGCAATTGTGAACAAGATAAACGAGCTTACGAAAGATTATGCCGGAATGAAGGTTCCTGTAAAAGTCGCCGTTGACCCTGAAACCAAAGAGTTTGAAGTTAGCGTCGGGACACCCACAACCTCTGCTCTGATTGTAAAAGAACTCAAGATTGAGAAAGGCTCAGGAACGCCCAGCACGGAGAAAGTTGGAAACCTCACTATGGAACAAGTCATACGCATAGCCAAGCTTAAACGCTCAGAGATTCTGGCAAAAACCTTGAAAACCGCCGCCAATGAAATGCTTGGAAGCTGCGTGAGCATGGGAGTTACAGTTGAAGGCAAAGACCCGCGGGAAGTGCAAAAGGAAATAGACGAAGGCAAGCACGATGAACTATTTAGTAAGAGTGAAGAATAAGAGAATACTTTTATAAGTGCATCCCATTCCCTCATTGCCACGAGGACCCTTAAAATGCCCCCAGACCAAAAAAAGATAATAAACGCAATTAAAGAAGCGAAAGAGAAATCCAAAAAAAGAAATTTCACTCAAGCGATAGAACTCATTCTAAACTTGCAAGACATCGACATGAAATCACCTGAAGGAAGAATTCAACAACGTATAGAGCTACCACATCTATCACCAGAAAAGGCGAACAAGATATACGTCATCGCCTCTGGGGAATTAGCCCTAAAGGCGAGAAGAGCAAAAGCGGACTTTGTGATTGAAAAAGGTGGGCTTCAAGGATTATCTGGTAAAAAGAAGGAACTGCGAAAAATAGCCAACGAATATGACTTTTTCATAGCTGAAGCACCTTTGATGCCTCTTGTAGGTAAGATAATGGGTCCTGCTTTAGGTCCTAGAGGAAAGATGCCTGTCCCTGTTCCACCAATAGCGGACATAGCAAGTTTGATAAAGAAATATCGCAAAATGGTTTTTGTAAGAATGCGCAATCAACCAGTCATACGGTGCCGTGTTGGAACAGAAAGCATGAAGGAAGAGGAAATAGCAGAGAACATTCAGGCGATTTTGAGGACTTTAGAGGGGAAGCTTAAAAGGGGAATAAAAAACATCAAATCCACTTACATTAAAACGTCTATGGGCACGCCTGTGAAGGTCACAACATAAGAGAGGAAAGCAAATGCCATCCCAACAAGTTTTACAGAAAAAAATCAGCGAAGTTGAAGAGATAACGCAGCTAATTGCACAGTATAAAATCATTGGAATAGCCAGTTTGCAGAAGGTTAGGGCAGCCCAGCTACAGGAGTTCAAGAAAAATCTGGAAGACAAAGTGTACATGCGAGTAATAAAAAACACTTTGATGAAAATGGCTGTTGAAAACTGTAAGGAAAAACCTGAGTTGAAGAAACTGGTGGAATACTTAACGGGGGCAAACGTTTTTCTGTTTGCAGATTTGAACCCGTTCAAACTTGCGCTGCTTCTAGAAAAGGGGAAGGTCAGGGTAACTGCTAAGGCTGGCGACATAGCAGCCGTCGATGTTATAGTTTCAGCGGGGAACACTGGACAACCGCCAGGACCAATAATTAGTCATCTGAACGCTGTGGGCTTGCCGACGAGAATTGAGTCTGGGAGCGTCTGGATAACAAAGGATACATTGGTCGCTAGAAAAGGCGAAGTGATTTCAGTGAGGCTTGCGAGCGTCCTATCAAAACTTGGAATGAAACCGGTTGAAGCAGGACTTTTAATGAAGGTTGCGTACGATGAGGGCTTAGTGATAACCGAAGAGCAGCTTCGAATAGATATAGACAAAACTAAGCAAAGCATTGAAGATGCTCATGCAGACGCGTTCGCATTATCATTAACTATAGTCTATCCAACGTCACAGAACATACAGATGCTCGTGCAAGTCTCCCATCACGAAGCATACGCACTTGCAATAAACGCTGTCATACCCGCCAAGGAAACAATAAGAGACCTTATTAGAAAGGCTCATGTTGAGATGTTAAGTTTAAGTAGTAGATTGCCCACTTTAGAGGAAAAGGTCGTGTCGGCTGAAGAGGCTGAAAAAAGTTAAAATAGTTGAATGGAGAGGTGAAAGAGTATGGAATACATTTACGCTGCAATGCTCCTTCATAAGGCTGGAAAAAAAATAAATGAAAAAAACTTATC
>JAOUPS010000038.1 GCA_029879735.1 Candidatus Bathyarchaeota archaeon | reverse complement strand
CCTATCTCATAGTTGCTCGGCTTCTGCGCCCTTGAACCGAGATACGCATGAACTGCATGGCCCAACTCGTGTGCCTGAGTGAAGACGTCACGTATCCTCCTATTGAAGCTCTGTAAGATGTAAGCGCTCTTTCCAGCCAGCCACGAAGCACAAAAAGCGCCTGAGCGTTTTCCTTTCCGTACCTCACCGTCAATGTGCCGCTTTTCATACATCTCATTAACCCAACCCCCTATCTCCTCAGCAAATCCCATGTATGCATCTATTATTTCCTGCCGAGCTTCTCTCCAAGCATAGTCCATTTCGGGGGCTTCAGGCAGAGGAGCAATCACATCGTAGTTGGCTAGCTTGTCTATGCCCATCAGCTTGGCCTTTAGCTTAAGATACCTTCGGTATAGACCCACATTTTTTTCAATAGTATTCATGAGGCTGTCAATCGTCTGATGGTCAACATCGTTGGCGATCAAGCTCTGGGTCATTGGGGTTGGACACTTTCTCAGTTCAGACATTCGCAGGTGGTCTTCACATACTGCACGGATAGCGCTTGCCCAGATGATCCCGTCTTTGCCAAGATTCTCATAGACTATTTGATAGGCTTGTTTTCGCAGGTGACGATCTGGACTCTGATACAGACCGACTATCTGACCATAGGGAAGCGTCTTTGTCTCGCCCTCTATTTCTATGTCGAAGGTTCTAGTGGAGAGCCAATCACCTTGAAGCATCTGCCACGCGTTGATTCCGTTCTTGTCCTTCATGATTATCAAACGCTCCTCAGTCTCCGAGAGCATGTGTGGCACTCTTCTCAATGTTCTTTCAAGATAGTGTTTGTACTCTGCTAGTACTGGATCTGTGACCAACGATGGGTTTTCAGCAAGGAGCTTACCCAACTCGATATCTATGAAGGCCAACGCTTGACCGACTCTCATAGATGCCCTGCGAACAGCATCGTTGAGCTGTTTAGCGACATCACCAGTCGAATCGGCCGAGTACATCAGATGGCAATACATGGTCACCCCCTCAAACTTGAGGATGTATGCATCTTTCATTTCCAAAAGTTCTAGGACACCCTTCGCGTCAAGGCCTCCAATCTTGCCGTGATACTTTTCTCGGGCTTTTTCTGCTTCAGCCACCATAGACTCCAGTTTCTTTTGAATTAAAACGGAGTCAGTACTCTCAACAAGTTGTGAGAGATCCCAAATCATCTCATCCTTAGTCATACCTAATCAGTCCAATCAGTCCCCAATTTCGCCAGCGTCCTATTAAAGTATATGCCACCTTACTTGGAGTATTTATGGCTGGGTGCGCCAAAATTTAAGAGCAAGGCTTAGATCTCTCTTTAAAAGGGATAGTTAATGAAGAAAGACGCGATCAAAAGAGAGGAAGACGTAATCAATTTCTTAAGCAATAAGACGGAATTCGAAAGGGAAGTCTTAGTTGCCACATTCAAGATTCCGAAGGGAAAGGTTAGCACATACAAGAGGATAGCCAAAAAGATTGGTAGACCACGAGCTTGCCGGGCTGTCGGTAATGCCTTACATAAGAATCCGCGCGCACCGGTAGTTCCGTGCCACCGTGTTGTTAGATCCGATGGCAGATTCGGAGGAGAGAAAAGAGGAGCCGAATCAAGAAGGAACCTTTTAAAGAAAGAAGGAATACCAATCAGAGATGGCAGAGTTAAAATAAGTGATGAAATCTTGTTCTAGCTATTGCGCCAAATGCTCAGTTTTTAGGTTTTCTTGCTTGTGCTATCATATGTGTGTACTCGTCACCCTCAACTGGCAGTAAATCCATCGGATTATGAGGCCACACTCCACAGTATATTTCTTCTATCCACTCGAGAACAAGTCCTACCTTTCGCAGCGTCTCCCTAAGCCTTGTTTCACTCGCCATTTGGCCAAGATGGCGTTCTTCAGCAAGTCGCATGCTTTCAGAATTCACTTTAAACCAGATTGAAGAAAAGATGATTTTTCCTTCCGGCTGCAGAATCCGCGCGCTCTCGTTAAACGCCAAAAGTGTGTCTGGAACATTATCGAAACCGAAGTTTGAAGAGATCGTTGAGAAAACATCGCCTTTGAAGCATAGGTGTTTAGCATCGGTTACAATTAGAGAGATTTTATGGTAAGTGGTGGTTTTTTTGGCTTTATTCATGGCTCCACGCAGTGGTTTCTCGTCTATGTCCGTTCCAATGATTATGAGGTCTTCTGAGCTTTCTTCTGCCAGCGGCAGAATGAACCCACCCATTCCAGTTGCGACATCTAAGACTTTATTGTCAGATTCTTCACATGACTTGACCACATGATTTACAAGTTTTTCCATCAGTTTTTTCATTGCAATTTTTTGATCCTCTCTAAGGTATGAACTATATTGTTTCCTAATCTCCTCGTATCTTTTTTCGTCGGCCACATCAACCTTCCATTCAAACTCGTTTACTGAAAATCTTGCATCCTTGAGTAGCCCGATTTCCTCCTTAACCTGATATATGTGGCCCTTACTACACTTGAAATATCCATTAACAAAACGTTTACTTGATTTTCTTCCTTCGAAAACTAACGGTGCTCTACAGATTGGACATGTGAGAAACTGCACAATCTGTTCATGCATCCCGTATTCCTAAAACAGAATAGTCATCAGTGTTCTAAAACTTTATCATTTAGCAGTTCCCAATACTCCGTGGGATGAATTCTATGGATGCCTGGGAAGCCGCTAGAAACGCGTTAGAATGTGTTTTAGAGGCAAAGAAAGATGAAAGCATAGTCATCTTTTGCGACGATGAAAAAATGGGTGTGGGTAAAGCATTCGCCAAAGGCGCCTTGAAACTAGAGCTTCAAACACGATTAATACAGCTAAAAACCGAACCAAACTTCTTTCGAAAAGAAATTCCTCAGCAGCTTATGGAAATCTTGACGAGGCAAACACCAGAAATCTACATCAACCTTTTGCGCGGAATCCGCGAGGAAACACCCTTCAGAATAAAACTTATTAAAATGGAAACCAGAGGGCGAAGGACCCGTATGGGACATTGTCCAGGTGTTACACGGGACATGCTGACTAACGGAGCCTTGGCATTAACAACCGAAGAACATCGACATATGCAAGCATTCGCACATAAACTGATCGAAAAATTAAGCCAAGCTGTCAGAGTCGAAATCACGAACCCCGCTGGAACAGATGTTTCATTAAGTGTTGAAGGAAGACCCTTCTTCACGGACACGAAGATAGACTTGAAGACGATGAATTGGATGAATCTTCCAACAGGCGAGGTTATAGTCGCACCAGTGGAGGACTCTCTTGAAGGTAGATTGGTGTGCGACATGGCCATAGGCGGAGTAGGTCCAATAAAAGTTCCAGTAGAAGTAACAGCCAAGAATGGCAAAGCTCAAGACTCTTCTTCTGTTGACACTGAAGTGCTAAGAAGGGTTAGAGACTCGTTGAACACTGATGCTGAGGCTAGTGTTGTGGGGGAATTTGCTTTTGGAATAAACCCTAAAGCGAGATTCATTGAAGAGTTTCTGGAAACTGAAAAAATGCTGAGCACAATCCACATAGCCTTTGGCTACAATTCGGACATGCCCGGCGGGAAAAACCCTTCCAAGAATCACATGGACTTTTTAATGTCGAAACCCACTGTTAGAGTCTTTAACAAGGATGGCTCAAGCATTGATGTACTTGCGAACGGGACTTTTCAGCACTTATAGATTCGCATGATTAAAAACGCTTAAATGATTAAAAATCAGATTTATGGGGGGCAGTGCTGAAAGATGGCTGAAAAAGCAAGCGAAAAGCTACCAATATCCGACTTCTACAAAGTAATCGATTACATCACGATTTTTAAGAGTGAGAAATGGTGGGAGGCAATAGTCGTTTTCGAATCCTTAGGGAGGCGGTCAATTGGGTTATATCTCTGGCATAACCGAAACGGCACATGGAAGAGGAAACACAAGTTCAACATTAGAAATCTTGACGAGTGGAACAAGCTCAAAGGCGCAATAGAACAGCTCACCCCAAAACTTGGTTCAAAATAATCCATTATTTTGAATTTTAGATCCTTATTCACAACCATCATCAACAATTACATATGAAGCCATGCTATCAGTGTTCATCTATCCGCTCATCTACCTCCTTACAGTGGGTTTAATTGCGCTAACAGCTGGTATATCAAGAGAATACTACGCTAGAAAAAGCGGCTTCTGAGCGACTTCTCAAAGTCCCGCATATTTCTCACTCAATAACGATTTAATAACTCAGAGCCTAACCTATAACTGTGAAAGCCCATGCCATCCACATTCAAACAAATCTTAGACAAAATCACAACTGAAAAAGCTCCCGGACCGTCCCCTGCATTCTCCGTATTTCATGTGCTACGCGCCATAGAACTTTTGGCAGAAAAAACAATCGGCCGCAGCAGATTAACCGAAGAACTAAAAGTCGGGGAAGGCACCATACGCACAATAATCAGCCGATTGAAAGATGCTGGTCTAATCAAAACTTCAAAACTAGGATGCATCATTACAGATAAGGGCCTAAAGCTTTGGGACGAGTATAAAGCGGTTTTCAGAAAGAAAGTTGAGATCGAAGAGAACGAGCTGACACTTGCAAACCACAATTTTGCAATTCTAGTTAAAAATCGTGGGCATAAAGTTGAATCGGGTATGAAGCAACGTGACGCAGCTATAATAGTTGGTGCAAGAGGCGCCACAACAATCATTTTCAAGGAAGGGCGTCTGATAATTCCCTATGTGAGTAATGATGTAGCTGAGGATTTCCCAAAGGCGACAAACCAGATAATTAGCCTCCTTCAACCCGAAGAAAACGACGTAATAGTCATCGTGAGTGGTGACGGTTCGGAAAAAGCCGAGTATGGCGCGTTAGCGGCGGCTTGGACCCTCGTTAACGATGGTGGTTAATACGTGTATTTTTCTCCTTGAGCCAAAATCCGTTCCAGAGCCACGTTGAAATTTATCATTCCTTCGTTCGTTTTGGCTGAGACTGGAATGAGCAAGAATCTTAAACCAAGCTGGTAGATTGCCCGCATCATGTTTCTACTGAGCAAACGTCTCGTTCCTTCCAGTTTCTCTTCGATTGTGCCTTCCAAAGCCTCAGGATTAGCCGACCAGTCAACAACCTTGCTAACATCCTCTTTTGGGAGCAAATCACATTTCGATAAGAGAGATACTTGTGGCAGGAGAAAACGGTTGTAGACCGCTGCTGAAAGGAAAAGATTTGAAACATAATTTAGTGGATTAAGTGAAAAAACCGCATCAAACAAGTAGACTATGGCTTTGGGTTCCCTGGTGAGTTCGCTGGCGATGTATGGCCCGCTCGCCCTGAAAGCAAACAACTCAATCTGCCCGGGAGTATCCACCAAAACAACGTCTGACTTTAAGTCCTCAATTTCATCTGAAATCTTCTCAATTTCGTCTGCAATAAGATCCGCAGCCAATATCAACGCGCCGTTTGGACCTAAACCATATTTCTCCATCAAATCCCCCACATCAACATAGTTACGGACGTCTACATCTGGCGAGTATGGAAGTGTTAGAACCCCGGGGTCCAGATTCACCGCCGTAACGTCCTGTTTAGACATTTTTAACCATTCACTGAAGACTGCTGTCAGCAAAGACTTTCCAGAGCCCGCTGTTCCTATGATAAAGACGATAAACATTTTGCCATCCCTGTTTAACAAGAGGATGTTGTGTTAGGTATCAACTTCTTGGGTAAAAGCTTTTCTCGCATAGAAAGGAATTTCTGGCGGCTGCGGCTCCTGTACTTCTTGTCGGCTCTGTCTTGACACGAAAAACATAACAGCGCCCACACAGACCAAAACCATGGTAACAGCCAGCAGAAAAATGAAGAAAATAGATAAGACTATTACGTTTTGAGCTGAGCTGTCCGCCCCAGCATAATCGCTATTCCCAGACCAGCTTGCGCGAATGTAGTACGCACCGGCAGTTTCAGCATCACAGACGTGTGTAAATCGTCCGTTAGAATCCGTTGTAACAATGCCTAAAATAGTCCAAGGTGAATTGTTTATCTTAACGTAAACAGTAACCGTTTTGTTTTGCAGAGCAGGTGAAAGCTGTCCCGAAAGCGTGATGGCGCTTCCTTGGATAACATATGTAGACGATGTGATAAGCGATATTGATGAGGACACCAAGGTTTTGTAGCTTGCAGAAACCTGTCCCGGAGCCCATTGTTCACAATTTTCAAGAGTGATCACTTGTACAGAGGCCTGCTCTAAATCGTCCGAACACTCGCCTACCCTCCATCCATTTTTCCAGTTATCTCCAGTGCATTCAGCAACGTAATACCGCATACTGTTATATGTTATATAGCGCGCTTGGCCTCTGGCATCATGCGGGGTATGTGAAAGGTGGACACCGACATTCATGTGGGCTTCGCTCTCATAATACAGAAGTACGGCATCAAGTCTGCCGGCCTTTAAAATTGAAGCAGCGATATAGGAAAAGAGGTCGCAGTCTCCCTCGTTTTCCACGATTGTTTCTATGGGGTATTTCACCGGCAGGGTTTCCACGTAAGGTATCTGATGAACAAACATTAGCACTCCATTTGTAAAGTCTTCATCATCAGTGTAGATTTCCCAAAGGCTGTTGGCTACGGGTTTCAGAGTGTAGGGCGTGACGAACTTAGCGAAATCGTTGTTGGAATTCAGATTATGGCTTTTTTCACGGTAGTATCCATAGAGCGATTGAGAAACGACAACGTTCAGCTTATACTGTGTCAAGCCGTTCGGTTTATCTAAGAGTTGATAGGAGTGGCTGTAGCTCTCTGATAGGCAGTATGGGAGCAGATAAGAAAGCGTGATCAAAACTGTTATTACTATTAACGTTCTTGAAAGGATTCTTTTCAATTTTCGTCTGAAAAATGTTGTTGTCTGCCTGATTTATGGCTCTTATGAACCGATAATTAATAGTGAAAACAAGTTTAGACGGTTGCTTTTGACAAACAAAACTTTTTTGAAAATAGCTACTGCTTTTTCTTTTGAAGCTTGATTTTTCCACCGCTTTTCTGTACTAGTTCTGACAACTGAACTATTGCTTTCCCTAGGCGGTTTTTGGCGGTTTTAGAGTCTTTGGCCGTTGTTGAAAAGTGAATTTCTATGTGGGGTTTTCGCTCCTCGCCCTTCGGATGGGACTTTATGTAGACGTGTGGGTTGTCATGCATCACTTGGTCGATTAAGGGAGCCAGGGCTGATTCCATGATGCCGTCTGCATAGATGCTTGCTTCAAAAAACGTAACGTTTCCAGCTTGCTTCTTCAGCAGAGGCGCAACAGCCTCATCAAAAATGGCCTCCATTTCTGGAGGTACGCCAGGCAGCGCTATCAAAAATGTTCCATCAACCTTTATCATTACGCCGGGGGCTGTGCCGACGGGATTAGATAGGGGTTCTGCTCCTTCTGGAAGTGCCGCCATTTTAACCCTTGGCGGTGTCAATTCAACCCTTTCCATTCTTCCTTCTTTAAAGTAGGTTTCATATTTTTCCTTAACCATCTTCAAAGCCTTTTCATTAACGTCCAATTTGCGGTTTAAGGCTTTAGCGATCCCCTCTAACGTTTTGTCGTCGAAGGTCGGGCCTAATCCACCCGTTGTTATTATTAGCTTCGTTTCTCGCTCTAGGGCTTCATGCACGGCGCTTGCAACTTCGTTAACTTCATCGCCTACAACTGTTATTCGCTTCACGATTACCCCTAATGAAGTGGTGCGTCTGGCCATCCAATGGGCGTTTGTGTTCAATGTCTTGCCTATTAGCAGTTCGTTGCCTATGCAGATTATTTCCATTTGCTGGTTCATTTTGGTTTTTCCCGTTAAACGATTACAAATAAAACTGATTTATTCTTTTATGCTGTTTGCTAACCCAGCGTTTAAACAAACGCTATGTGCGTTGTTCATTCTTTCTTGCTAAGCCACCATTTCAAGTATTCTTTTCTCTGTTTTTTCCGTTCTTCTTCGCCTGATTCAAATTTAGGTCTTAATTTCTGTCTCATTTCCATCAGTTCTTGCCGTGTCAAGGACAGCCCACAGCTTTTGCACACATAGTGTTTAGTTGCTGACATGTATTTCATTTCACCACCACATTCTGGGCAATACGACATTTCAAATCACTTATTCTGTTTCTAGAAGTGAATACACTCTGAGAAATAGCTTTCGCTTACTTACTCGTCTAATTTGCACGCGTTTACGTTAGGAAATTTGCCAAGTTCGCTTCCTCAGCCAATTGAATAGCTCTTTCCATCTCATCCCTTGTAAGTCTTCTGCGCAACTCCGGAATTTCGTGTGCTCGCCACTCCGGTCTGTACTGAAACATGACGTTGACTCTGGTTTCCGTGCCTAGGTTTTCAGCTATCCAGTTTGTGATATGTCTTGTGCAGCACTCCAAATGACTTGGCAATATTAGTATGCGTATTATGAGTTCGCCGTATTTTTTTGCTTCCAGATGGTTGCGGGTGCATGCTTCCCAATAGTTTGGTGCGTCTGAAATTCTCTCGGCGCACTTGCTTGGCCCATACTTGAAGTCTAACAGGTAAACATCGGCGAATCCGGCTAGGAGCTGTGCTGTCTCTGGGCTGTAATAGCTATTGGAGTTCCAGACTACTGGAATGTTCACGTTGACGTGCTTGAAAGTTTCGAGCCACTGTTGAAGCCACGGTGTTGGTTCTCCGCCCACAAGGTTTGCATTTCTGCAACCGTTCAATCGCAAGCGTTCAATCTCTTTGGCCAATCCTTCTGGCGTGTAAACTTCTCCTTTCTCTACGTGTTGGGAAATCGTCCAGTTTTGGCAATGCTTACAACGCATCGTGCAGCCTATTGTGAAGATGGTTCCGGAGGGCACGAGTTCGGGTTCCTCGCCCATGTGTTCAAAGATGCTTGAAACAGCTATTTCCGTGCCGCATCTGCAATAGCCTAACTCGCCTTCAACCCTGTTGACGCCGCATCCTCGAGTGCAGAAATGACAATTGGTGAGAATTCTTTTTGCGATTTCAATCTTCAAATCTAAATAAGACTTTTCTGGAGTTGGCATTTCCTGCAGCCTTTTCTCTCTAGTGTCTATTTCCTTTTCAATTTCGTAAAATTTCTGTGCGAGTCTTGTGTGTTCCAGCCAAAGCTCCTCTATGAGACCTTCTTCACTAAATTTTGCTGGAAGCTTTTTAGCTATCATGAACTTCGCGGGTTTTTCATCTTGCATAACAGCAAAGTATCTAACTAAGCTTCTCCTTGCCATTTTATCGTTTAGCACTGCGGCTGCGTCCGGGCGGAGGATTCTCCACATTTCCACTCAATTTTAATCTAGGTCAAGGAATTATTAAAACAAGGCGTATGGAAAGGAGTATCCACTTGCATGCAGCTTACCTTTTATGGAGATTTCCTGTCCGCATGCTGGACAACGCATGTCCTTTGTCAAGTTCCACTTTGTGATTTCGAAGCTGAAACGTTTGATCAGCAATTCGTTGCAGTTCGGGCAGTAGGTGTTTTCGTAGGGATGCCCCGGCACATTTCCAATGTAAACATGGTTTAATCCAGCCTCTTTTGCAGCGGCATATGATCTTTCCAAAGTTTCAATGTGTGTAGACGGGATGGTTGTCAATTGATAGTCGGGATGGAAACGCAACAGGTGAAAAGGCGTGTCTTTGCCAAGTGCCCCTTTTATCCAAGCTGCAAGCTCACTTAGCCTCTCAATCGAGTCTCCTGTCTTGGGCACAACTAGATTTGTGATTTCTATGTGTATGTCGTTTCTTTTCATTTCCTTTAGAGACTCGTATATTGGTTCGACTGATGGAACCGCCGAAAATTCTCTGTAGAAGTCCGGGTCTCCACCGCCTTTGAAGTCCACAGTTGCCGCGTCCAGATAAGGCGCTATGGTTTTTACCGCTTCCGGCGTCATGTAACCGTTTGTTACGAACGTGTTGAAGAATCCTACTTTGTGGGCGAGCTTGGCCGTGTCGTAGGCGTACTCAAAGAATATGGTTGGCTCCGTGTAAGTGTAGCTTATTCCTTGGCAGCCGTTATCCCTTGTGGCTTTGACAACTTCTTCTGGTGGAAAATGTCTGCCTGCTATCTTCTTTTCTTGGCTTATCATCCAGTTGTCGCAGAATTTGCAGCGGAAGTTGCAGCCAACTGTAGCGATGGACATAACCAGTGATCCTGGGTTGAAATGTGAGAGCGGTTTCTTCCCTATCGGGTCTACGCAGGCAGATATAGCCTTTGCATAGACAAGAGAATAGAGTGTTCCACCCTCATTTTTTCTAACTAAACAGAAGCCTGTTCCTCCGTCGCTTATGAGGCATCTTCTGCCGCATAAGTTGCATCTAACCTTCTTATCTTCCAATTTTTCGTAGAGCAGGGCTTCATGTAAAGACATCTAGATCTCGCCTAAACTGTGTAAACCTTTGCTTCCGGAGTATATGATCTATTCGCTTGCTGCTGAATCCGCCTTTTCCTTGATCTCAAAAACAAATGGCGGAGTAGAAGTTTTTATGTCCAGTTCTGTGTCGAATAGGCCCTCCAAGAAGCCAGCCCAGATTTTAGGTTCGCTTATGAATGGCGCTTTTATAAGGATATACTTGTCTCTTAAGTACAAGTCGCCGAAACCCTGCACCCTCAAGCGTTTAAAAACTTCTCGCCATTTTTCACGATTTGTTGTTGGAATACCGAGGGTTGCCTCCATAGAAACCTTTGCGGCTTCACCCATTTTTCTACCAATCTCTCGCCATTTTTCCTCCGGAATATGCTGGATGAGGATGTTGATTAACTCTATGTTCATGAACGCCATGCGGCTTATGCCGCAATAATATTCGCCGGGGAACCGCCAATCATAAATCATCATGCTTCTGTAAACGTCAAGCATTTTAGAAATAAGGGGTTTGATGCCTGGCTCTCTACCTTCTCGAATCAGAGAGTCAATAAACTCTCTTTCTTCTCTTTCCAGAATTATTGTTGTTCTTCTAGCCGATTGTCTTTTCTTCTTTAGCATGCTTTCAAGCTTTTTTTCCTCATCAGATTGCATAACCGTTATATCCTTCAGCATATCTTATATGCTTTGCTAACACATCATCCATAAACGAATAATTTTTGACAGGGCATAGGCGTTTTAGCATCGCGAATGAAGAGCTTGCTTTGTGAAAAAACGAGACACCTTTGCGCATCTCGGGCATAAAACCGTTAAGAAACAATTTTGTTCTTGATCAGGTACCATATGAGCATTAAACCGATTATGAAAAGAACAAATCCGGAGATCATTGAAAGAAAATAGTCGATTTTCAAGATTCTTATAAACACATAAACCACGTAGGTTGGTCCAACAAACGTTAAGATAGCCGCCAAAACTGTTAGTAATGTTTTCCAGAATTTTGAACTCAAATCCAGCCTAGCCGATATTTTACGCTTGCTTTCCCTTTTTTTCTCAGTCATGCTTCCACGTTCCAGCATCTTTCGGTAACGTTTCTAAAGTTAACATTTTCTCTTATATTGTTTTGGTTAGGAAAGAATATAAAATAAGCGCGTCCTGTGTGCATGAGACATATATTCTTAACCATTTAGGATTTTTGGGCCGAAAGGACAAGAAGCATCAGGTCCTAGCCAGTCTCCATGAGTGATGTATGCCGTGTATCTACAACCACCACATAGGTCGGTGTATGCGCATATTTTGCAGAACCCTTTTAGCGCTTTTCGGTTTCTAATGCGATTTAATAGTTCATTGTTAATCCAGATTTCTTCTAAGCGTTGTTCGAGAAGGCTGCCCAGTTTTATTGGAGCAGGGACGCAAGGAAGGAGGTCCCCAGAAGCAGTGAGCCCCGCATAGGTTAAGCCAGCCGAGCATCCGCCGAAACCTGTTGCGAGCTTTCTCACAATCTTAGAAACTTCAAATCCAAACTTCTTTCGAAACATTTTTTCGTATCCTGACAAAGCTTCACTTACTGTGAAAACTTTGCCTTTTGAACGTTCGTAGCCGAGGCGAGCGTAGTAGGTCATTCCTCGAGCATAACATTGCATACCGAATCCTTCTGTTACGCTCTTATAGAACTTGTTGAACAATGACTCCAGAGCCTTAATTTTCTCTCCTGGCGTCACGTCTAGGTAGTACGTTTCTATTCCACGACCAGCAGGTATAAGCCGGTTTAGATAGAATCTTGTGGCTCCAAGCTTTTCTGCTAATTCCATGGTTTCTTCTAGTTCGTTGACGTTCTTTGAGTGCAGGGTCATTGTGGTGGCCAACTCGTCAAAGCCCACAGCAACACAATTCTTTATTCCCTCAATCGTCGCTTCAAAACTCCCAGGCTTGTTTCTCAGGAAGTCGTGAACTTCAGCTCTTGCACCGTCTAAGCCTATTTCTACCCGTTTAATACCTGCTTTGGCGAGTGTTTTCACCACCCTTGGGGTCATAAGAGTTCCGTTGGATGCAATTGTGCATAGCATGCCGTTGTCGTTGGCTCTTTCAATTGCGTCGTAGAGATCCTTGCGTAGTAGCGGTTCTCCTCCTGAGAAGGTAAGTATAGCTACGCCTGCGTCACTCATGTTGTCTATCACTTTGAAGGCTTGAGAAGTTGTTAATTCAGAACAAGAAGATGTGGGGGAAGAATCTTGATGACAGTGTAAGCAGTTGAGGTTGCATCTGTTAGTGAAGTTCCAGACGATAGTTATGGGAGCGCCAGTGGGCTGAGGATACCTTATTCCGAAGTTGGCAATTCCCTTCACCACGCTGAGCATGCATTTTCTGATAAGCGAGTCTTTCAGTAGCCGTTTTATTGTGTTGTTATTAACTCTGAGACGGAAGAACAGCAGACGAATTAAGACTGTTAAAGCTGTTGATGTTAATAAGCAACTTTCACAAGGAAAGTGTCGACTTGGCGAGTATTCGTCGAAGACTGAGAGCAATCGCTCTTGTCCACATTTTTCGCATTTGCTGGTCAAATAACCTGCGAGCGCTTTCCAAAGAGGGTTAAAGGTTAGAGTTAAAGAGTGCCCACCATCAGGTACTTTGGCCATTGTTTGTCAAGCCCATCTTTCCTTGTCATAACTCTAACTTTCTAAAAAAGCTTCAGTTAATAACGAGATCTTGCGTCCTCGTAGCCATAAACAAGGATGATTTGGGAACGCGCTTGTGTTTTCTCTTATAACCCTTCCTTCATTTCGTTGCCTAAGGCTTTCATTAAGAACTTGAAAACCGAAAATCCTGCTCCGCGATCCGCCCTGAAACCGGTTGTTGCACCTAATAGACATACACCGTCTAATCCGCGTTCCTTTGCAAGCCCCAGCATCAAGCCTGTGGCTCCCATAATTCTGCCTTTGCTGTAGATTACCGCGCCTTTTTCCATAAACTCTGCGGCAAGCCTAGGTGAGGTGGCAGCCACGTAAACCTGAGCTTTGTCTTCTGATATGGGCACTCCACCCATTGTAATGATGAAGCTGCAGTTATGGTTTTCAATGAACTCTAGGATTTCGCTGCACACCTCATAGTGTGCAACAACGTCGTCGAAGGAGGGTTGCGTGTCACCAGTCATTATTATGAAATCGTTTTTCTCCATAGGAGCAGCATGAAACTCATACCTTGGCAAACGACAAATCCCTTTAGAGTCAACCGAAACATAATCCGGAAAAGAAGGCGAATACAACTCTGTAAACGATTTTGCACCACAGAACTTTATGAGAAGATAAGCTGCAATCTTCCCAACATTACCAAAGCCCGGAAGCCCCTGCACAAACATTGGATTCTCAAGAACAGGATCGAATATCTGACGGAAATATGGTTTATCCATCTAAGCGACACCAAAGTCGATAAGTAATGCGTAATACTAAAATGTTTCACTCAAAAAATGTGATATAGGCGAGCGGCGCTTATAAAAAGATTTAAGAAACCTTTTGCTCTAGCATAAAGCAGCGGGGTGGGGTAGCCAGGATTAACCCGCTGGGCTCATAAGGGCTCAGAAGCTCCGAGAGACCCAGAAATCAGTAGTTCAAATCTACTCCCCGCTACCAAAACAAGTCGAACATAATTCTTGCAACTTGCCTTGTTTTTCTTGAAATCTCCGCGTTTTGCAGTTATTTTGTACTTTTCAATTTTCTAGTTATTCACAAATTTCGATTCTCCGTTTGAACGGTTTCTTTCTTGAAAATATTATCGGAAAATCGTATTTCAAGTTTGTTAAGCTCTCAAGAATCAATTACCTTGTAGGCTCTTTGGTATAATTTCTCTCTAGAACGAGTCCGTAGTTCATATGGAATCCATTCTATTGAAATTTCTTTTTCAAAATCGCCAGCCTCCAAAAGATCTCCGAAAACCTGTTGCAAAGGTTCTTCTCTGGAACAAAGGATTATCTCATCCTTGTTATTCTTCCATAAATGCATGCCTCTTGTAAATCTCTTATGTAGAACGTGAAGTTGGCTTCTTCCTTCTGATCTTGTTAATACGACGACGGTGTTGCTTCCCTTTATCATTTCGGAAGTTCTTTTCCGCGCCTCATCCTCGTCATTGCATATCACAAGATTTTCCTCAAACAAATGTGGAACCACTTCTGAGTCTACTAACTTCACTATCTCTGATTGAAAACAATGTTCCTTGGAAAGATCCTTCCTGATTTCTTCATAGTTTTGGACTTTTCCATTATGCACAGAAACAACTTCTGCAATATCTAAACAGTTGACTTTGTATGGTTGTGTTGCCTCGGCGTATTCGACAGTATTCATCAAATTTGAACTTGCATGTCTCACATGTCCAAGGATGATTCTGGATTTCTGCTGTGCAAAGTCTTTAAGTAATGATAAGTCTTTGGCAGGTGAAGAATTTGTTTTTCCAACTTTATGCATTACCATATTACCGGAGTCATCACAAAAGCAAACACCTGCACCATGTCCACCTACTGGTCTTTTTTCACCTTGATCTTTATACTGATGCCTTTCTAAAATCTGCAAAAGCTTGAGAACTTTTTGCATGTTAGTTTTTTCTCGACAAAAGTAACCAAATATTCCACACATTGTCTGACCGCTGTCCTTTTCACATACGATCGTAAGCCACGTCTCAACGTTTCTTGAATCGTTCGCGTGCCTTCACTCTTTCCTTTTCTTCTTCACTATACTTCTCTTTCTTTTCCTTTCTCCTTTTTCTAGTCAGTCTCTTCATTTTTCTCTCAATCTCCTTTCTTCTTTTCTCTTGTTCTTCTCTTTTGCGTCGACATCTTCTAAACCAGTCGTAGAGGTAAGCAAAACCTGACGGGAAAATCAACTAACCTATGCAAACTAATATTTCAAAAAGATATTATATTTTCGTTTACAAGCTGGATTATACATGATCTTCATACTTATTTTAACAGGTTTAGCCACTAAGTACGACTTTTCCTTATTCTCTTCAAGTTTGCTTTTGCTTCTTCTCCAGAAACAGTTCGAAAACCATTCCAGAGTTTCTCAAGTTTTCCGCATGGAAACTCGTCACAGTGAGCACAGTTTTCGATGTCTCTCTGAAGCCCGCACATTCTTACATCGCAAACAGCACAGAACGAATGTAACCTCTTTCCAATCGTGCACCCATCACAATCAACATCTTCAAGCTTAAGTCTTTCATCTTCCGTTGACCACGCTTCAACAACTTTTTGTCTCATTTCATCATCATCCTTCTGTGTTGCGATAAATGCCATACAATCATCGCAGACTAGTCCGCACATTGCAATTGTTCTGTCCATCTGTATACCTTCTATAATCGTAATAAGAGATAGCATATAATTGTATTCTTTTCCAATTGATACCCAGTAACATCTGAAATGAGAACTATGAAGAAGAGAGGCTGAAGAGAACTAAGAGACTTCAGGGAGGTTGACTAGAAACTGCAAGCTAATACCCTGAAGATCTTTCGTGCTCTAGCTCATTTGAGCGTTCATGCTACAGTTGAGTTTCTTGTATATCCACGGTGGCACATGTTTGGGGCTTTTTGTGCTTATCAATGTTATTTGTGTCTTGTGAAAATCAATCAACCTAGCTTTTGAGCGCCATTTTTTTCTGGCTTTTCGCTTTCTACTAAACAATTTCATCTTCAACCTTCTCCTTTCTCCACAACGGTTGGTCAGTAGTTTCTCCAAGCATTGGGGTTTTGATATTGTACTCGGGGGCCAGGTTGCCAAAGCAGGTCCGCAAGTTCCAGGAATTCTTTTCTTGACAGCCTGTCGCTCATTTCTAACATCTCCCGAGAGAAGATATGTATCAAATAATTCGTATATAAACAAAATTATTATAATAGAAATATATCAGATTTTGTCATATGATTCAGAACGCGTGTTATTGTCATAGTTTTCTCTCCGAAGTGTTTCTTCAAAAATGAGGTTGAAGAGAAATAAGAGGCTAGAGAGAGGTAGACTTAGCACCGTCCACAAGGAGAAGACAACTTTTTATATGATTCACGTCTCAACTTTCGAAGGGCGTAGGATAGTTATGCATAAAAGAAGACTAGGAAGAACAGGTTTGCAAGTTTCAGTTGTCGGTTTTGGAGGCATACCAATTATAGCGCTCTCGAGAGAAAGAGCAGAGCGTTCACTGAGATTTGTGTTGGCGCATGATATGGGCACTATTATACCTGGACTGCGTTCTACGAAAGAAGTAGACTATGTTGCCAAGGTCGCAGAAGATTTCAAGGGCCTTACTGATGAAGAGAAGATAGCCTACAGATTTGGAGAACTGCCACCTGAACCATTCTGTCGAGAACGTGGGCTATGTATGCCATGTCCAGACGGTGTGGAAATACCTACAATTCTAAGATGGGATACCTACTACAGTTTTCATAACATAAAGAGATGGACTGTAGAACAATATCCAAAGCTGCGTACAAGGGTTAACAGTTGTACTGAACGTAGTGAGTGTGAGGAAAAATGCCCGTATCATCTTCCAGTAATCAAAATGCTTAAAGATGCTGAAAGAAGATTAAGATAGACTAGATGAGAACCGAAAAAGCGCTCAAAATTTAAATCCTTCTTCTTATCCTTTTGATGCAGGAGGTATCACTGGTGTTTTGTTCTAAGTGTGGTGCAGAACTTCCCGAAGACGCATATTTCTGTCCCAAATGTGGCGTTAGGACTAGAAAAGGAGTAGAAGCAGGTGTTTCCATTTCATGGGCAGAAGTGAAAGATGAATTTTCTAACATTGGCGAAGAAATCGAGAAAGCGTTTACAACTGCTGGCAAGGAAATAGAGAAAGCATTCAAATCTGCAAGAGAAAGCATTCGAGAATCAATAAGTGAAGAAGCTGTAGTCTGTTTACATTGTGGAGAAAAGAATCGTACTGACGCTAAATTCTGTTATAGCTGTGGCAAAGAACTAGGTCAATCTCCGTGAGATGACATATTTCAAATTTGTTGGACACAGTTTAAGCGCGGAAAACTTCAAAGAAGTTTAGACACGATTCCACATATCTTCTCGAGAAACGCCTTGTCTTCGTTAGTGAAGGATGAAAGAGTATGAGAATCTATGTCGAGTTCACCGACGATTTCTCCGTTCTTGAAAATCGGTACAACGATTTCAGATTTTACCTTTGGACTGCATGAGAGATAGTTCATCTGTTTCGAAACATCCTGTACAACAAACGTCTCTCTCAGCTTTGCCGCCTGACCGCATATGCCCCTACCAAACGGTATTCTCACATGTTCTGTGGGTTCTCCTTCAAAGGAACAAAGTAGAAGCTCATTTTCTCTTTTCCTATCTACAAGATAGAAACCGACCCAATCATAATCGGAAACATTATCCCTAAGCAGTCTACAGATGGCCTTCAGTTTTCCATCTCTGTCTAGTTTGCCATTCACAATCCCTCGTATTTTTTCAGTAAGGAAATTCGACAATTCCCTCTTTTCCTTCACACATTTGCCCTCTGTAGATTTCTGAATTGATCCATTTAGGGGTTAGGCGTCTTCGACTTTGTCTGCTGCCCGTAATATGTCTTTAAACGTTACATAAGCGTTTATTTTAATTTCGCTGTTTCTTTGGGCGCGTTAAACTTCAAGGGACTCGCCTTTTCTTTGCTTCTCTCTACACTGGTCAAGTGTCTCTACTGCTCGACGTATATGGGGAATTGTAATCGACCCCCCAACAACTAATGCAACGTTTAAAGCTTCAAAAAACTCCGCGTCGGAAACGCCCTCCTGCACGCAGCGGATAACGTGATAACGATGCAATCATTGCAGCGCAATACGGTAGAAGCAACCAACCCCATCAGCTCTTTGGTTCTGACATCCAAAACTCCTTTCTCGTACACACGATCATCCAACGCGAAAAAACGTTTAATCCCAAGGCCACCTCTAGTGAGAATCTCTGCATTCATCCGTTCGCGATAACGCTTGAACTCTTCAATAATATCCAACACAATCCCTCAACTATCTTAGTTGTAGAAGCTACAAAATATTGTTTCTTCTCAGAAAATACCTTTCTGCTTCAGCATATTCAATGGTATCCATTAGGCGCGCGCGCGCGATCCAACATTGTTCTGCACGTTTCTTCCAATAAACCGATAGGCTACAAACAGATTCAGAGAAAACGACTAATCATCACTGGATTATACGAAAATCAGCGCGCGAGAAAGAAAACGTAGGCTTTA
>JAOUPS010000104.1 GCA_029879735.1 Candidatus Bathyarchaeota archaeon | reverse complement strand
ATCACCAAAGCAATGGATTCGTAGACAGTTTTGCTTGTGGTAACCTTTTTCAGTTCTTGCCTGAGGTCAAGGTCGATTACTTCTTCAAGATACTTTATTTCTGCACCAAACTTTGAAGCTTGTTTCTTCATTCTTTCTACAAGTTCTGTTGCGATTATACCTTCAGGAAAGCCTGGGTAATTCTCGTACAAGGAAGTTCCTGCGGCTTTTCCGCCGAATTCTTCAGTTTCCAAAATTAGAGTCTTTAAGCCAGATCTGGCCGCATTTATTCCTACTGATAGACCAGCAGGACCAGACCCGATAATCATTAAATCATAGACCTCGTCTTTTCCCCTCATTTTAGCTCCCTCTGCCACCATTGAGTGGTCTAATTAAGAAAAAAGCCTTTCCACTTAAAAAAACTCGTCGGTGCGCGCGCGCTATGTTGCTAACTGGAACAAACCAAGTGGGAAAGTCAACTGCAGCAATGGCGATTTCAGATATATTGATGCGAAACTACCCAGATCCATGGCGAATAATTGCTGTTAATAACGTAGGACATTGGAAGAATAGAAGCACTATTCCCCATTTCTATCAAGTTTCAGACAAAACCATGAAGTTCATGTTGCCAAAAACTGAATCAATCATTTTCGATACTGGCCTTTTACTTCCAACATTTCAAAGAGAGTTTCTAGAGAGCTTGCTTCGAGATGTTTGGGAAATGCAGTTAAACCAAGCCAGTCAATGTTTTTTGATTTGCCTTGAAGAGTCACATCTGTTTATGAGGAATATTCGCTCTATGCTCTCACAAAGCTTAATGAGAATCTGTTCGGTTGGTGCAAACTGGAAAATCAGAACTCTAGCAATAAGTCCTAGCTTGACTGGAATAGACCCAGAGTTCATCAGGTTAGCTCAACAAAGATGGCATTTCAAGGCTGGAATTGAGTCGAATGCTCTTCGCAGATTTCGAAGCTATTATTCAAAAGATTGGTGTAGAGTTGCTAAAGAGCTTGAACCTAGATTCTGTATTTAAGTGAACAGGGCAAACTCAAAGTTTGGGAAATCGCTACATTTCACCAAGACATTAGACCAAGACCATGGCAAGAACCCAAAACAAAGAAGAAAGGTTTGTTAGCTCGAATCTTCGGAACAAGTGAAGAAATAATTGTTGATAGTGATGGTGTAATTATGGAAGGCGAAGACCTATTAGAAGAAATGTTTGAGGATGATTGAAATGAATGGTATATCAAACAGCTACAAAACTTCGGAAAAATTCAGAGTTTTCGGGAGATATCTCCATTTGTCCGGGGTTCAAATCCCACCCTCGCACTCCTCGACAAACTCTCCACAGTGTGGAGACATCACTTGCGCTTTCGGAAAATCTTGGTCCCATTAATCCCTGTGACATACTCAAATCCGGCTTCTCCAGTTTGCAGGCTTCCCGAACCGTTTTGGCAACTCTTGATACGTATTCGTCGTCTTTTTAAGTCGCGCGCCTGTCGTCACGTGACGGCTGAGCTTTTAAATGGCAGCTTTTGCATGATTTTGAGTAGAAGGCTTCGCCATGGGCTCAAAATTGTTAGTTATAATCGCAACTGGTGATAGGGAAAAAGCTTTAGCGGGTTTGATGTATACTCGCAACGTTTTGAAGAACAAATGGTTAGATGATGTTAAAGTTGTGTTTTTTGGACCTTCTGAAAAATTGGCTGCTCACGATGACAAAGTGGCATGGTTCATCAAAGAGATAACCGATGAGAGTGACTGCTTCGCCTGTAAGGCTATCTCTTATAAGGAAGGCGTGTCAGAGAAGTTAAGAGAAGCTGGAGTGAAAGTGGAATATGTCGGAACGATTGTGTCAAACGCAATTAAAGAAGGCTACCTGCCAATGGTTTGGTGAGTGTGAGCATATTGATGGAAAGTGAGTTCCGAAAGTATCTCCAAGGGCGCAAGTTGAGCGGAGAGGACGCTGACTTCGCTGTGAACGCAGTTAGGGAGTTTGAGAAGTATCTTAAAAAGAAGAGAATGTCTTTCGAGTCCGCATGTTTAGATGCACTCGAGGATTACATCTCGCTGCTGATGGATGAAAGCAGGAACTCGTGGGACAGACTGGTGGCGATTGCTCGCTACTGCAACCTTGTGAAGAAGAACGAATACTACGTCTACTTTGCATCGATCCTAAACGCTAGAAATGTGCTGCCTGACCTAGGTGAGAGGCTAGCAACAATTGCTGGAGAGGAAACTCGACGTAAAGTCTTTCAAGGGTTTGAGCTGCCCCCACTAGGCTCACCTCAGGAGGACTACCCGAGGCTCACCAAGATGATCGTGGATAGGCTGGAGGCTGAGCTGCCCAGCCAAACGTGCAGGAATATCCTTACATGGAACTACCACAGAGTGCCTGCTGAGGCTTTTAAGGAGAAGAAGGAACGGTTCGAGAAGGCCGATAGCGTAGAGGAATACTTGAAGGACGAGCACAAGAGGTTCATAGAGGAACTGAACAGGTTCATGAAGGAGGGCCGGATATGGTACGAGCAGGAGATAACCCCAGAAGTTGTGGAGTTTGTAAGGGGCAATCAGGAGATCTGCACGGGCGTCAGGTGTGGTGACAGGATCTACTTGACCAAGATACCGTATGCGCCGAAGCAGTACCTGATGGAGAAGGATCTCCCCTTGAAGAGGTACTATGCCTGTCACTGCCCGCTCGCGAGGTCGGCCATACGCGATGGGAAACCCAAGATTTCGCCAACATTCTGCTACTGCAGCGGCGGCTTTGAAAAGCTTGGCTTCGACGTGATATTCGGCGAACCAGTCGAGGTAGAGCTGCTTGAGAGTGCTCTCAAAGGAGACATGCGATGCCGCTTCGCCATCAAAATCCCAAGAGGAAAAATGAAATAGCGCGCGCGGATTAGTTTTGAAGGATACTCCATTCTTTTGACATCACATATATCTTTCTAACCTTCAAAAACCATGTATATCTACTTCTGCGCGCTCTATAAAAGGGACTGAGAATACATCACTTTGGAAAATTCATCATCTCCATCCCAGAACCGCAAATAGTTGGCTAGCTTATGACATGGTTTGAGCCTAGGATTAGCGCGCGCTGTTTGTTTTTGAGAATGCATTAACCAACTGAACTTCACTTCATTCCTACTTTCTCATTCTTCTCCAGAAGACTGATAGCTTCTGCAAGGCGTCTTCTGCGTGTCTCTTCCCTTTTTGCGCTACTAATCCATCCAACATACTGTCTTTTGTAGGATTTGGCCAGGTTATTGAAATTTTCTAGAGCTTTCTTGTTTTTTGCTAATGCCTCTTTCATGTATGGAGGAATGGCAAGTTCTTTTTTGGCTGGAGCAGCTTTGAACCATTCTCCGCTTTTCTTTGCTTTCCTGATTTTAGCTAACCCTACTTCGGTCATCTTTCCTTCCTTTATCATTTTTCTGGCTCTTTTCTTGTTTGCTTCAGACCATTTGCTCTTGGCCTTGCGAGGAGTAAACTTTCTAACGAACTTCTCGTCATCAATTCTCTTTATAATGTTGTCTACCCACCCAAAACATAATGCTTCCTCGACCGAATCATCATAAGGGATACTAGGCTTACTAGTATGTCTCTTATAATAGATCAACCAAACCTCTTTCTTAGTCGCGTAGTTTTTTCTAAGCCATTCACACCAATCATCCCTATTAGTCACATATAATTCATCAGCAAGTTTCATCAGGCTCTCTCCAGCTTGCGATCTCGTTTTATCTTCAAAACCCCTTCTCGTTCTCGCGCGTACGTTCTGGAAGTTTCGAATATGTTCCATCAGAAGTTCTGTAAACTGCCAGCCGTCCAACAGTTTCCCACTTGTCTCCGTCCCTACGTCTAAGCTGCACCACAATTACTTCAGCCGTTGGATCCGTCTTTCCAGGCCAAATTGTGATTCCGAGAAAGTCTTGTTCGTTGATACGCGTGTAAAATCGTCCCTTTGGTTGAGAGGTTGAACTCAACACTATCACCACATTTGTCCAAAGGTTTCTAAGTTTCTACTTTATAAAAAATTTGGGATGAGGAAGGCGCGCGCTGATGTCTATATGGCCTTCTGACAGCCATCTGTAAATCAACTGAGAAGCTTCTTCAAAGAAATCCACCATGTTGATTTCTTTCGCTGGTTATAGCGCGCAGATTAGTTTTGAAGGATATAACATTCTTTCATCATTGCGTATTTTTCACTAACCTTCAAAGATAAAGAGTATCGAAACTTCCTCAAAATACATTTCAACTTCCTGATCTATTCGTAGCCTTGAACGCGAAAATTCTGCGTCACCTATCTATTCACTGCGCCACAGTTGGGACATTTGACTTTTCTATTTGCATCATATCTTGCGCGCGAAAACCAGCGTAGAGTTTCATGATTAGTTCCTTGATGTCGGGTTTGGGTTTGAGAAATTTGCGCACAAACCTTTTATTTTAGATAGGTTGAATTCGTTGTGCGAGGAATCATAGAATGAATCTAGAAACGTGCAAGAATCTAGGTGGTGTTGGAGCAATATTGCTTGTAATAGGGCTTGTGGGGATCATTGGAACAGGCTACTCAGGCGTGCTCAGTCTAATCGGTCTAGTACTAGTGTTGATAGCGATGAAAGGATTGTCAGACTACTACAAAGATGCAGGTATATTCAATAACACACTCTATGGTTTTGTCACATCTATAATAGCGGTAGTGGCCTTCGTAGCAGTCATTGTCGTTGCGCTCCTTGAGACAATCGCTAATCTGGGCATCGCTGACTGGACGAACTCGGCTGAATGGGTTGCAGCGTTTCAAGCAAACTTGTCCGACATGAGTGCTTTTTTCACTTTGATTGGAGGAATCATCTTGGCTTTCGTTGTTCTCTTCATACTGCTAGTCATTGCAGCCATTTTCTACAGGAAGTCGCTGAACATGCTTTCTTCAAAGTCTGGAGTGGGCATGTTTTCCACTGCAGGGCTGTTATTGCTAATCGGCGCTGTCTTGACTATAATCCTGATAGGTGTCATTGTTATTTGGATTGCCATAATACTGCTTGCTGTTGCCTTCTTCTCGATCAAGCCAGCGACCACACAAGAAACGCCGTCAACGTCGCCACCGACCTAAGGCTAAAATCTCCTATTTCTTTATTTTTTATCAGATAACGGGATAGGCATAACTGATGACGGAACCAAGTATAGCATACACTATAGGCTTTATGTGTGTGTGCGTGTGTGGGGAGCGCGCGCGGCATGCATGCATGAACGGAGAAACTAACCTCTACCATAGCCTACTGTTCCAAAAGTAGACGCAACATTTCTCAAAGTTTCTCTTAGCATCTGATAAGTGCGAGGTGCATACCTTAGACAACTGACTGGAGTCCTCAAAATTAGAATGCAAAATTGATTCAGCGTGGTTGTGTTACTTGTGAGAACTTTGGACGGTTCTGTTAACTCTTCGGGCTTGGGTTGATAGAACATTTCTCCTTAAATTATTAAGCACACGCACAAAAAAGGGGGGTTGGGATGAAGCACAGCACTGTCGTCTAGTACTTGCTTGCCATCATTTTTTTGAGATGTTCTCCGATCTGGTGGAACTCTTTCTCGAATGTGTCGTAGTCGTAGTGTTGGGCGTGTATCATTGCACTCCATCTGGACGTGAAGCTTGCAAGGAAAGCAACTTCGGCCAATTCTTCATCAGTAGCTCCATGGAGCTTCGCTGCTCCTTTATGGAATAACTGACAGTATGGACACCTTGTGTTAGCCGAAATGGCTAGTCCAATGAACTCTCGGTATTTAGCAGGGATCATAGACTCACCCAGCACGTATTTCTTGAAGAGCGCCCAGTCCTTTACCAACACATCCTGGGGCAGGGCTTTCATGAATCCAGGTACTATTCCTATCGATCTTTCAATATCCTTTAACGTGTCTTCATACTCTGCATTCCCACGCATTATAGTGACTTTTTCCAAATTTTCACCTCCTCAAACTTACACGATGTTTAGTTGCATGCAAAATTCCGATAAGGAAATGTAGACTTTTAAGCCTATGTGACTGTGGCACAACAGCAACATAAGCTTAAATGCGTGCGCTGCTTGAGTAGTTTATGTAAGGTGATTTGTTTGTTTTTCATAACCCTAAGCAAATGGAAGAAAGCGCCCACAAAGGAAATTATTGATCAAGCCACCAAA
>JAOUPS010000037.1 GCA_029879735.1 Candidatus Bathyarchaeota archaeon | reverse complement strand
GAAAATGCATGGATAATCAGCCGCAGCTTCTAAAAGAAAGTCTACTGGATTGGCTTCTTGAAAAAACGAACCCTTCCGTTCGCTACTTTACGCTGAGAGACCTCCTCGGCAAAGGTGAAGATGACCCACAAGTAGTAGCTGCAAAACAAGCCATTCCAACATCCAAGGTAGTGAAGCGAATCTTGTCAAAGCAAGATCCAGAGGGGTATTGGGAAGAACCAGCGAATCCTTACCATCCCACGTACAAGTCTTCTTATTGGCAGATAATGACACTGGGTCAGTTGGGAGTGGATAGAAGTGATGAAAGAGTCATAAAAGCCTGTGAATACATTTTTCAGTTTCAGTTGGATGAAGGAAGCTTTTCGAGCCACACTCCCGAACGGGCGTTGAAAGAATATGAGTGGTTACACGAAAAAGGAAAGAAGTTGCCTCCGCCGAACGAGTGGGTGTCAGCCATTGTTTTTGAGCATCAATATTCGTGTCTTACTGGCAACATGGCTGCAGCGTTGATTAGAATAGGATACGCGCATGATCCGAGCGTGAGGAAGGCTTTGGAATGGCTTGTAGAGATTCAGAACAATGACGGTGGATGGCTCTGTCCCTACTGGCGAGCACACGTTGAAGACACGCATGGATGCTTTTACGGAACAATCTGCTCAATGGAAGCTTTCAGCGAAGCCCCGAGAAAGAATCTGACAAAAGAAATGGAACAAGCAATAGAAAGAGGAGCCGAATTTCTTCTCATGCACCGTCTCTTCAAGGCGGATCACCACGACTACAAAGTAATCAAACAATCATGGCTAAAGCTTGGTTTTCCATGGTTTTATGGATACAACATACTAAGGGGATTGGACGTTTTAACTAAGCTTGGTTACGTGAAGGATGAACGTTTAAACGACGCTGTTGAGATTCTCTTGCAAAAACGACAAGGCAATGGGGCATGGATTCTGGAGAGCGCGCCCATTGGAAGGATGCAGACTAACATAGAAGTGAAGGACAAACCTAGCAAGTGGATCACCCTCATTGCTTTAAAAATATTAAAGCGTCTAAGCTCAGCGAAATGAAAACTATAATTAAGATGATAGTTTATCCCTTCACCATACATCATTGTTTTACAGCGCTTACCGTTCTCTTCAAAAGCAGTTGAGCCGCCTCTTGTGTTGACCAGCCGCCCAAACCACAGTCAGGGCCGGCAAAGGTCATCGCTTCTCCGTATTTTTCCTTGGCAACACTGAATCGTTTTCTTATCACCCCTTCGCTCTCAACCAGCTGTTCAGCGGTTGGTTTCACGATGCCCTTATCATAAAGTTCTGCAATTATCGAGTCTACGTCTGTTCTTGATATTCCAACCCTGATTTGCTTGTCCGCCCTCTCTAACATGTTCTTTGATACGCTTTCGATGTTTTTAGGGGAAGCCGCATACTCAAACGATAACACATCAAGATTTTTGACGTCCAATACGTCTCGAACCCTTGACGGAGAGTGAAGATGAACGTGCTTTATCACGCCTTTAAAATCGAAGGCCTTTTCCAGAACATCCAGGATCATGTCTCTGGCAGCGGTTAAGTCTTGAAATCCGAAGCTCGGCTCATCAAGCGCTATCACTTCTGTCCTAACATACTTTGAATTTAAAATCGAGTTCTTAGCAAACAACCTTACGGTTTCTGCAAACATCAAAAGAACATCCTTGTAGGGTGTTGCTCCAACCTCTTTCAAATATAACTCCAAGGGTCCCGTGACGCAAACACGAAGCGACACTTTACCTCCAGTCTCTTCATAAAGTCTTTTAGCTTCCTCTCTAATCACGTGTACTTCAGGTATAACTGCTTCTTTTTCATCAACTATGTACGTGCCCTTATCCATTGCGTTGTGAATGACGTCAGCAAACTGTTTGTGCATGTCGTAGTGCTGAGGGTAATTAACAATGTCTAAACCAGTGTTCAGCTTCTTTCTGAAGGAATCCATTATGACTTGATAAAAATTGTTTAGCAAGAATTCATCCTTTTTTATATCCTTTCCGTTTACGATTGCTTCTCTGGCAAGAACATAGGCTCTATTGAATAGTTTTTTGTTTATATTTTGAGGTAGTGGAAAACTTCCTATGTCATCGACGAGAGTGTTCATATATAGAGAGTTTAATTGGTGAGGAATTTAAAACTAACCTAATTTTGAAAGCAAAGAATATAAGTAGCTGTTTACCGTGAAAGATAATTGGTGTATAAAAAAGTGAGCGTTTGGAAGCTTCGTGTATCTATGGTTGGAACCCTAGCTGTAATAATAGGTTTATCAACGTTATTCTTCACGGTAATCTTAAGCCTAGTAGGCTCGTTTAATCTGGTAACTTTAGGCATTCTAGTTGTCGCATTCAACATTCTTCAATGGCTGATATCACCATATATAGTCGATGCCCTCTACCGCGTAAGGAGGATTCCAGAACATGAAAATCCAAGGCTTCACGAAACAGTTGAAAACCTCAGCAGAAAGAGCGGCATAAAAAAGCCTAGGCTCATGCTTGCACAAATTCCAATTCCAAACGCGTTCGCCTACGGTTCGCCAATAGCTGGAAACCGTGTGGCAGTCACTGATGGACTATTGAAGACGCTGGAGTATGAGGAAGTTGAAGCAGTTATCGGGCACGAGCTTGGACATCTGAAGTATAGAGACGTGCAGACAATGATGTTCGTTTCAATATTGCCTGCAATATTCTATTACATAGGCTTTTCACTTATGCTTTCCATGTACGGCAGACGAAGGGAGGGAAGCGGCGGCGCAGCACTGTTAGGCATAGGTTTTATGGCTTTCTCGTGGATTCTAAACATGTTTATACTCTATCTAAGCCGATTGCGCGAATACTATGCCGACGGACACAGCGCATCAATAGTTGAAGATGGCCCGCGAAAGCTTTCAGAAGGTCTAGCAAAAATAGTTCACACAACCAAAAAAATGGGGAGAACCAGAAAGAAAACACAACATCTAAACGCCTTTAAAGCCTTGTTCATCGCTGACCCTGATCATGCAGACACAGATTCCATGGCAATATCCAAGATAACAGCCTCAGGCGACCAAAAGCTAGTCCAAGGAATCCTCTCCAAAAAATTAACAACCATGGACAAAGTTATTGAAATCTTCTCGACGCATCCTAACATTGTCAAGAGACTAAGAACCCTACAAGAACTAAGCTGAAAAACTTGCTTTCGTTCTTTTCTATGTCGAAACATTAAAGACAACAAGCTGACAATTTATCTTAAATCGTTTCAAACGTGGTGTTCCCCATGCAGTTCGAGAATGTTTCCTCCAAAATTGAAAGCTGGAAAGATGAAATGACACAAACATTGATGGAGCTTATTCGAACTCCAGCAATAGCACCTGAAAACAACGGAGGAGGCGAGTCAAAGAAAGCTGAAAAGTTAATGCAAACATTGGAGAACCTTGGCTTTGACAAGATAGAGCGTTACGATGCTGAGGATGAGAGAGTTCCTTCCAAGCTAAGGCCAAACATTGTGGCCTATCACCATGGAGAAAACCTCAGCGAAAAAGTTTGGATAATAACACATTTAGACGTGGTTCCGCCAGGAGAAGAATCCTTCTGGACTGTTACAAAACCCTTCGAACCAGTAATCAAGGAGGGAAGAATTTATGGACGAGGAAGCGAAGACAACGGGCAATCTATGGTTGCTTCAATCTTCGCGGTTAAAGCCCTAAAAACTCTTGGTATAAAACCAAAAAGAACAATAGTGTTAGCTTTTGTCGCCGATGAGGAACAGGGGAGCACCTACGGAATTCAACATCTTATAAAACAAGGCCTTTTCAAAAAAGACGACCTAATAATTGTGCCGGACAGTGGAAACGAGAACGGAAGCTTTATAGAGATAGCTGAGAAAAGCTCCCTTTGTTTTAGGATACGCGTAATTGGAAAACAAGTTCACGCCAGCAGACCTAGCAAAGGCTTAAACGCCCATCGCATAGGAATGGAATACGCCTTAACCCTTGACAAAATGTTGCACAAGAAATATTCGCTTAAAGACAAGTATTTTGACCCGCCAGAAAGCACATTTGAACCCACAAAGAAGGACAAAAACGTTGACGCCTTAAACATAATCCCAGGAGGAGACATAATCCATTTTGACTGCCGCATACTGCCAACCTACAACCTAGAACTGATATTGCAGGATATTCACGGGCTTGCGGAAGAGTTTGAAAGGAAGACCGGAGCAAAAATAAAAATTGAAGTGTTGCGAAAAAGCGTGGCTCCGAAACCCACCGATGTTACCTCGAAAATAGTTGTAATGTTAAGAGAAACAATCGAAGAAGTCAGAGGAATAGAGCCGAAAGTTGGAGGGATAGGCGGAGGAACATGTGCAGCTTTCTTCCGAAGAATAGAGCTCCCGGCAGTTGTCTGGAGCACAATAGATGAGATGGCGCATCAGCCGAATGAATATGCGGAAATCGAGAACCTCATCAACGACGCGAAAGTGTTTGCTTTCCTAGCGATTTCCTGATCTAATTCTGTTTTTTCCTAAGTTTTTTT
This sequence comes from Candidatus Bathyarchaeota archaeon, assembly GCA_029879735.1. GTDB lineage: Archaea > Thermoproteota > Bathyarchaeia > Bathyarchaeales > Bathycorpusculaceae > JAOUPS01. Next base: position 14,195 of record JAOUPS010000037.1, on the reverse strand, counting down.
CTCTCCAGAGATTACGAAAGGCTTATATGGATGGATAATCCATCCAAGACCAGTGAACTTGATTTGCTAAACACACGGAAATTAGCTTTGTTTGGCATCCTAGCGGCTTTATGTCTTGCAATACAGTTAACGCCGAGACCCCCAAACGTGGAGTTCACATCCTTCTTAGCATTCACCGTTGGATTAATCTTCGGAGTTTTGGATGGTGCGCTCTTTGGATGTTTTATCATGTTTATCAATGGCTTCCTCTCCCCGTATGGTTTCGCAGGTTTAAATATGCCCTTCCAAATGTTTGGAATGGCGATAGCGGGAATTCTTGGAGGAGTGTATAGAAGGCTAATGTCCGAACAAGTTCATTCAGCAAGATTTTGTACTGAAACAGCCATTGTAGGCGCCATAATTGCCCTGATTTTTGACCTAATTACAAACGTGGGGGTAGGTTTCCAGTTTTTTCTAGCCGGGACGGACTTTGCTTTGGCCATGTTAACAGCAATAGCCTACGGTGTCTTCTTTTCAATAATTCACATATTCTCCAACACGGCTGTCTTCGGAATACTGACTTTACCATCAATAAAGACTTTAAACGATCTGGTAGGGGGTGAGAAGATTGGTTGAGAAGAGAGCTCTCATATTCTTAACATTAGCCATACTTGTTTGGGCCATATCGATATCAAGCCTTGCAGGATATTTCTATCTTCAAAATACGATGTATACCGAGCAGATAGGTGAAAATCAGCAGTCCCTCAATAAGACGGCTTCAAATTATGATGAATTAACGAGCAAATACAACATACTGCTGGGCGAGTACTCCATTCTTTATGGCAGCTATTCCTTCCCTGGTGGTAATTTCACTTTACTAATGGAGCCACTCGGCAGATTAATTGATAACCAAAAAGGAAACTATAGTTCCCTTATAATGGACCAAAAAGATTTGAATGAAACTTACTACACATTAGAAGAGGATTATCAACTAGTTTACCAGAAAGGCAATGTGACAGGGGAAGATTTTGGAAGATTGCTGAATGAATACTATGATTTGTTCAATTTGCTTGCGATAAGAGAGCTTAGCTTGGTACTTAGTGAAACTGTAACACTGAATGTTAATGCTTGCATAGATTACGGAAATGGAACGACAAATTGGCGCAATGAAACAAAGATGCCTGCGGGGTCCTCCTTGTTTCAACTAACACAAAAAATAGCCGAAATCAATTATACCTATTATCCTTCGATGAAGCCAGGGCATGTTCTCGTAGATTCAATTAATGACAAAAAAGCGTATACTGCTGGTTATTCTGAGGGGTGGAGTTGGATTTGGTATTACTGGGATGGCGACGAACAGAACTGGATTTCAGGACCCGTTGGTTGTGACGCATGGATGCTGAAAAACGACGGCACCTATAAGTGGAGATTTGAACATTGGTCTTGGCCCTAACATTTTTTAAAGGTTAAGTATGTCCATATTAGTTTATTCTAGGAGCTTTCGACTATGAGCACTGTGTCAGAAATCTTTAATGACGCTAGAAAGGAAAGAAGGAAGTTTCTGCTTGAACCAGAAGCCAAAACTATCTGTAGGAAGTATAAAATTCCAGTCACCAATTTCGAAATAGCAGAAAATGAAACTGAAGCTGTAAAGTTTGCAGAAGAAATCGGATATCCAGTGGTTCTCAAAATTGTTTCGCCCGACGTTATTCATAAGTCGGATGTGGGCGGCGTTGTTATCAATCTCAAAGATGCAAAAGCTGTTCAAAATGCTTACAAGCAAATAATGGATAACGTCAAAGAGCATAAACCAAGCGCGAAAATAATCGGCATATTAGTCCAAGAAATGGCTCCTCCATCAACGGAGGTTATCGTGGGTGCTACCAAAGATCCTCAGTTTGGTCCGGCAATAATGTTTGGGCTTGGCGGAATCTTTGTGGAAGTTCTCAAGGATGTAACCTTCAGGATCGCTCCAATAACGGAGGATGAAGCCCGCGAAATGATCACCGAGGTTAGGGCTTATCCACTTCTAAAAGGGTATAGGAACATGCCCCCCGCAGACATAGACGCCATAGTGAAAATCCTGCTTAACACTTCAAGGCTTGTTACCGAGCATGAGGAGATCAAGGAGCTTGACCTAAACCCAATAATGGTTTATGAAAAGGGAGCAAAAACAGTCGATGCAAGAATCATCCTTGAATAAATACCAAAACTGGCCAAAACATGAAATCTTCTCAAAAACGTGTATTCCGCCAGAAACCTCTTTCTTAATAAGATTGGACGGGTGGAGATTCCAAAAACTTTCAGAAATGATAAAAGCTGAAAAACCTTTTGACGAAAAATTTGCAAAATGTGTCGTTTCCTCTGGAAAAATCCTGTTCACCAACAGTTTCAGTCCAACTTTGATTTATGTTGCAAGCGATGAATTGAACATTCTGTTTTTAAATAGCGATCCTTTCCGCAGAAGGGTTGAGAAAATAAATTCTGTATTGGCCGGTCTAATCTCAAGCGCCTTTTCATTAAACACACAGAAATTCTTTGAAGAAAAACCTGTTGTAGCCTTTGATTCACGCGTAGTTGTCGCTTCAACCGAAGAGAAAATAGTGGAGTATTTGTCTTGGCGACAGATGAACGCTTGGAGGAACCACAACAACGCCTATGCCTACTGGGTGTTCCACAAGATGGGGTATAAGCCATCTAAGATAGCTAGAAAACTTAGGGGGTTAAGAACAGAAGAACTCCACGAGATAATGTTCAAGCAGGGCGTAAATCTTGCCAAAACTCCGCAGTGGCAGAGAAGAGGGATACTCATGCACAAACAGCCCTTTTCTAAAAAAGTTGAAAATCACACTGTAACCAGATGGATGATCAGGGAAAACTGGAATCTACCGCTTTTCACATCAAAAAAGGGCGCAAAACTGATTCACCAAATTCTTAACTGGACAAAAGAGAAGAGGAAAAATTAATTGTCAAAGCAAGAAAAAGCCCAGAAAATCAGAGAATTGGACCAGAAACTTTCAACGTTAAGGGAGCAACGAGACAAGCTAAACACCGAAGTAAAGGAGTGGGCAGATAAAAGAGACAAACTTAACCAGCAAACAAAGAATCTGCGAGCCGAAATACTTGAACTCAAAGATAAAAGAAACGAGCTGAACGAGAAGGTCAATGAACTGAAACAACTGCGGGAACAAGCAAGAAGCGAAATACGTAAAAATATTGAAGAAATAAAGGAAATAGATCAGGAAATTACGGCGTTATACAAGAAAAAACCTTCCAGAAGTCATCAAGTTCTCAAGAGAGAGTTCGAGGGCCTAGAATGGAAGATACAAACAACATCCCTAAGCCTGCAAGAGGAGAAGGAACTTGTTGAGCGGGTCGAAAGACTGGAAGTTCAGTTAAACGTCCATAGGAAAATTGAGCAGCTTGACGATAAAATGCTTGAGTTAAAAACCGAAATTAAAGCCCTTGAAACAAGAAGAAAGCTTTGTCATGAAAAGTTGAAAGAACCCGCTCAGAAAAGTCAGGAAATTCATGAGAAAATGCTTGGAAGAATCGAAAAAGCCAAAGGACTCAAAATGGAAGCGGATGACTTACACAAGAACTTTCTTGACGCAAGGGAAAGGGCAAGGTTGGCCCAGACAAAATTCAGGGAAATCTTGAATCAGATAAATTTGCTCAGAGACGAAGTTCAGAAGGAAGAGAAGAAGAAGAAAAAGAAGAGCGAGAAAGCTCTTCGGAAGGAACTTGAAAAACGGGCGAGAGAGAAGGTGAAGCGTGGCGAAAAACTGACTTGGGAGGAGTTCCAAATCCTTGCAGAGAAGGGAATGGCAGCACAAGATTAAAGTGAAATACGCGTAAATAATATTGGAGAATAGAAGACGAAATGACTGAAGAAGAGAAAGAGCCGAAGCGAATCCTCATTTTGTGCGTGGACAGAGACGATGATTTAAGTGTAAAAGCAGGAGTTAAAACTCCAGTTGCAGGAAGAGAAGAAAACCTTAACGCCGCTGTAGCATTGGCTTTAAGAGACCCTGAAGAACCAGACGCAAACGCCATGTTTGAGGCAGTGCGCATCTACGACCGCTTCCAAGATGAAAGCGAACCAGACGAGATTTTCGAAATAGCAGCCATATCCGGTTCTGAACTGGGTGGGGTTGGAGCCGACAGGAAAATAGTTGCCGAACTGAGTGAACTGTTAAGCTCTTTTCCCGCAAGCGAGGTTATCTTGGTTTCAGACGGATATTCAGATGAGGCAGTTTTACCACTTATAGAGTCGAGAGTGCCTGTTTCATCTGTCAGACGGATAGTAGTAAAACACAGCGAGTCAATAGAGGAAACAGCCGCCCTCTTTACACGATACTTGAAAATGATTATGGAGAACCCACGTTACTCCCGCATCGCTTTGGGTTTGCCTGGGCTTCTTTTCCTAATCTTGGGAATTCTCTCAGTTTTTAACATGCTTTACTACTACGGGATAGCTTTCATCTTCGTTCTAAGCGGGTTCATGCTTGTGAAAGGTTTCGGAGTCGACAAAGCGGTCAAAAACTTCTACCACTGGCTAAAGGAATACTCTCCGCCACCCCTTCGAGTACAGATTTCAAATTTTTCCGCAGTCGCCGGAGCTTTATGCATAGTGGTTAGCATTTACTTGGGGGGGACAAACGCTGTAGCACAAGTTGCACCGCCACCAGACATGGCTGGTTGGCTTAGCCTTTTGCCGCAAATTGCCGGCCATTTCATTAAAGGTTCCACGGATCTCATAGTCGTAGGCATTTGCGTAGCACTGTTGGGGAAAGCTATACGTTTATATTTCGAACGCAACGCCAGACTACTACGTAACGCAGCCCTAATAGTTTCGATTGGCTGGTCTAGACAAATCCTCGACGGAACTTCCGCAGTGCTAATTAATCCTGATGCAGACCCTGCTTTGCTTATCTTCTCCATAGTGATCGGCATCTTAATCGGTGTAGCGTCAGTCTTGGTCATATTCGTTATTCATAGATCTGCAAGAGAATTTTTCAAGGAGACTGAAGAGGAAGTTGAAGAATTCGGAGAAGACTGAGATTGCAATTATCGGCGGAACAGGGTTCGAGAAACTATTAGGAAAAGCAAGACAGCTGCGTTTGGGAACACCCTACGGGATACCTGCGCCCTTGTATGTTGGAAAAATAAATAGGAAAAGAATAGTTCTTCTCCTACGGCACGGCCCAAACCATTCCATTCCTCCGCATAAGATAAATTACAAGGCAAACATCTACGCGCTCTACAAAATTGGTGTAGAGAGAATTTTAGCTACAAACGCTGTTGGTGCAATAAATCTCAACTTTAAACCTGGTGACATCGTTGTTCCAGATGATTTTGTTGATTTCACAAAACTTCGCTGCACAACTTTTTTCGATAAAGCCCCTGTAACTCACATTGACGTTTCTCAGCCCTACTGTCCTGAAATCCGAAAGTTGCTAATTGAAACAGCGAGGAGACTCGGATTTAACGTACGAAATAAAGCCGTGCTGGTTTGCACAGAGGGACCCCGCTACGAAACTCCTGCCGAAATCGAGATGTTTAGACGTTTGGGCTGCGAAGTTGTCGGGATGACTGGCATTCCGGAAGCTGTGCTTGCGAGGGAGCTTGAAATGTGCTATGCATCTATCTGTTACGTTTCAAACATGGCTGCCGGCATACAAGAAAGATTAACAGCACTTGAACTCTCAAAAGTGTCAAAGAACGTTGTGCCTAAGATAGAGCAAGTTTTAATTGAAGCCATCAAGACCTTACCACACAAACGTAATTGTCCCTGTGCCAACGCGCTTAGAGACGCGAGGTTTGGATAAAGAATGCTTAAAACGTTCCTCTCAACAATCGGAGCATACAAGCTTTATGAGAAGTGGCTATGGCATCAAGTTAAAAGTGGCGCGCAGCCAGAGCACATAGCGATAATTCTGGATGGAAACCGAAGATGGGCCTCTGGAAAAGCCCTTAACCCATGCTTTGGCCATGAAAAAGGAGCCGAAAAAGTTGAGCAACTGCTTGATTGGTGCCTCAAACTTGATGTTAAATCGATAACTCTCTATGCTTTTTCTACAGAGAACTTTTGCCGCCCAAAGGGTGAGGTTGAAGAGATTATGCGTATCGCAGCAGAAGAATTTCGGAGGATTCTGAGAGATGGGCGCATACACAAAAACAAAGTACGCGTAAAAGTTATCGGCAGAGCAAGATTGTTGCCTGAAGGTTTGCGAAAGCTTATAATGGATGTAGAAAAGGCCACACAAGACTATGATGAACACTTCTTGAATATTGCTTTTGCTTATGGTGGAAGGGCAGAAATTGTGGATGCCGCAAGGAAAATAGCAGAGAAGGTGCAGGAAGGCGAACTGAATCCTGAAAAAGTTGATGAACAAGTATTTGAACAGTATTTGTATACATCGCACATGCCCAGGCAAGACGCGGACCTAATTATCAGGACCTCAGGTGAAGGACGACTAAGTGGCTTTTTGTTGTGGCAGTCCGCCTACAGCGAACTCTGCTTCTTGGACGTCTACTGGCCTGATTTCCGTTTAATAGACCTCTTACGTGTTGTCAGAACTTTTGAAAGACGTAAGAGACGTTTTGGTGCATAAAATGAGATTAGGGTCTTTTCTAAGCACTTACGATTAAGATAACATCCCTAGCTTTAAGTAGGTAGACTTCAAACCTTTTTCTCTTGCTCATCAGACTGATTAAATGAAAGAGAAAATACTCAGGTAGGTCAAACCAAAAACATATATGGTGTACATGCAGCCTAATGTTGTAATGATTATGGACTGAGGAAAGTGAATAGTTTGATAGTTTTGGCAATGCTGTTAATAGGGTGTCTATTATTTAGTGCGATTGTTTATGTTACGCAGTTCTTCGATTTAGGTGGAGCAGTCGCAACTTTTTTGTTCTTAATGATAGTTATGGCAAGGTCACCGCCTTGGTGGTCCTTTGTACTTGTGGCAATGTATGTTACAATTTTGGGCGCAACGATTTACAAAAAGAATGACAAAGCCCGCATTCGCGGTGCTCAATTTGCAGAAGAGAGTAAGAAAAGAACATATACAAACGTGATCGGAAAGATAGCCTTACCAGCGATAGCTGCAATACTCGGCGACACTGGAATGTTTATTTCTTCAACTTCCTTTGGGGTTGCTGACTCATTTGCAAATGAAATAGGTATTCTATCGAGACGGAGGCCATTATTGATAACAACCGGAGAAAGTGTCGATCCTGGAACAAATGGTGCAGTATCACCACTTGGCACATTCGCATGCATAATATCCTCGGTTTCTATCGGATTGATGATACCATTACTCAGTTTTTTTGAATGCCCATGGATACCATGTTTGATTCTTGGGCTTGTTACTGGAGTTCTTGGGTCATTCATTGACAGCTTGATGGGGGCTACATTAGAAAATCAAGGTGTACTCAGGGGATGGCAAATCAATTTTTTCTCTGGTCTAGTTATTGGAGTGATAGGAAGTTACATTTATCCTATCTTCTACATGCTTTTTCACTAGGACGATAGGTTTACATATCTAGATAAGCGACCTCATTTAGGAAGGTCATTCAATGATTAGAGATGATATTAGACGAGCGTACTTGGCTGCTAAGAGGGCTCTTACTAATTATCTGCAAGCTATGGAGGATTTTGACAAAATCTACATTAGTATCCTTGCGGACCTTGAAAAGAAATTCCCGAAAATTGAAATAAAGAGCGATTGGCTTGGCACAGAATTGCTTAAATTCGATCAAGATCGATCGAAATCCGCTTTCCTGATTGCTAACTTCTACGGGGATGAGGTTTACGCCTCGCTTTCGCTTCTTCTTTGTCTTGAGGTTTGTCATACGTTTGACTATAATATCCTCGCTGTTCCAGTCACTAGTAAGGTAAAGAGACAGAAAATAGATCTGTCCTTTTGCAGAGACGTTATCAATTTTCTTGAAAAGGAGGGAGTAGATCTTCTTGTAGTTTTTTCACAAAAGCACCCGTATCTTGATGGATTTTATGTTGATGTTCCCTCGGTTGATATGGAATGCGACAGGTCTAGACAGATAATAAAGAAAGTAGTTGAACATGGTCACGAAGTTGGGGCTTTTTGTTCAAAATATGACAAACCGACCTACTCAATTGTAAAAGCTGGTGAGGACGAGATGATTAGTCTAGCCGCGAGAAAAGGGATCGAGGCTTACAGATTTGTAGTGTCTCAGGATATATGGGCAGGTTATAGGGCACTGATAACTCTCATGAAAAGGTAATTAATCTATCCCAAATCAGGTTCAGCTTAACAACATTGATGATTGGGGAAAAGGATATAATATTAAAGAAGTAAGTCGAGTTTTCTGGTCGTTTACGCCACGGCTAGATGTAAAGCGGAAAAAAGAGAAAGATTTTTCTGTTCTTCCGCCATTAGGCTAAGTCAGAGGAGGTCGTAGAGTGTCTGAGAAGTATTTTCCTAAAGAAGTTTGGGCATTGACCGCGATGGACGGGCTTCTAGAGAAGCAAGTTCCAAGACTAGAAGCAGTTTTGCCCACCAATAAAGAACAAGCATCCAAACTTCGGCATGATATGGCATTAGCTATGCTTAGGGATGTCGTTAAAGCTCTCAAAGGTTCCAAGTACATTGGAGACCACATTTTGATCATTAGTCCAGATCAAAGAATTAGAGAAGAAGTAGCGCAAGAAGTCGTTTTCAGACAATTGCAAAATGTAGAAAAGGGACTGAATGCAGCATTCGATGAAGGTTCTCAATGGTTAGCCGAAAACAAACGTGCAGATGCTTTGCTCTTTATCGCTCCAGATCTTCCTCTAGTCACAGCAACAGCAATAAACAGATTGATCGAAAGCGACGATGGAAATTCCCAGAGAACAATTATTCTATGTCCTTCACGCGGAGGAGGAACAACAGTTATCTATAAACGTCCGATTACTCTGGACTTTAATCCACAGTATACGAATCCCACCACTAACTCTCAAACCTTTAGAAAACACTGCATCGAAGCAAAAAGGGTTTTGAATGGCCGACCTCCCCTGTTATTTGACTCATTTGTATTTTCCACAGACATAGACGTAGAGGAAGACCTAATAGAGCTGGAGGTACATGGTCAAGAAACAGAAACATGGGAAATAGTAAGGACGTTACTGGCTTATCATGGCCCCAATAATAGGGACTACTACTTTTCCCCAAGCACGCACAAGAGTGGCGTCTGAGAAAATGGCAGATGATTTGGAAGGAGTTAAGGAGCAGATCATTTTCTCTGTTCTATTTGCAGCAGCTGAAATTGTAGCTGCCCTTGTGACATTTGCTTACATAATTCTTCCCAAAGTCACAAATTTGTCCCAACAAGAAATTATCAGTTTTATCGTTTGTCTGGCGACACCACTTATTGGAATCTTAATAATAGTGATCATTTATCTTGTGTTGTCTCAGAGGATTCGTCATACTAAATTAAACGCAAAACGTATTGAAGAATCAGAACCTACAAAGATAAAAGAAGATCTTGCTAAAAAGCCAGAACCTATTTTCTTTTTTGACATCCCTTTTGACGAAGTTCATTTCACCACTCCTAAAACAAAACCACAGGTGGTGTATTTTCGGAATGATTCACCGGAATGTGACCTAAAGAGTATTTTTGTGTATGGACAATGTTCACGGAGGGAGTTTCTCAACTTAGTCCATTTTCGGTTTAAGAGAAAAAGACGCCGCCACTTCTCTCAAGATACTGGGACGATAGATAATCTAATTGACGTTCTTGGACATGATTCAAGAGAACCTGTGAGTGTCGTTTTTGAAACCCCAGGTCCTAAATGCCCATATCGCCCAGAAAATGCTAGCCAAAATTTCGAATGCCCTTCATTTAAGTTTGGTTTGTATGCAAAGACTAGTGATGAACGTCATTTCGCGCATGGAAAAAATATAACAATTTATTGCAAATGCCCGAGGTGACACATTGTTGACTAGCCCCCTATTGTTTGTGAGCCCAAAGAACCTAAAAGAAGCAATAGAAGCAATAGAAGGAGGCGCAGACATAATCGACGTCAAGAATCCAAAAGAGGGAGCATTAGGCGCGAATTTTCCTTGGGTCATTAAAGAAATCAGAGCACTGGTTCCAAGTACTGGAAAAGTCAGCGCCACTATTGGCGACGTTCCAGACCTTCCTGGAACCTGTTCTTTAGCTGCATTTGGTGCCGCACAATCTGGAGCAGACATAGTTAAGGTTGGCCTACTCGGACCAAAAAGCGTGGTTAGAGCCATCTTCTTAATGAAGAAGATTGTGAAATCTGTAAAAGGATGCGATCCAGAGAAGCAGGTTGTTGCCGCTGGATACGCTGATGCATACAGAGTTGGAGCCATTGCGCCAATGAAAATTCCAAAAGTTGCGGCTGAAGCGAAGGCAGATTTCGCAATGTTAGACACTGCTATCAAAGATGGCAAAAGGCTCTTTGACCATCTAAGCAACTCGCAACTTCGTGATTTCGTCGCAACCTCTCACAATCTAGGCCTGAAAGCCGCTCTTGCAGGCCAAATCAAGAAGCAAGATATAAGAACATTGTGCAATTTGGGAGTTGATGTCATTGGAGTGCGAAGCGCCGTGTGCATTGGAGACAGAGTTACTGGAACCATAAGCCGCGTGCTTGTGAAGGAATTAAAAGATCAAATGATGGAATTGTCTGCAAGTACGTTAAGGATTCGAAAATAGGAAAGATTGATTGCATGCATTCTATCATTTATACCTCGAAGTCAACCTACTTATTGCATCCCTAGCGGTCTCTTTCAAAGCAGACTCCGGAATGTCTCGAGAAATTTCCTCAAATTTTTCCAACGCTTCTTTTGCCAATCTGTCAACTTCTGATTCAGCATAAGCAAAACTCCCATATCTTTTAAAAATCTCAATAACTTCCTTTGCTTCTTCTTTTGTTTTTTCCTTTCTGTCTTTCATGTATATTTCCCTAACGTTTTCCAAGTCTGAAGGCTTCGCATTTTGCACAAAATGCCATAGAATAGCTGTCTTAGCACCATTCATCACGTCATTTCCTATAGTTTTCCCCAAAGCTTCTTCTGTCGAAGTACAGTCAAGTATATCATCTTTCATCTGGAATGCTTTCCCTATCAATTCCCCGTACTCTTTTATTTGTTCAACGTCTTTCTCTTCCTTGCCCGCAATTATCATACCTAGTTGCATTGGTCCATACACAGAATAATAGCCAGATCTAGCACTGATCGATTTATAATAATCCCCAAGCGTGAATTTTGTTATGTCCTTTACGTCATGTGTGAGGTGCATGTCTAGATACTGGCCTTCCGCAGTTACCAATAGCATATCATAAAATTTGCTAAAAAACCTAGCACCTATGGACGTACCTAGACTCTCAGAGGCATCATGTACCATTCTCCACATTATCATATGTAACGCGTCTCCTGCGTTTATTGCATAGCGATCTCCATAGAGCATATGAGCTGTTGGCTCTCCCCTACGCAGTTCATTACTGTCTTCCCAATCATCATGAATTAGTATCCAGTCCTCGGAGGTCTGCATGGCTGCAGCAGGCAAGATAGCATCTTCAAGTTTAGCCGCGCGTAACTCTGCCCATAGTAGTAAAAGGGAAGGGCGCACATACTTTCCTTTTCTATCTGTATATGCCCTAACTATCTTGTAATGGCCTTCTGGAGTTTTTCTTAACAAGTATTCACATATTTTACTGTAAATATTCTCTTTATGTTGATCGACATACTTTTCAAACATCACAATATCACCTTTTGAATGGGTTCAAACCCTCTTCATTTGTTATTTCTACTGATAGAAATATAAAGCCTTCAGAAAAAGCTGGAAATGGAAGCCGAAAGAAAAGCAAGAGAAATATTGAATAAGAATGAATAGAAGTCCCTAAGTTTAAACTGAAATCGCCCTCGAAGAGGCGCTTAAAGACCCCTCACGACTGTTTCATTTAAAGGGCTCTTCCTAAGTGCATGAATAATCTTGGTTGCTCTCTTGCTTGAAGGAATCTTTGCCGGCTCAAATTTTACTTTGGGTTTAGTTAAGGGACGAGTCGCGTCTAGACCGAGTTTTGTGGTCAGTCCAGTTTCTTGGTTGGCTGATGGGTCAAGCGTTGAACCCCTAGCTTTTGGAATCACGAGCAGGTCTTCGCCAGCTTGGAACCTTGTGGCGATTGCCCATTCCACCTCATTCAGTTTGAAGACATCTATGTCGGTGTCGACCACTACTGCATGCTTTAGGCTAGGGTGAGCACTGAAGGCCGCCAACAATGCGTTTTTGGCATCTCCGTCAACCAATTTATCAATGGATATGATTGCGTGGAGCCAACTACACCCACCTATCGAGAAGTTTATGGCCTTGACCGAAGGAACGACTTTAGAGACTGATTCCCAAATTGCCGCTTCGCGGGGCAACCCCATCAACAATTTGTGCTCGCTTCCTGAAGGCAACAGCGCCTGATATACGTGGTCTCGGCGGTACATCATGTTGATCAGTTCGATTACTGGTTGTTTCTGCTGGACATCGTAAGTTCCTGTTGCGTCGACAAATGGGCCCTCAACAACTTCCTTCTCAGTTGAGATTCTACCTTCCAACACTATTTCCGCGTCCGCCGGAGCGTAAGCGTTCACGTTTTCACATTTTATTAACCGCAGTCTGTTGCTCAACAGCGTGTTTGCCACGTCGAACTCGCTCACGCCGAGGGAAATAGGGGACGAGGCAGCCAGCATTACAGCCGGATGTGTGCCGATGCTTATGGCCACATCTAGGTCCTGCTTGTACTCTTTTGCCATTTGCCATAGTTTGAAGAGGTGACGGGGTACAAGTCTGATGGCCAAATGCCGATTATCTAGTACTTGCAGACGGTGAATTGATACATTTTCAATTTCTCCGTCCAGGCTACGAGCACTCAAAATCGCTGAAGTTATGTATCGTCCAGCATCGCGTTCAAAATGGGTTAGAATGGGAATTTCGGATAATCTGGCTTTCTCAACCACCTCGCTGACTGGTCCGTCTCTCACCCTTTTTGGTTGAGTAGGGGTTTGCCAAGCGCTAATTAGTCTTTGATATAGGTTTTCAGTATCAACGCCAAGAGCCCAACAGAGGCGTTGCCGTGTCCCGCAGGCCCCAGCCACTATTTTTGTGTCATACCTTTTGACGGCATCGAAGTAGAGAATTGGGCCGCCGTCAAACTCCTTCAAGATAGACGATATTTCAAAGCGAGGCGAAACCTCCTCTTTAACCTCCAAAATTTCCCCTTTTCTGTGCATCTCAGCCAAAAAATTTCGCAGACTCATTTACTTTCATTACTCCCTTTTCTCAAATAGCTTGACGAAAATGGGTCAAGCTCTCGCTTGCTTATTGTTTTGACGAGCATAGACGCCAAAGCGATTTTTAGGCATTTAGCTATAAAACGTGCACTGATAGTGTTACTGTCGCCTATCATAACCGAGGATAATAGTAAACTGGGCATTTTTTCAGCTTGTGGAAGGGTTACTCCAAGTATGCCCATTTGGTCTTCTCCATCGCTTAGGGGAGGAAAGTTTGTGTTCTCTGTATCCAGATGTAGTGCTAGAAACAGAGTTTCCTTTACTTTTATTTGTTCTTTGAGAATTCTTGCACGCTGCATTTTGTTAACCCTACTTGTCTTACTTATTTGCTTCATATTACTATTTGCTGCCTTAACGAATTGGCAGCTGAACATGGATGTTAAGAGAGACCCGATCAGATTCTGCACAATCTTCGAGACATGATTGGTGCGCGCGTGAATAGTATACGTACGTGCTTTCGCTTATGGCCGAAGAACAGAAATCGCGAACTAAATCGCGAAAAGGTTGATGGACATACATTCGAGCCGTTCCTCTACACATCCCACATGCCTAAGCAAGACTCGGACCTAATTATTAGAGCTTCAGGTGAAGAAGGATTAAGAGGCTTTTTGTTGTGGCAGTCCGCCTACAGCGAACTGTGCTTTCTAGACATCTACTGGCCTGATTTCCGTCTCATAGACCTTTTGAGGGCTGCTAGAACCTTTCAAAGACGTAAGAGACGTTTCGGTCAATAAGAATGCTAAGCTCTTTTCTTAGCGCTTATGATCGAGATCACGTCCCTGTCCTTAAGAACGTGGTCTTCTCCAATTCTTTTCTTTTCTCTTGCGTCTACTGCGTAGATGAAGCTTTCTCCAAGCTCCGTGTGGATCATGTATG
>JAOUPS010000103.1 GCA_029879735.1 Candidatus Bathyarchaeota archaeon | reverse complement strand
GATTTGCCATATGATGATGAGTGGAACAAAAAACATCAACATTACTTTTGTTGATTGCCACATCATTTTAGACTGGAGCTTCAGAATTTGTTGCTGCTTCTTCATGAGCTTTTCTACACGTTTTTTGTCTTCGCTACGCCGGGCTTTGCGTAGTTCTGAGTTCCACTCTGTAATCTCTTTCCTCCAGGCCTTCGATTTTTCTGGGTTTGTCAAAAGACGGTTCGCCAACGAAGTTGACAATGTGATTGCTACAGCTAAGAGAAATATGAAAATGGTGGAGAAAGGAATGTCCAGCAAGATTTGCGGAATCCATGCCATTTTACCTAACCCCCAAAGCATTCAGTATCTTTGTTGCTGCTTCTTCCTGTTTTCCCTCCGCATTAATAACTATTTTTACCGGCGAACCTGTTAGAACAGCGCACGCTCCAGCCATAAGTCTTGAGAATAACAGCTCTTCTTTAATGGCTTCTTCCACTGCTTCATCCCTTTTCCGAGTGGTATCTTTCATTCTTCGTGAGGAAATTTCGTTTGGTTGGGCCTCAACAAGCACAAACATTTCTGGTTTTAGGAGCTGCAGAACGTGAGATGGCAGACCGGGAAGGTATCCTTCAAGCGTTTTTATCGACATATGCGTGTCAATTATCGTTATGCCGTTTAATCGCCCTACCCTTTCCAAAACTGCTCCAGCTGTTTCCCTTTGCAGTTTACGCTGAAAATTAATATCTGTTTTTCGCATGGTATCCCTTTCCATTTCTTTTTCGTGTTTCTGAAGAATTTCCACCATGGCTGTTCCATAGTTTATTACGTTAACTTCTAAACCAGCGTTCTTTGCAAGCTTCTCAACAACATTGCAAACAGTAGTTTTTCCAGTACCTGGGATTCCGGTGACGATTATTGTTCTATTCACAGATTATCCTCCGAATATCTTTCTGAAAGCTGGGTACATTTCAGCGGCTCTTTCCCGCATTAGTATCTGGTAGTACTGATAAATTATACCTACAGAAAGTAGAATGCCCATTCCTGAGCCGAAAACCCCGAAGAAGTCTGAGACACCAGCAACCAACCCTACAACTATTCCCCCAAGTACTGTGACTGCGGGAATGTAACGTTTAAGAATGGATTCAACAGACTTTCCCGATCGTCTATATCCGGGAATCTGCATACCTGCACCTACAAGCTGTCTAGCCACGGTTGACGGTCCTAAACCGCCGACTTCGAGCCAAGTAAGTGAAAAAACAACACAGAAAGCAACAAGAATTCCCAGATAAACCAAAGCCCTAACAGGACTTTCCATGACATTTACAAAATTGCGGGGGGCAGTGACAAAATACACTAAGCCGCCTGAGGGATTATATCCCGTTATCTGGCCCTCTTGATTTGTTACCGCCGCGAACTGGCCTAAAAGATTAAGCCAAAAGTTCGTGTTGTTCGGATTATAACGGCTCCAGAAGAGCTGGGAGAAGAAATATACGTTTGCGAAGAGAGCTGATGCGAAAATCACTGGAAGATTGGATACGTAAAGGAGTTTTATTGGATATCGACTGCGGTAGCCTCGGTAACCAGCATAGGAAAGCGGCAACTCCACTCTTACTCCTTCCATGTAGATTATTATTAGAAAGGCGGCAATTGTAGCTATAAAGCCGAGCATTGATGGATTTTGTGTTCCTCCTCTCAGCAGAAGCAGCGTTACTGGCTCACCGAGAGACAGAACTTGGGCTAAGGCAACGAAGAATCCGTAGCTCGTTCCAGCTTCGCCCATAGCGGGTGCGGGCGAGAAGCATTGCCAGAAGATTCCTTGCGCAACACCAGCCATAATGAATAGACTTATCCCGCTGCCGAATCCCCAGCCTTTCTGGACAAGCTCATCCGATAATAAGACAATCATTCCGGCTGCTAAAAGCTGTAGAAAGACGATTATCGCTGTTGTGCCAGGCAAAGTGCCGTACATTCCACCGATTATGTATGCAGATGCTTGAACTCCTGTGAGAATTATGGAAAAGGCTTTGCTGGCCGTTGTGAACAAGCCTCTGTCCTCAGGGCGTGACATGTCGCATTCTATCATGTCAGAACCAACCAAGAGTTGCAGTATTAACCCGGCTGTAACTATTGGACCTATACCAAGCTCCATGAGGCTGCCACGGTTGGAAGCAAAAATTATTCGGAGAGCAGCAAGCTCTCCCAAGGGGCCGCTTTCAACGCCGTAGAGGGGAATTTCAGTCATTATTAAGTAAAGGATTAGCACGAGCGCTGTCCAGAAAAGTTTCTCGTTGAACCCAACTCTACGTTCTGGAGCTTTGATTTCTGGGATGCCCCTTGCAATGGGCTTGAATAAACTTAGGAATCTGCCAGCCATCGATTATCCGCTACTCCAACTCTTCTGACTCTATTAAGATTTGTCCACCAGCCTCTTTTATTTTCTCAGCCGCAGACTTTGAACAAGACCGTACTTTCACAGTTAATGGTTTTGTAACCTTGCCTGTTCCGAGAAGTTTTGTGTAGCCAAGGCTTTCCAGGTCTATGAAAAGTTTACCTTCCTTCTTTGTTGAAAGTTTTTCAGCTATTTCGTCAAGTGTCCCAGCATTTATGGCATTTACTTTTCGTTTCAGACTTTTAGGTGAAGTGAATCCTTTTTTGCCGAAGTAGTCTGGTTCGTATTTTATCACGTAGGTCCATCGATGTTTATGGAACCCTGCCTTCCCGTGTCCTCCTCTTTGTCCTCCTCCTCTATGCTGCCCCACTCTACCCCAGCCATGAGTTCTTGAACCCCGTTTCTTTCTGGTTTTTCGAAGTTTATGCGGCATTTTGTAACCAGCTACCTTGTCGATATTTTTTCTTCAAGAGCCTTTTTTAATCGTATCTCAAGCACACCGTTCTTATATGTTGTACGTGTGGCGTCTGGAATCACTCTTTTGGGAAGATTTAAACTTTTATGGTATTTTCGGTCTAGGGCTTCAGCAGATAAGGTTAGCCGTTGATCTTGCACATGGATTTTTAGGTTTTCTCTTCTAAATCCTGCAAACCCGGCGACAACTATTATTTCGTCCTTTTCTTCAAGAACATCAATTAGAGGTTCGAGCTCTTTCCATATTCTCCCTCTATCAGTTCTTGGAAGCCTATATTTGTAAGGATAGGTTCTTCTTTTAATCCTTGAATTTTTATTTTGGAATGCTTGAGGGGTTTTTCTATCTTTAACTTTGTTGAAGTCTCTGAAAACGTTGGACCATCTTGAACGTTTCTTGTTTCTCCGCCACTTCGCGCTCAAACTGTCTTCTCCTCGGATACAATGGCATTTGGAAAGTAACTATAAAATGTATCGCAAAGAAAAGTGTTTAAGATTGAAGTTTAGACCATTCGCTTTATCAGTTCGTTGATTTTTTCTCTACGGTATCCAAGTTCGCCGCCCATGCCATATCCCTTTTTCACTTTTCCTTTGAAACCTTTGGATGGCGGATGCAGCCTGAAAACTGGTTGTATGTTTGGAAGTTTCCAGTATTCGACTTGGCAATTGAATATTGCCTCTCCAAGCTCTTCCAAGGAGTTGTAACCAACTTTCTGTGCATATTCGTTCGTTAACTTCTTGTTGCCAGCAAGTCTTCCCCTCTCCTTTATCAGCATCTTCACAGTTTCTTCTGAAGCTTCACCCCAAGTCATGAAATTCTGAGCTGTTTTCAGCATTCCAAGGAATGATGGACGGTTGTCAACTAAAACTGAATAGTTGTTTCTGGTCAAGCGAAGCATTTGAAGGTTTTCTCTAACTTGCCGCGGGGCTCTAATGGTTCCGCGAATTCTTACCGCTATGATGCTTTTGCGTTCCTTTGTTTCCTCAGCCACCTACTTCACCCAATCCATTGGAGTTATAAGGCTGTAGGTTTTCTTTAACGCGTCAAAAACTGCGTATGCAAAGGATGGAACGGTTCTTGTTGAACCGTAACTTCTTGTCCAGCAATCCTTTATACCGGCAAGTCCGAGAATGACTTTTGCCACTTCACTTGCTACCAGACCTAAGCCTCTCGATCCGGGGACAATAACTACTCTTACGCCACCACAGTTTCCCTCAACTTGGAACAGCACCGAATGTGGTCTTCCACAGCCGCATTCCCAGCTTCCACATCCCCGTCTTACTGGAACAATGTTTAAGCGAGCGTCTATTGCTGCCTTTTCTATGGCTGTTCGCACCTGTCTTGCCTTTCCAGAGCCTAAGCCTATGTAACCATCTCTGTTTCCAACAGCAACTATTGCCTTAAACCTTGACTTTTCACCAGCGTCTGTTTGTTTCTGAACTAGGTTTATGTTCATGACCTCTTCTTGAACGTCCGGAAGCAACGTGTCAACAATTTGTGGTTCACGTATCCGTAAGCCTTCCATAAAAATCTCTTCAATTGATGTGATTCTGCCCTCGTGTATCATTTTTCCAATGCGAGTTCTGGGGACCCACTGCTCAAGGTTTATTGATGTTCTCCTTGTACTACCCGTTCTACGACCCCTTCTACGCCTCAAGCTTCTTTACCTCCACTGAATGATGCAATCATAGCTTTTTTGACTTCTGAAAAATGTTTAGGAAGCTTTTCCGGAGGGAGTTTCTGTTCCAGATATTTTGAAAATCTTGTTTGGTATTCTTCGGGGTTAGAAGCTAATTTTTCTGCATATTCTGCAATGTGTTCGCCCCGTATTCTCTTTTCCTCTGGAAACCTCTCTTCACTATGGGGCACGTTCACTCCAGCGTCTAAGACACCCTTCAACACCGCGAAGCCCCTAGCACCTTTTGAAGGTGAACATAATCCCATGTCTAAAATCGCTTCCTTTACCCCTTTTGCTTTGGCTTTTAATCCACAGAGAAGACCAGTCAAATAGGCTGCTGGAAGGTTTCCTCTTGGAGCTTTCCACCCATATTGTTTGGCTAGTTCTCTGCTGTGTGCTGAAACCGCGACTTTGTCTCCAGAGGGTTTAGCTACGACTATTTGGATAACGATGTTCTTGAGTGAGCCGCGGGCCACCAAGCGTGGTTTTCCAGAAAGCAGTAATGCCTTTCTTGCTTTATAGTCTGTTTTTCCTTCTTTCCTTCTCCGGAATGGAACGCAATAGCGTGGTCCCCTCGCCATCAGCGTTTCCTCCAAAGTTCATGTGTCTTCAAGTAGCGTTCCATGTCGGCAATGGAACTGAATCTTCCGCTGCTTGCCATTGTGTATAGTTTTCGATAGGTGTCTTCAGTAATTATTCTGCTGGTTTTCAGTGCACGAAGCCTCTTTCTTAGGGCTCGAATTTTGCTCATCCATGCCTCTTTCTTGGAGATTTTTGCGTAGAATGTTCCACTTCTGCTGCCGGATCCACGTCTCCGCCCCTTCTTTCTCTTTTCATGTAAAACTCGTGCTCTTGCGCGGCTTACACCCTTTTCCGGCAGCCGTTTAATGACACTTTCATGAATTAGTTTTCTTATATCATCTCTGGTTATGGCTACTTCTACATCATCTATTCTTTCGGGGTCTATCCACACACGGTTTTGACCAACTTTCAGTATTTGCGCTGCTAGACGCCTCTGGCTTTTAAGGCCTGTCATTGCTTTTTCGTCCTCCTCTTGCTTCTCTTGCGCTTTCTTGTTTTCTTTTGTTTGTCCTCTGGTTTTTCTGCTATTTCTTCTGCTTCTTTTTCCTCAGTTTTCTCTTCTATTACAACTTCTTTCTCTTCTTCAACTTTTTCTTTAATCTCTTTCAGATTTAGAACGGTTATTCCTCTTTTTCTTGCTTCAACAAGGATTGTGGCTCTTTTTCTTTTACCAACTGTGTGTGCAATCTTTATGGCTTGAGTTTTTGGCTCAATTTTCTTGAGTTCTTCAGTGTTATGCACTAAAACTTCTTTGTAGCCCGATGGGTGGAGTCCTCTTGCGGCTTTTGGCCCTCTGTATCCAACGCTTACGGTGGGCGGCCAACCTTTGATTTTCCTTCGCATTTTGTTGTCTATTCCTCTTGGTCTGCGCCAGCTTTCCTTCAAGCGTTTGTGTCGCCAGCTTTCTTGCCTAACAAATTCTGGCTTCTTCTTTTTTGTTCGCTCTCTCAGTTTCAATGTCTTTTCCACAGGTACTGCTTTTTGTTCTTTCATTCTTTCATTCCCTCGCTTCGTTCGTACACGTATATGCCATCTAGGAAGACACGGGGATCTTTCTTTTTCACTTTGGTGCCTTGTTCTATGTTTGC
>JAOUPS010000036.1 GCA_029879735.1 Candidatus Bathyarchaeota archaeon | reverse complement strand
TGAAAACCGTCTAACCTTTTGAGCTTTCTAAGGGTTGTTTACTTATGGACTTGGCTATTGCTAGAAGCCGCATAAGGTCTTTTTGTAGAAATTGTGTCCAACCGCGTTCAAAGTGGAACGCAGCGTTATCGCTTATCAGTCTGATCTTGCAGGAGTAGTGCTCCTTGGAACAGCCCTTACAATCAGACTCTTTCTCAGGAACGCGACCACATCTGGCTTTGCATAAATCATCTACGTAATCACGTATCGTAAAGCATAGTCTTTGCGGTTCCAAATAGGGCATGATCTCCTCTGAAACTGCTTCAATGTCTTCTTGACTCATTTCTTCTCTTGCCGCGGCTGTAAACCTCTCTCCGAAAAGAAGACCTTTGTCATAGTCATTACGCTCCAAAAATTCACTCATTTCTCTGACCTCGCCTATGCCAACGGCACCAGATTTGGTTATAACGCGCATCAATATTTTGTCATCCGACTTGGCAGGTGAAACGATAAGATCTATTCCTCTTTCCCATGTTCGCCTTTTTTCATTATTGTAGTCTCTGACCGCCATGATCAGCTCTGCCTTCTCAGTAAGTCCTTCGTATTTCATTTCAGCACTCATTTAAACATTACACCTCCACATTATCCTTTATCATATTTAACCAGCTGAAATAGGAGCAAGATGCTTCTTAAATCGACAGCCTTTAAACTTTGAAGACGTCTAGAGCTTTAACCGCTACTTTTTCCTTTCTCAAAAGCTTCATCTTACTCTCAGATTCGAATCACGAATGAAGGGCCTCATTTTTGATCATAGACAGCGACGAGGTCACGACCTTGGAGAACGCCTTCATTTAAAGGATCTCTTGTTATGTTCTCCATCTCTCTTGTTTTCATAATTCTCATAGTGATTAATATATCCACCGCATAGAAAATCGAGCGTTATTCGTAAAAACAACACTTTATATTAAGTAAGTCTTAAAGTCTTTGAACATTTAATTTAAAAGAGGCTGAGCAAAAATGACAGACGGAACCAAAACCCCTGACAAGTTCACGATAATCAACGAGTTGGCACGCCGACGAGGATTCTTCTGGCAATCATACGAGATATACGGTGGTGTAAGCGGTTTTGTAACATATGGCTTTTTAGGTGCCAAGTTAAAGCAGAAGATTGAAAGCAAACTTAGGGAACTCTTCGTAAGCAAGCTCGGAATCTTAGAGATAGAGTCTCCAGTGATTTCTCCAAGCAAGGTTTTTGAAGCCTCGGGTCACGTGGACCATTTCAAAGAACCCATGGTTGAATGTCAAAAATGCAAAAAGCGATTCCGTGCAGACCATTTACTCCGAGAATTTGCCAAAATCAGCGAGGCAGAGGCAGAAAAACTGAGCTTAAAAGAGCTTAAAGAGACAATGGAAAAAAACGAGATTCGTTGTCCAGAGTGCAGCGGCACCTTTGGCGAACCAAAATACTTCTTAACGATGTTCAAAACCACAATTGGCCCCTACTCTGAGGCTGTTGGTTACGGACGTCCTGAGGCCGCACAAGGAATATTCGTGGAGTTTAGGCGTCTATGTGAAATGGCAAGGGAGAAGCTTCCCTTCGGTGTCATACAAATAGGTCATGCTTTAAGAAACGAAATTTCGCCGAGGCAAGGCCTAATAAGACTGAGGGAATTCACAATAATAGACCTTGAATTCTTCTTCGACCCGGAAGAGTCAGACTGTTTTCTATTGAAAAATGTTGAAGGCGAGACGTTGCGACTGTTTCTTGCTGAAAATAAACTGCGTGGTTCAGAAGAAATTGTTGAGATCACAGTGAAAGAAGCGTTAGAAAAAGGTTACATTAAGGCTGAGTGGCAAGCAGTTTTCATGGCTCTAGCCAAAAAATTGCTGGCCGATTTAGGTGTTCCACCTGAAAAGCAGCGTTTCATCGAAAAACTTCCATGGGAAAGAGCACATTACGCTCTTCAAAGCTTTGACCAAGAGGTCTATGTTGAACGTTGGGGCTGGGTTGAGGTTTCGGGCCACGCTTACCGAACAGACTATGATTTAAAGAGGCATATGAAATTCAGCGGCGTAGACATGCGCGTCTTTAAGGAGTATGAGAAACCACTTGAAAGAGAACAAGCCTTCATAAAGCCTTTAATGGCTAAGCTTGGCCCGATTTTCAAAACAGAGGCTGCAGAGGTCGCAGAAATGATTTCTGGAGTTGACCCGTGTGAAGTTGCGTCTTCCATTAAGAAAGATGGTTATTACATGCTTGGTGAATGCAAGATTTTGCCAGAACACGTAGAAATTACACGTCGGAAGGTTAAGGAACAAGGGAAACGGTTTTTCCCACATGTTGTTGAACCAAGTTTCGGCTCAGACAGACTAGTTTACGTAGCTCTCGAGTACGCTTACCGTATTAAGGATGACCGGGCAATACTGAGCTTTCCAAGAGACATAGCCCCAATGCAAGTTGGTGTTTATCCATTAGTAAGCAAGGACGGCTTACCGGAAAAGGCGCTACAAGTGTACAGGATGCTGCTTAATGAAGGTTTCATTGTAGAGTATGATGAAGCTGGATCTATCGGCAGACGATATGCCAGAGCGGATGAAATTGGCATACCCTTAGGCATTACTGTTGACTATGAAACACTAAAAGATAACACAGTCACCATTCGGGACCGTGACTCATGGAAACAGGTTAGAACCAGAGTCATAGACTTGCCAGAGCTTTTGCACAAGTATTTCCGTTGGAAAGCTAATTTTGAGGATTTAGGCAAGCCCTTCGAGGGTTAAATTTTCGTTACCTTTTTTAACACTTCCGCATATCTACTGTTAGAAATCTAAGCCCATTTTGCGGGCGGGAAAGAGCTTGGTGCTTCCAGCAGAGACTGAGGAACGTGTGAAACGCAGAGCTTTAAACGTTTGCCAAGACCACTTCAGAAAAGTCTTAGACTTAACAAGAAAGGTTCCTCAAATGATAGACTGCTTCATCAAAAATGACAAGGGGAAGGCAAGGCAGCTTTTTAACGAAATCAGCAGCAGAGAAGACGAAGTTGACAATGCTAGGCGTCTGGTTTCCCAAGAACTTGCTGAAATAGGGGCTATTCTGCTAAGCAGAGAAGACTTTTTGAGGTTCACGAATCTGACGAGCGAGATCGCAGATTTTTGCGAGGGCATAGCTTTCCGCCTGCTTGAAATCATGGAACATGACTGGAATGTGCCTGTTGGCATAAAGAATGATTTGCTGAAGCTTTCCGAAGCAGTTTTGGAGACTGTGGTTATACTCAGGGACACAATGATGGTTTTGCGTTATGGTTCGGCTAAAGCCATGGAAAAAGCAAAGGATGTGGAGGCTGCTGAACGGGCTGTTGATGAACTTTACCGCGAACTTGAAATAAAAATCCTCGACAGCAAGCTTGACTTTCCAGCCTTGATCCTCTTAAGAGATGTTCTGCAACTCTTGGAGGATTCAGCGGACAAAGCCGAAGACGCTGCTGATGCTGCGCGCGTCCTATCCTTCATCATGTAAAAGGCGAAAAACCAGATGCCCAGAAAAATAGAAGTAGAGTTTATTGAAAACTTCCTAGTGGTATGGAATCCAACAGAAGGCTCAGAACTTTATAAAATGGGTTTTTACGGAAAACCTGTGGGAATTCCCAAGCCAAAAATCCCAGAATTCAATGTTCCGCTGATTTTGGATCTGATGGAAGGCTTATATCTCGCTGAAAAAAGAATCATAACCGTATATGAGTACCCTGAGAAGGAGAAGGTAAGCCTAAGAAAACTCCGTCAAAGAACCAGACAGTTATACGAAGAATTTGATGCGAAGTATACTGTTTACCGCGATCTACGCGATAGCGGTTTAGTTGTCACACCGGGAATAAAGTTTGGATGCGACTTTGCAGTTTACAAGCATGGGCCAGGCATCGAACATGCGCCATACATGGTTTCAGTTAAGAGGGCTAAGTCCGAGATGACAGCAACAGAGATTGTCAAGGCTGGAAGACTTGCAACAACCGTTCGAAAAAGATTCATCATCGCAGTGCCAGACCTAGAAAAGGAAAAAATAAGATATTTAAAATTCAAATGGTTCAAAGCATAGATTAAGGCGCAGATAATTCGCGTACGGTCTCCTTGAGATGCGTTTTATGGTGAAGATCAGGGATTTGGAAGGGAAAAATCAAAGTCAGTTGCTGCAGCGTCTCTCTAAAACTGGGTCGTTCAGAGGCTGAAGCACATGGACCTATCGGCTGTCTATATACTGGCCTATCGAAACTGTTTTCTTTTTAATTTTCAATAAGCTACCGTTCATTTATTAATCTGACATCAATGTTTGATTTATAAATTCTCCTCTCACGTATTGGTGCGGATAAATTTTTGTTGCTTTTAGTTTGCAGCCTTTCGCTATCGTCACGTCGTCTGCAATAACTGAAACTGAACCTATTCTTGTCTGCTTTTTTAAACTTGAACAGATTGTTGCGTGTCTCCCTATGATGCTTTCTCTTACTTCCGCTTTTTCCGCGATCATAACCCTATCCATAACTGCAGAATTTTCTATCACAACTCCTTTGCCTATCTTTGTGTAGTTGTCAATGCATGAATTCACTATTCTCACGCCATCGCTTATTTTGCAGTGTCTCCCTATTAGAACGGAGCCTTCAACCTCTATTTTCCCTTGCTTGATTTTTCTTATGATCTCTTTTCTCTGTTTCATTGATTCCTTGCTTTCGCCTTGAACCCATATCCTTGTTTCTTTGCTTATTCTTCCACCAAAATCTGTCAATGATAAGAAGCGGCCGTTAAGCATGTCTCGCATGGCTTCTAAGTAGCGTCTCGGAGCGCCGATATCATACCAGCTTCCCCTCAAAGTGTAGCCGTACACTGGTCTACCGCTTTTTATCAGGTAGGGGATGAAATCGAAACCGAAATCTAGGCGATGTCTCTCCTTAACCATCTGTTTGATCCCCCTTTCTTTGAATATTTTCCTTATTTCCGGTGAAACCATGTATAAGCCTGTGTTGGCAAGGTTTGACGGAGCCTCTTTAGGTGTTGGTTTTTCAACAAACCTTAAAATTCTCATGGCTTTGTTTATGTCGGCTATTCCGTAGCCCTCAACATCTTCAACTTTTCTTAGGGCTATGGTCATTACTGCTCCTTTCTTTTGGTGGAATTCCACAAGCTCCTTCAAGTCAACATCGAAAATATTGTCGCCCTGCACAGCGAAGACGGGGTCCCTAACGTTGTAGTATTCCATGTTTATGCTTGCAGAATCGGCACTGCCGAGGTCGTCCACGTTTGGTTGATATTTTATGTGGACACGTGGACTTATGCCGTATCTCGCGGAAAACCCGTAGCCTGACTCAAAATAGTCGTGTAAGTCTCTGTAGTTTGTGTAGCCCTTCACTCCGAAGATGAAGTTTATGATGCCTTGACGCGCAAGGGACAATAACGAAAATTCTATTAGTGGTCTGTTTAAGAGACGAAGACACGCCTTACTTGTTTCCGCCGTGAGTGGAAGTAGACGCTTAGCTTTCCCACCTACTGGAATTATTACTCTTAATCTTTCCGGTGCGTAGTTGTTGCGCAAAAGGCCGCCACCGAACTTTTATAATGATGTATTTGTATTAGACGTATTAAACTTTCGAATTTGAACGTGAATTTTATAACTCTAATTAAAGTTTATGAGTTATTGCAAGGTTCGAACCCGTATGAGTAAACTCAGTGGTTATTTACGGTTAATGCGTCCCGTAAACTGCTTAATGATGAGTATTGCAGTTATGGTTGGAGTAGTCCTCGCAAGCTCAAATTTCTTAGAAGCGCTTTTGCTGGATCTCATCTGGGGTTTTGTTACAGGTTTTATGCTGACTGCTGCATCCATGGCTATAAACGACTATTATGATAAGGAAATAGACGCTATAAATGAGCCAAACCGCCCAATTCCAAGCGGCTTAATTAATCCAAGAGAAGCCCTAGCCTTTG
The DNA here is from genome assembly GCA_029879735.1 of Candidatus Bathyarchaeota archaeon. Taxonomy (GTDB): domain Archaea; phylum Thermoproteota; class Bathyarchaeia; order Bathyarchaeales; family Bathycorpusculaceae; genus JAOUPS01. Next base: position 13,367 of record JAOUPS010000036.1, on the reverse strand, counting down.
CATTTATTCTCACAGCGATAGGTTTCGCAGCGGCTTATTTAACGAATATTTTCTGTTTTGTAATAGCCATAATCGCATGGATAGTCTTTGTAACTTACACTACCGTTGGAAAACGCAGTGGACTGCCCGGCAATTTTCTTGTCAGCGCATGTGTGGCAACACCATTCATCTATGGAAGCGTAGTAATCGCTAATGCGGTTGGATTAAACGTTTTGATTTTCGCTTCCATGGCTTTTCTTTCTAACACTGGCAGAGAAATAACTAAGGGAATTGTGGACGTTGAGGGGGACGAAATGCAAAATGTGAAAACTTTGGCTGTTCGTTATGGGGAGAAAAACGCGGCAATTGCAGCAACAATCTTCTATTTGCTTGCTGTTTTGTTAAGTCCAATACCTAGGCTTCTAAATATTGTTTCCTTCTGGTTCATTCCCTTAGTGGCTGTAACTGATTTTGGGCTTGTAGCATCTGCATTTATGCTTCTCAGGGATTATTCAAGGGAAAATGCTAGGAAAGTTAAGAGTATGGTTCTCTTATGGTTCATCTTCGGATTGTTAGCATTTATTGTTGGTGCCGTAAGGTGAATCCATGTTTGGCGAATTCTTCATGAATGTTCTTTTGATGCTTCTCTGTTACCTTTACATACTGTTTATAATTCTAATCTCAAGCAGAACGAATAAACTTTTACATGTCTCACAAAAGGCTTCTCGTAAGTTCTTACACGCAATGATTGGAAATCTTCCACTTATTATTCCATTTTTCACATCAAACATTTATCCAGTTTTGGTTGCTGCTCCGTTCATACTAGTAACGTTTTTTGCGTCGCCTTACTCTCCGTTCAAGAACATCAGCGAAAAGTTGAAGGGACTTGCAGATATAACAGAGGAAGGACATTATCTAGGACTTGTTTTTTACGCTGTTTCCTACACTTTTTTACCATTGTTTTTCGCTTCTAAGCCACACGTTATTGCTGCTGGCATTTTGCCTATGGCTTATGGTGATAGCGCAGCCTCAATAGTTGGCGAAAAATACGGCAAAAGAAGATACAAACTTGTTGCAGACAAAAGTTTAGAAGGTTCAATAGCAATGTTTCTTGCAAGCTTTTTCAGCCTTACAATCAGCCTACTTTTCTTTTCTTCGCTCTATTCATTTTCAGTTCTCGGAAAAATTTTTCCAGCCCTTGCAGCCGCCACCGTCGCAACTTTGGTTGAAAGTTTTACACCCTTGGGTTTTGACAATTTAACCGTCCCTATCTTCAGTGCTTTAGTCTTCCTTTTGTTGAGTGGAGGCATTTGAACAATTGGTTTTCATGGTTATAGATGGACTGGACGCCTCAGGAAAAAGCACTCAAGCCCTTAAGCTTTACAACTTCCTTAAGAATCACGGGAAAACCGTTTATCTGCGTTTTCATCCCTCAAACGACAATTTTTTCGGAGTTAAAGCTAAACAGTTTCTCTATTTGAAAGGAAAAGACGCACATTTCGCAGCCGCTTTCTTCTACATGCTCGATGTTATCCGTTCAATTATGCTTTATTCATGGCGAGGATATGATTACGCGATTTTTGTCCGTTACTTGATGGGAACTGCCTATCTTCCGTCACCGTTCCATAAGATTGCCTACCACTTCTTCACTTCCCTTGTACCGACATCGAATCTCATGTTTTTTCTTGACGTCAACCCAGAAGAAGCTTACAGAAGAATACAACAAGAACGCAAAAGACGAGAAATGTTCGAAAGTCTGGAAGAATTGAAACGAATTAGACATAAAGCCCTTTCTTTGGCTTTAATAGGCAATTGGACAATCATAGATGCAAACAAATCAATAAAAGACATTGAAAAAGCAATTAGAAAATCGCTGTAGCCAAAGAATTTGTTCCGTACCGATGGGATGCCGACTTTTTAACTTTTGAGCCTTTGTTCTAAAAAGTGGACTTATAAGTCTCATATCTAAGAACTCTATTAGAGAAGCGTGTTATCTATTGAATGTGGAAGATGAAAACAAGTTTGACTATGCACTTCGTGGTAAGGCTTGGAAAGTCTATTGGATTCTTTTGAAGAATGGGCGCCCAATGAGTGTTCGCGAAGTTCAGAGAGCCTTACGTTTTAGCAGTCCAAGCGTGGCAAATCATCATCTTGAACAGTTGTGTGGGCTAGGCTTGGTACAGAAGCAAGATGTAGGAGGCTGCTATTCTTTGGTTAGCAAAGTCAAAATCGGAGTGCTTCGCCACTTCGTCAGTTTGGGAAGACTTCTGTTTCCAAGATACTTCTTCTACGCTGTTTTCTCCACAGTCTTCTACATAGCTTATCTTCTAGTGCTGATGCAGAGCTTCACACGAGAAAACTTATTCATTCTCTTATTTGGAGCAATAGTTTCCGCCATCTTTTGGTATGAAGCAATCCGAATGTGGTCGTTAAGACCGTTCTAATTTCTGGACTGAACTGTACTAAGGATTAGAATAAAATACGGTGGAAAGCTTGAGTTTAGTGGGGGATATTGCCCTATGGAAAAGAAAATTAAAAAACGCGCACAGCTTTACGGAGTTGCTGCTGTTCTTTTAGCCGTAGTGTTAGGCGCATTGTGCTACAACTTCGGAGTTAACCCACCAGAATTTCTGCCGCCTCCATCTTCCGCGCTCTTAGGAACTTTCTCGTCCTACGAAGAGCTTAGAAGTTTCTTGATGGCGAATTCAAAAACTCAAGGGGCGTTTCCATTTTATGGACCTTGGGACATTAGAATTTTGGCACCTCTGTCAGGTTGGAGTACCGACTCTTTTTTTGCGGAAGTGATTTCAAAATATTCAATGGACGAATACTCAACCACAAACATTCAGGTTGCCGGGGTTGACGAAGCAGACATCGTAAAAACCGATGGTGAACACATCTATTTAGTTTCAGGCAATAATGTTTCCATCCTGAAAGCTTATCCGACGGAAGAAGCTGAAGTGCTTTCAAAGATAACTTTCAACGAAACATATCCTGTGGGGATTTATGCGAGTGGTGATAGATTAACCGTGTTAGGTTGCAAATACATGTTTCCTACAGAAGGTTACTATGGATACTTCATTACGGACGTCAAAACTTCCGTGAACGTCTATGACATTTCAAATAAAGCCAACCCGGTACTTGTGAGAAATTTCACGATGAGCGGCAGCTATTTTAATTCAAGGATGATAGGCGAATACGTCTATTTCGTTGTAAGTCAACCAGCCTACGTTATCTATGACACGGTTATTCTCCCAAAAATTTATTCAAGCGACGGGATTAAAGAGATAAACGCTTCTGAAATCCACTATTCTAATGCCTCCGATAACTACTACATGTACACAACGGTTGTCGCCATAAACATGCAAAACACCGAAGAGGAACCAACTCACATGACGATCATGTTGAGCGGGACAAGCAGCATGTACGTTTCGTTAACCAACATTTACATAACGTTTCCAGAGCTAGACGGGCAAACTGCAGTTTACAGAATACGCATAGAAAACAGTACAATTAGCAGTGAAGCCCATGGTAAAGTGCCGGGACGCGAACTTAATCAATTTTCAATGGACGAATACAACAACTACTTCAGAATAGCAACCACAACATGGGTAAACGGAAACACCCAAAATAACGTATACATCCTAGACACGCTAGACGTGAATCTGAGTATCGTTGGAAGCTTGACAAACATTGCACCCGGCGAAGCTATAGACTCAGCCAGATTTATTGGAAACCGATGTTACCTTGCAACATCAGTTGTACAGAAAGACCCGTTCTTCGTGATAGACGTTGAAAACGCAAGTGATCCGAAAATCTTAGGCTACCTAAAAATTCCAGGCTTCACAAGATATTTGCATCCATATGATGAAGATCATGTGATAGGTATAGGAAAGGATGGGAGCAATGTGAAAATCTCACTATTCGATGTTAGCAATGTAAGTGATCCAATAGAAATAGACAAGTATAAGATTGAAGGCGATTGGTCAGATACGCTGGTTTTAACAGAGCATAAGGCGTTTCTGTTTGATAAGTCGAAAGAGCTGCTCGTTATTCCAATGTTAATATCATCCGGCTGGGATAAGGTTTCATCCTGGCAGGGCGCCTACGTTTTCAACATAACCTTAAGCGGTGGACTTGCACTAAAAGGCAATGTTACTCATCAAGGGGTTACAAATGGATGGTACAGCGAATACTGGGTGAAGAGGGCGCTTTACATCGAAAACGTGCTCTACACGGCATCTGACAAGAAGATAAAAATGAACAGCTTAGAAGATTTAGCGTTCCTAAAGGAAATTGAGCTTCCCTGAATCTCCCTCTTTTTCTGTTTATTCTGTTCCATGTGAACATTGTCTATCTTTTTCTTTGACTCGAACAAAAGGGGTCTAACAATTCTTTTGTAAGGTAAATATTTAGGTTTGGAAGTCAAATAGTGGGTGATGCCTATGCCCATTATAGCTATACAAGAAATTTTAGACGGAAAATCCAAGGGGGAATCCGTGACTATTAGGGGATGGATTCACCGCAAAAGAGAGAGTAAACAAACAATTTTCTTGATTGTTCGTGACGCCTCCAGTGTTATTCAATGCACGGTTAAAAGAGATAATCCCTTTTGGACTCAAGCTAAGAAAGTGACCAAGGAATCCCCTGTGATGATCAAGGGCACAGTTAAGCAGGATAAACGCGCGACAGGCGGTTATGAAATAGCTGTTGAAAGGCTATCCATAATAGGTTTGGCTGAAACTTTCCCAATAACCAAAGGTAAGGGTGAGGAGACTGAGAAGTTTCTGCGGGATAACCGCCATTTGTGGCTCCGAAGTCGCCGAATGAATTGGATAATGAGGGTGCGCAGCGAAGTTTTGCGGTTTATCCACGAATTTTTCAGAAAGGAAGGCTTTATTGAAGTTTCGCCACCAATGTTTATTTCTAGTGCTTGTGAGGGCGGAGCAACCCTTTTCGGCTTGAAATATTTCGGTAAAGATTTGTATCTGACACAGAGCGCTCAGCTCTATCTTGAGGCCTTGATTTATTCATTGGAGAAGGTTTATTGTGTTGCTCCTTCTTTCCGTGCTGAGAAGAGCCGGACTATAAGACACTTAACTGAGTACTGGCATGTTGAACCTGAATGGGCTTTTGCTGGCATGGATGATTTAATGCGCGTGGAAGAAGACCTTGTAAGTTATGTATGCCAGAAGACCGTTGAAAACTGCAGAAGGGAAATGAAAAGCTTGGGGGCTGACACTTCAAAATTAATTGCTGTTAAGACACCTTTCCCAAGAATAAAGTATACAGAAGCCATAGAAAGGTTGAATGCGAAGGACTTCAAAATTAGGTGGGGTGAAGATTTAGGCTTTGATGAGGAGAAGGCTTTGGCAGAGGAGTTTGACAAGCCGTTCTTCATCTATGCTTACCCGAGGCAAATTAAGGCGTTTTATTGCAAAACATACAGGGATAACCCAGATCTTGCGATGTCGACTGATATGCTTGTTCCGCGGATTGGTGAGATATCAACAGGCGGAGTCAGAGAAGACGATAAGGAAGAATTGCTTAAGAGGCTTAAAGAGTTTGGTTTAAGAGAAGAAGATTACGACTGGTACATTGATTTGAGGCGTTATGGAACCGTGCCACATGTGGGATTTGGATTAGGTGTAGAGCGTCTGCTCACTTGGATGCTTGACCTTGAAAACATAATTGACGCTATACCATTTCCGCGGACAATAAGGAGATTCTATCCGTAGAAGGAACAGCGGGATTATTGCTTCATTGATTTGTTGAATTGTTAGTGAGCAAAAAGTACACGAGCATCCTCTTAAGAAGATTAAAAAGTATGTGTTATATATATTCTATTTATCAGATGTGAAAGAATAGTCCAGTGGAAAGGGAGGGAACTTCAGAGGTGGGCACCGAAAACCTCGACAAAATTTTCAATCCTCGAAGAATAGCTGTCATTGGAGCAAGTGACAGGGAGAAATCTGTAGGTGCTAAACTGCTTCAAAATTTAATTGGAGTAGGATACAAAGGTGTTGTTTATCCTGTTAACCCTTTTAGACCCACGGTTCAAGGCATAACCGCGTACCCGAATGTCAAGAAAATCCCGTGGCAAGTAGATCTGGCAGTCATAGCAACTCCGGCGCACACTGTTCCACAAATCATTGAAGAGTGCGGGGCAGCTGGAGTTTCAGGAGTAATTATTGTCTCAGCAGGTTTCAGAGAAGCTGGAGAAGAAGGAAAGGCCGTTGAAAAACAAATTCTTAAACTTAAAAACCAATATGATATGCGAATTATTGGACCTAACAGCCTTGGTGTCATGCGCCCAAGAATCAAGCTCAACGCAACTTTTGCAAACAAAACAGCCAAACTTGGAAAGATTGCATTTATTTCGCAAAGTGCAGCTTTATGCGCTTCAGTGCTAGATTGGGCGTCGGAAGCTCACGTAGGATTCAGTGCAGTGGTTTCAGTGGGTTCGATGCTTGATGTGGATTTCGGAGACTTGATCGACTACTTCGGGACTGATATTCAGACAACAAGCATTGTGCTTTATGTTGAATCCATCAAGAACGCAAGGAAATTTATGAGTGCAGCGAGGGGGTTTGCCAGAGCTAAACCCATCGTAGTGGTGAAGGCAGGACGCTTTCGTGAAAGTGCAGAAGCAGCACTATTTCATACTGGTGCTCTGTGCGGAGAGGACGCTATTTATGATGCCGCTTTCAGACGCGCCGGAGTTGTTCGTGTTGAAGTAATACATGATCTTTTTAACTGTTCAGAAGCTTTAGCGATGCAGCCAAGTCCTACTGGTCCAAAACTAACAATAATTACTAATGCTGGCGGACCTGGAATTATGGCGACTGATCTCCTTATTGCTAAAGGTGGAAAGCTTTCGCCGTTAAGTAGCGAAACAATTCAAGCATTGGAAAATGTCTTGCCTTCGTATTGTAGCATCTTAAACCCCATTGACATCTTGGAGGAAGCCACTGCAGATAGATTTAGGAAAGTGATGGAGATCTGCTTCAAAGACACCAACAGCGACGGCTTCTTGATAATATACACTCCTCAAGGAGCAGCGAACCCGGTGGAAACCGCGAAGATAATCGTAGAACTTGCGAGGAAAAAGAGAAGACCCATCCTTACCTCTCTGATGGGTGAGGATGAATGCTGGAAGGCTCGAGGAATCCTACGGAAGAATGGTATTCCAGCCTTCCCGACACCTGAGCAAGCTGTTTCCACCTTCATGTATATGTATAGTTACACCAAGAACTTAGAGCTCCTATACGAAACTCCTGAGGAGCTTTCCGTAGAATTTTCCATTCCCACATTCCTCAAAGAGGTTTTAAGAAAGGCGTCCAGAGAAGGACGGAACGTCCTAAGTCTACCTGAGTCCTTACATTTTCTTGAAGCATACAAGATACCGACGATAAAAACCTTAGTAGCTAAGACTTCTGAAGAAGCAGTAAATGCAGCTTCGGAACTGGGATACCCCGTTGTTCTGAAAGTGTTGTCACAGCAGATAACTCACAAATCTAGAGCCGAAGGAGTTGTTTTGAATGTTTGGTCTCCTGCGCGAGTTAGAGCGTCCTTCAAGGAATTGGTTGAAAGAGTCAAAAAGTACAAACCTAAAGCGAAATTTCAGGGCGTTGCTATTCAACCTTTGATTCAGAAGAAAAAATGTGAAATTTTTATTGGTTCCAAGAAAGACCCTTACTTTGGTTCAGTCATTGTATTTGGCATGGGAGGAGTTGTTGTTGAGCTGTTAAAGGACGTAGGCATAGGATTTCCACCGTTGAATCAAGTGCTTGCAAGGCGGCTTATGGAGAAAACTGGTGTTTACAAACTTTTGGAGTCACATGAGTGTTCTATTTCCGCTAAACTCCTTGAAGAAATCTTAGTGAAGTTTTCTCAGCTTGTTATAGATTTTCCTGAAATAAAGGAGATAGACATAAACCCAATCATAGTTAGCGAAAGTGATGCTGTGGCTGTAGACGCTCGCATAGTTATTGACACTGAGAAAAAGTTGCAAAGAAATCAACATCACAAGCATCTAGTGATTGCTCCCTATCCCAAAAAATATGTTACTCGATGGAAGTTGAAGAACGGCACATCCGTTGTTCTTCGTCCCATAAAGCCTGAAGATGAAATCCTTGTCCATAATCTGTTTCAGTCCCTTTCAGAAGAAACGATGCGATTTCGATTCTTTCAAGTAATCAGAGACATGTCCCATGAAACTTTAACCAGATATTGTAACATTGACTATGACCGAGAAATCGCCATAGTCGCAGAGACGAAGAAAGAAGATGAGAGAATTATCGGTGTTTCACGACTCATCCTAGAACCCGGACGAAATTGTGGAGAGTTTGCCGTTGTTGTCGGAGATCAGTGGCAGGGGCTAGGGCTTGGCTCAAAACTGGTCGATTATATCACTGAGATTGGCAAAGACATGAGACTTGAAACAATCGGTGGAGACATCCTGCCGAGGAATCTCAAGATGATTCGTCTTTGCATTAAGAAAGGATTCAAGATAGAGCCCGTTGATGAAGATACTGTAAGAGCAATAATGAAACTATCCTAAATTTTATCCGCTTCTTCCTTTTTCAAGCTTAGCGAGTTTTCTCCTCTTTTTGGCTGCGCGGTATAGAACTTTTCTAGACTTGGATTCCTGACCTTGAAAACCCAATTTGCACTATGGCATTTCCAAGAATTATGGAAAGATTCTATCCATAAAAATAAATGTATAAAAAGAAGAGTTTATTCCTTATATCCGACCTCTTCTTTAAGAAGTTGAACCGACTCCGGGTTCATAAGGGTTGTAGTGTCGCCAATAGGTTGGTTTCTAACCAAAGACTTTAGAATTCTCCGCATAATCTTTCCGCTACGCGTTTTGGGCAGTTCGTTAGTAAATAATATCCTATCAGGTCTTGCCGTTGGTCCAATCGTTGCGTCAATGTGTTTTATTAGCTCTTTTACGAGCTGATCTGAAGGCTCTACATCAGGTTTCAGAGTTACAAAAGCCACTGGTACTTCGCCCTTTATTTCGTGTGGTGCTGCTACAACTGCGGATTCCACAACTGCTTCATAGCTGTTTATAGCGTTTTCTAACTCTGCCGTTGACAGCCTATGGCCTGCAACCTTCATTACATCGTCAACCCTGCCGGTTAACCTGATGTTCCCAAGCTCGTCCCATCTTCGCGCTCCATCACTTGTGTAGTAGTATTTTTCGCCGTAAACACTGAAATACTCCTTGTATCTTGCCGGTTTTCTCCACACATTCCTAAGCATTCCAGGCGCGAACGGGTTTTTCTGCACCAAATAACCACCTTCGCCGATGCCCATGGGATTTCCAGACTCGTCCAGAATATCGTGGCTTGTGCCCGGAAAGCTTCTACCAGCAACTGTCGGGATGAACGGGCCTATGCCTGGTAACGAGTTGATCAGGGTTCCGCCGGTTTCGGTTTGCCACCAAGTGTCAATTACCGGGCATCTTCCGCCGCCGATATTGTTGAAATACCAGAGCCATGCTTCTTCGTTTATTGGTTCACCTACTGTTCCGAGTATTCGAAGACTGTTTAAGTTATGCTTCTTGGGCCATGCTTCACCCCATTGCATGAACATTCTTATCGCTGTCGGAGCCGTGTAAAAGACAGTTACACCATACTTTTCTACTATGCTCCACCATCTGTCTAGTTGGGGATAGTTTGGGGCGCCTTCATACTCCAGCATAGTCACTCCGCACAAGAGCGGACCATAGCAGCCGTACGTGTGACCTGTAACCCAACCGATGTCAGCGGTGCACCAGAAAACATCTTCATCATGGAGATCGAAGTCCCATTTTGTCGTCCAGTAGGCTTGTACTGCGTATCCGCCCGTGTGATGTTCAACTCCCTTGGGTTTGCCTGTTGTGCCGCTTGTGTAAAGAATGTATAATATGTCTTCGCTGTCCATAACTTCTGATTCACAGTAGTCGCCAGCGTTTTTCATTAATTCATGCCACCAGTAGTCTCTGCCTTCAACCATGTTTACGTCCATTCCCATTCGTTTAACCACAACAACCTTTTGTATAGGTGTCCCTTCAGTTCCCTTGTCTGCTTCGGCTTTCAAGTTAATTTGTTTTCCCCGTCTGTGGTATCCGTCTACCGTTACGAGAACTTTGGCTTCTGCATCCAGCATCCTTTCTTGCAGGGATTTGCCGCTGAAGGCTGAGAAGACTACGCTGTGTATGGCCCCAATGCGAGAGCAAGCCAGCATGGCTATTTGCACTTCTGGAATCATTGGCAGGTATATTCCCACTCTGTCGCCTTTTTTTACTCCGAGACTCTTCAGCACGTTGGCAAATTTGTTGACTTCACGGTATAGGTCAAAATATGTGAGTACCCTTTCTTTCTCATCCGGTGGTTCGGGCACCCATATTATCGCGGCTTTGTTTCTTCTCCAAGTTTTTATGTGCCTGTCTAAAGCATTGTAAGACATGTTCATTTTTCCATTAATGAACCATTTGTAATAAGGCGGCTCCCATCGATAGTTTTCATCCCAAACCTTGAACCAGTCAATTCCTTCACGAGCAAGCTTAGCCCAGAAAGCCGCTAAGTCTTTGTTTGCTTCAACATAGATTGATTCATCTTTGACCCAGGCCTTATTTTTCATTTCGTCAGACGGCCAGAACACATTTTTTTTCTGCGGGTCTCTCCTCACCCACATAACCGGTTTAAACATCATGTTAACCACTCTAGGTTTCTCATTGAGTTTTGCTGGGAAAAGTAGGATTTCAGATATAAACTTTCTCGTTTAAACACGTGAAAAGCATCATAAGAAGAGTTCTGTGGAGTGCATAAAACTGTTACTTGTTCGTTGGACATATAGGCAAAATGGTTCTTCCATGGGCTTCGTTCAACACTTCCGCCAATGCAGTGTATACAGCGCTTAGCCCACATACTACTCCTTCAATTCCTAAAACTGTGCTTATCTCTGCTATGCCTGTCAAGTCCCAAGCCACCATCAACTCTTTTATTGTTAACAAGAAGAAAAGTATCGCTAGGCTCATAAAAACGAATTGTATGGCTCTGTTGGCTTTCAACGTGGCGAAGAACATTACGAAAGTGAACAATCCCCACATGAGAAAATATGCAGCCATTGCATAGTTTGAAGGAGTCTCCCACAAATTCATTGCCGGAAATATCTTGAGAATAACTAATGAAAGCCAGAACAATCCGTAGGATGTGAAGGCTGCTGTGCCGAAAGTATTTCCTTTTTTATATTCCATTACGCCTGCTATAACTTGAGCCAGCCCACCATAGGTAATTCCCATTGCTATGATCATGCTGCCAAGGCCGTATGCACCAGCATTATGCAAGTTCAATAAAACGGTTGTCATTCCAAAACCCATAAGTCCAAGAGGTGCAGGATTCGCTAACTTCTCACTCATTTTCATCTACCATTTTGAGTTTGAAAAGCTCTGTTCGTAACGCGCAGGATATAAGTCTTTCCGCGGAAAATCACGTTCTTCTTCTGCTAGCTACGTATTTTCCGATTTCTATGCTGAAGAACACTGTTAAAGTGAAAGCAATCGCTACAGCCCAGTCAAACAACTGAGGATATGTTACTTTGAATATGTCGTGAAGTGCTGGAATGTAAAGCACCATCAACTGTAAGCCTAGCGAGGAAAGTATTGCGAACCAAAGGAACTTGTTCTTGAATACGCCGACTTTAAAGACTGTATACTTGAGTGAACGAGCGTTCACAGCGTTAGCCAATTCCATCAAGACCAGTGCAGTGAAAAGCTGTGTTCTGGCTTCCAGCAGGCCATAGGTTTCCAGAGTGTAGAAGTATCCGCCTAAGAGAAGCACCGTCATCAATGTCGGAACAGCAGACAAGTATACTTTCACGTCTCGCGTGAAAACGCTTTCATTCGGATCTCTCGGTCTCCTCTCCATAAGGTCTGGGTCGCCAGGATCCACACCTAAGGCTATGGCTGGCAAACCGTCTGTCGTCAGATTCACCCAAAGAATTTGTATCGTAGTTAAAGCTATGGCCGCATCTGATTCACGGCTCAGCATCATGGCGATGAACAACACGAGGATTTCCATTATGTTACAGCGGAGCAAATAGGTTAAGTATTTCTTGATGTTGTCGTAGATTTCGCGTCCTTCTCTGATTGCTCTTACAATCGTTGCAAAGTTGTCATCTGTCAACACCATGTCTGAGGCTTCCTTTGTAACTTCCGTTCCGGTTATTCCCATCGCTATGCCTATGTCAGCTCTCTTTAAGGCTGGTGCATCATTTACTCCGTCACCTGTCATGGCGCAGATGTAACCTTTTTCCCTGAGAGCTTTCACTATTCGAACTTTGTGTTCAGGCGAAACCCTTGCATAAATCACAAGGTTTTCAACGATTTCCTCGAATTCCTCTTTGCTGAACTTGTCCAGTTCTGCTCCTGTTAAAACCCTGCCCGCTTCATCTTCATTTTCGCCTATCAGATTCAGTTCCTTGGCTACTGCCATGGCTGTCAGCTTGTGGTCGCCTGTAACCATGACAACTTTGATTCCAGCCTTTCTGCACGTATAAATTGCTTCTTTGACTTCTTCCCGTGGCGGGTCGATCATTCCTACTATTCCAAGGAAAACAAAACCTTTCTCATCTTCCTCGCTTAACGAAGTTAAGGATTCAGGTAACTCCCTGTATGCGAGGCCTAAGTTTCTTAATGCCTGTACAGCCATGGCTTCGTTTACTGCCAATATTTGCCTGCGTTTTTCATCAGTTAATTTGCGTACTTTTCCATTCGTATAAACTTTAGTGCATCTTTCTAGAACAATTTCTGGAGCGCCTTTCATGTAAGCTATCTTGCTTTTGCCGTATGCTTCATGAATTGTGGTCATGCGTTTTCTTTCTGAAGAAAACGGGATTTCGTTTATTCGTGGTTCTTCTTTTTCAATTTCTTCCTTCCATAAATCTGCCTTGGCAGCAGCAACAACTAACGCTCCTTCTGTTGGGTCGCCTTTCACGACCCATTTTCCTTCTTCCTTCTCCAGTTTTGCGTCGTTGCATAAAGTGGCGCCTTTCAAGAGTGTGTAAAGCTCTTTTTCTTTGGCGAGATCAAGTTTTTTGTCTTCAAAAAGAAAACTTCCTTGCGGTTCGTAGCCGACGCCCCTGACCTTCAAAGCCATGCCGTTTACGTAGATTCTCTGCACAGTCATTTCGCCTTTAGTCATTGTTCCAGTTTTGTCTGAGCATATGACGCTTGTGCAGCCCAGCGTTTCAACCGCTGGTAGCCGTCTGACTATGGAGTTTTCTCTTGCCATTCGATACATGCCTACTGCAAGCGCACCCGTTACAACCGCGGGCAACGCTTCTGGAACAGCTGCTACTGCAAGGCTGATTCCCCATAAAACCATGTCGAGAATTTC
>JAOUPS010000035.1 GCA_029879735.1 Candidatus Bathyarchaeota archaeon | reverse complement strand
CGGTATGAACCGGGATACGGTTACTATCCAATAAGCGTTTTAGAGTACAAACAAATGGCGGGCAGAGCCGGAAGACCAAAATACGACAAGGTTGGAGAAGCAATACTCCTAGCCAAAACTGCCGATGAAGCAGACTATCTGATGGAAAGCTACATTCTCGCGCGTCCAGAGAGAATATGGTCGAGGCTTGCGGTCGAAAGAATTCTGAGGTCCCATGTGCTGGCGACGATTGCAGCGGATTTTGCCCACACAGAGCGTGGAATCTATGACTTTTTTGGCAGAACCTTTTACGCGTACCAGTATGACATCGGGGCGATCAAGAGCGTAATGGCCAAGATCCTGAAGTACCTATACGACGAGGAGATGATTGACGTCAGCGGCGAGAACATCAATGCCACAAGATTTGGAAAGCGAGTAAGCGAACTCTACATAGACCCGGTTTCGGGCGTACTAATCCGCAACGCGTTAAGACGAAAACCCACATACCTGACAGGGTTAAGCCTCCTCCACATGATCGCCCACACGCCAGACATGGCTCCAAAACTGAGACCCTACACGCGAGAACTGGACGAGATAGCGGTTTTCATGGAAGACCGCAAGGAAGAGTTTCTTGTGGATGTTCCAGACGAGTGGGAAGACAGAATAGCCTACGAGGAATCTCTTGGAGAGGTAAAAACAGCAATGGTCTTGAAGACCTGGATTGAAGAAAGAAGCGAGGACGAAATCATTGAAAGATATCGTGTGCAGCCGGGCGACCTTTACAGAACGATTCAAAACGCGAAATGGCTGCTTTACGCCACCCATGAACTAGCCTTGCTTTTCGGGAACAAACAGGTTCTGCCACAAACTCTTGAACTCATGGAGAGAATAGAGAAAGGAGTCAAGAAAGAACTGTTGCCAATTGTCAAACTGGAAGGAGTTGGTAGGATCCGTGGACGAATACTCTACAATGCAGGATTCAAAACGATAGAAGACATAAAACACTCAGCCATCGGAGACTTGGTGAAACTGCCGCTGATAGGACCAAGACTGGCAAAGAAGATAAAAGAACAAGTCGGCGGCTTCGTTAAAAAAGAGGAATGGAAGAAGCTTAAAAAGGAAGACGATTGGGAACAAAAAGCCCTAACAGAATACTAAGTTAGTCCCTTAGCCTCGCGTTCTTCTCTTGTTTTTTTAACTACAAGCTCAACTTGCTCCAAAGCAGTGCCTAAATAATTTCTCGGATTCAGAGCCTCATCAATTTCTTTTTCGCTTAGTTTTTCACGTACAACCTTGTCTGCGATGAGGATTTCCCTGAAATGCCTTTTTTCCATTTTACTTTTTATTGCTAGTTTTCTGAGAAGTTCATGGGCCTCCTGGCGATTCACACCCTTCCTTGTCAACGCAATCATGACGGCTTCAGACATGGCACGCCCTTGGGTTAATTCAGTGTTTTTCAGCATGCGTTGCTCATCAACATGCAGGTTAGCTACTACGTTGTTCATCAAGAAAAGCATGTGGTCAACTAGGATGCATGTTTCAGGAATTATGAATCGCTCCGCCGAAGACTGGGTCATGTCCCGTTCATGCCAAGTTATGACATTCTCTAGAGCCGGGATAACAAGACTTCTAACAATTCTAGCCAAGCCGCAGATCGTTTCGCATGTTTCTGGATCTCGCTTGTGAGGCATTGTTGAGCTGCCAACCCGCTTTTCCGCTTCGAAGGCCTCGAAGAGTTCTCCAATCTCTGGTCTTTGCAGCTGACGGATTTCAGTGGCGAAATTATCAAGCGTAGAGGCAATCATAGCCAGCAAACACACGAGCTCGGCGTGGCGGTCTCTCTGCACAATCTGAGTGGAAATTTCGGCATGTTTCATTCCCAGCCGTTGCATAACCAGCTCCTGGATTTTCATGGCGTGCGGTCCTAAGCCGGCTTGGACCCCCACCGCTCCACTCATTTTTCCGACTAAAACGCGGTCTTTGCATTGCCTGAGCCTTTGGATATGCCTTGAGATTTCACGCATCCAGACCGCAAACTTAAAGCCTAACGTTATCGGTAAGGCGTGTTGTCCATGGGTTCTACCCATCATCAACGTGTTTTTGTATTGTAAGGCTTTTTCCATCAGAATCTTTTCAAGATTGCTTAGCCGTCTCTCAGTCAATCCTAAAGCTTCTTTGAACTGAAGGGCTATTGCCGTATCTACAATATCATAGCTTGTTGCTCCAAGATGAACGTATGCCCCGCTTGGCCCGCATGCTTCAGCCAAAGCTCTAACAAAAGAGGCAACATCATGTATTATTTCACGTTCGATCTCCTTTACGCGACTTAATTTAACATACTTTGTCGAGGCCATGGCTGCTATCTTTTCAGCATCTTCTCGCGGTATGTTGCCAACCTCGGCGTGTGCCCAAGCCAAAGCTGCTTCCACATCCAACATTTTCTGGATACGTGTCTCTTCTTCGAAGATTTTTCGCATCTCAGGAGTTCCGTAACGGCCCGTATCTATAGGGAGAATAGGCAAATTATCATCCCCGCAAAACTAGATAAGGCGATTAAAGATTAATGCTTTACCGAAACAAACATGTAAATGGCTCAGGCTGAAGGTTCTTTTGGCATGGGAGCAGTAATCGCTGTTGTAAACAAAAAAGGGAGCGCAACAGAAACAGCGGTTGCCATGTTAAAAATGCTAGAGCACAGTGGCGTTGAAGCCTTCGGAATTGCATCGCCGACAATCGTGAAAATAGGAAAATCCGTCGAAGCGTTACGAGATGAAGACATAAACTCACCCATAGTAATCGGTCATGTCTTCTCAAAAATTGTCATGTCGGACAAGCCGCAACCGACAAAATTGGAAAACGCGACGCTAGTTTTTGAGGGAAGAATCTATCCACCTAACACGGAATTTTCCGATGCGGAATTTACCGCCGAAAAACTGAAACAGAGTCGACAAGAAAACGCTGAAGGCCTTATCAAGAATTTTGAAGGAAGCTTCGCCTTTGCGGTAGCCGAATCTGACAGGCTTATCGCTGGCAGAGACTCTTTGGGAGCATACCCGCTTTATTATGGTGAAAATACAGATTTAGCGGCTTCAGCATCCGAACGCAAGGCATTATGGAAAATTGGAATAAAAGAGGCGAACTCCTTTCCGCCGGGGCACATAGCCGTCGTTGACAAACATGGTTTCAAGTTTAGGCTCATGAAAACGCTCGTTCACACAAGAACTAGGCAAACAACCATGCAAGCCGCAGCCAAAAAACTACGAAGACTTTTACAGCAATCAGTCAAGGAAAGAGTTTCAGGTCTTAAAGAGGTCGCGGTGGCTTTCTCTGGTGGTTTAGACAGCGGCATAATCGCGTTTTTAGCCAGAAACTTCGGAATAGATGTGCATCTGTTCTTTGTAAGCCTAGAAAACCAGCCCGAAGCTAAATACGCAAGAGAAGCGGCGGAAGCGCTGAAACTACCACTTCACATTCATTTTTACAGTGAAAAAGCCGTGGAAGAGGCTCTCCCAAAAGTTTTGTGGCTTATCGAGGAGTCAAATCCCGTCAAAACAAGCATAGGCATTCCAGTCTTTTGGACCGCGGAAAAAGCCTCAGAGATGAGATTTAGAGTCATGCTAGCTGGACAGGGCGCTGATGAACTCTTCGGAGGCTACAAGCGATACCTAAACGATTACTCACAGTACGGCGAAGAACTTGTGCAGAAAAAAATCTTCAACGACACTGCAAGGATTTGTGAAACCAACCTAGAAA
Source organism: Candidatus Bathyarchaeota archaeon (assembly GCA_029879735.1). Classification (GTDB taxonomy): domain Archaea; phylum Thermoproteota; class Bathyarchaeia; order Bathyarchaeales; family Bathycorpusculaceae; genus JAOUPS01. The sequence continues at coordinate 15,695 of JAOUPS010000035.1, read as the reverse complement.
GGGACAGCAAGATCTGCAACTTTCACAACCTAGAACTCCGCCTGCCATTTGCAACATATCAACTAGCAAAATTCGCGGTAAGCCTGCCCTTACAACTGAAGATAGCGTCGCCGAACGACATGCTGAGAAAAATCGTGTTGAGAAAAGTGGCTGAGGACATGGGACTCCCACATTTTATAGCGAACAAGCCGAAAAGAGCAATACAATATGCGACAGGCGTGAACAAAGTCATCAAGAGACTAGCCAAACAAAAAGGATTAGCCACCAAAGAATATTTACAGAAAAAATTCCGAACAACTTTTAAAAGAAGGATATAACATGAGCAGAACAGCCGTGGTTTTTTCACCCGTATACTATCGGCACAATCCTGGCAGGGGCCACCCTGAATCGGCAAGGCGCCTCCGCATAATCGTCAACGAATTGAAAAAAAGCAGACTTCGAGGCGTCGAAAACTGGCAGTTTGTTAAACCAGAAAAGGCTCGTTTAGAGGACGTTGAACTCGTCCACGGGGTAGAATACATCGAACTTGTAGAGAATGTGTGCAGATCAGGGGGAGACCTTCTAGATACAGAAGGAGATACCGTGGCTTCGCCGAAAAGTCTTGAAGTTGCCCTTCATGCTGTAGGTGGAACATTAAGAGCTGTTGACCTCGTAATGAAGGAAAAATTTCAAAACGCCTTCGCTTTGGTTCGACCTCCAGGGCATCATGCTGGGAAATACCGTGCACGCGGCTTCTGTATCTTCAACAACGTCGCCATAGCCGCCGAGCACTTGCTCAAAAAATTCAAGTTGAACAGAGTTTTAATACTGGATATAGACGCTCACCATGGAAACGGCACACAAGAAACTTTCTACGAAACCAGCAAAGTCTTATACATAAGCTTACACCAAGACCCGAGAGACTTTCCAGGAACAGGTTTCACAGACGAGATTGGAGAGGGGGAAGGATTAGGTTACAACGTTAATATTCCTCTACCGTTCAGAACAAACGACCAAATCTATTTGAAGGCAATAAACGGAGTTGTAAAGCATGTAATACACCAGTACGAGCCACAGTTTATACTGGTATCCGCTGGCTTAGACGGCCATTACACGGACCCCGTGGCGAGTCTTTCCTTGTCTACACTCTGTTATCAAGAAGTTTATGAAACGATAGTTAATCTGGCTTCAGAGATATGCGAGGGAAAACTTGTATCGGTGCTTGAAGGAGGTTACAGTCTAGGTTTTGTTGGGAAAATAGCTGCGGCAGCCGTTGCAAAGATGAGCGGGGCATTTTACAGTGTAGATGACAAGGTCCCTGTAATCAAAGAACGCATTAAGGAGCAGGGTGAAAAGGTCATAAATGAAGTGAAACGGGTTCAGAGGACTTTCTGGAATGTATAGGATTGCAACTTTAAAGACGATGTCTCTCAAAGGAAACAAGGTGGCGAAGGGCGAAGTTAATCCTCAATTACTTGGATCGCGGCTTCTGGGCATTCGGCTTCGCAGGCTCTGCAAACTAGGCATTCTTCAACTTTTGCTGGAACACACTTTTCATCATTGATCTCGAAAACTTCGACGGGGCACGTCTCCACGCATGTGCCACATCCAGTGCATTTATCGTTATCAACTAAAATTTTCACCATTCTTCTTCCCTCTCTAACTAGAAATTCATTGAAATTTAGGCAGTAAAATAAAAGCCTTTGGGTTCAAATTAGCGAGTTTCTTCACGAAGTCTTATGAGAACCCCGTCAATCGTTGTTTCAGCTTTCTCTTTTCTCCGCTCATAGTCCGCCAGAAGCTTGCGATAGGCCCCCAGTGAAAGTTCTCCACGACGGTGGCGAGCTTTAATGCTCTCAATGTTCGCCTCAACCTCACTGATTTCAGTCTCCGCAACTTCGAGTTGACGCATCAAATCCGCATATCGCCCCCCAGCCGCACGCATTTTCTCTTTCAGCTCTGCCAAGCTCCTAGACAAAGCGTTAAGGCTGGTTTCTAACGTTTTTCTCCTGACCTTGTAGCGACTCCTCGGAATCTTCCCTTTACGCACTCTGGTCTCGAGGGATTTAATTTCCAAAAGTATCTTCTTTTTCTCTTCATACGCATCAACAAAAGACTCAATGTGTTCTACTCGAAGTCTCATCCCTACCGTAGGCACACCGACTAGAACAGGAGCTTTAGGTCTTTTCCAGATAACCACTATTGCACAGCCGACAGTTGCTAAAGCCCAAACCCACAATGCGGGGCGAAAGGACAACCATAGAAGGCTGTATTCATATATGATTTCTACGTCGAAGCTATCCAACGAAAACACGCATTGTCTGTTTACAGTTACTGCTTCTTGGAAAACACCACGCATCAAATTATAGGATCCGCTGACCGAAGCATTCTCATGCCCTACTTTGGCGCCTTCTGGCAAAACAAAAGTCACAGATAACTGCTCGATATAGTAACTCAAATGTTGAAACAGAGGGAACGCAATGTTAAGATTGCCAAACCCTTCTTGCGTAATGTAGACTCTGCTAGGCAAATAATACTTCACGGTAAACTTGGTGGATTCGTAGCTTTCAACTGGTAACGTGAAAGAAACTCTATAACGGTTTGTTGGTTCATCTGCCCATCCAGACGCCGGCATTTCTCTCCCAAACTGATCTTGCGCACTTGGGTTAGAAGCGTTGGCGGGCAAAATTATTTCGATGGAGTTTATCTCTGTAGGCGCCTTGCTTGTTATGTCGTAACTGTCTGAACCGTCTATTTCGCCTGTTCCGCTTATTCTAACCTCACGTCTCAGCTTCTTTATGTCAAATAATTGAATTTCATCACCAGTCAACGAAAAGGTTGCAGTTGCAGGCGAATAGGTGAAGGCGGGCAGGTTCTGTTTCAAATAGGCAGATGCATTAACCGTCCCATCGTCCTTTGTAACTATTACGTCTTGTGTATCCTTCGGCAGATCGACTACGACGCTGCAGTTGGTAACCGTCTTTGTTAAACTAGGGTACGCTGGAAAGTCTAGGAGGTAATAGTTCACCTCTAAAACGTTGAGAAGATCGTTTGAAAGCACGAATCCAACCGTAAATACTTGGGGTGCCCCTTGTGGAAAGATTATTTTTACGCCGTAAAAACCGACACGGTTTTCTAAAGGTACATTAAGGCTTACTTGGAAAGTGTCAGTTGCGTTGTAAGCTACGCACCGAAGAACGTGTGAACCATATTTATATGGAAATCCTATAAGAAAACCGTTGGATGCCTGTCCTGTTATTCGTATTGTGTCATTTATGAAAATATAGCCATTATACATAACCTCTACCGTATGATTCACTTGTTCTATGCCGTAATCTGAATCTTCAGCGCTTGCTGCTTCAACATTTTGGACGTTAAACGAGATTGAGACAAGAGCTAACATAACGGTGACTAAAGCAATAAACATCGAAACTGCTTTTTTCATGCGATTTTCCTCCGCTCGATTTCCGAAATCTTGAGCTTTCTACTTATTGACAAGCCCATTTATTTACTTTTAGAATTATGCTTCCAGTATTATACTTATCTGTTAGTCACAGAGTCTATGTGTTAACTGCTAAGGAGACTCCATATTGTTATACGACCCTGTTCAAAGACATTTAGCTGTTGAGAAATTGGTTACTTGTATGGGACAAGAAGGGCAAGAGAGAAAGTACTATCGTATCAGGCCAGCAAGGTGGTATGGTGGGATAGTTACAGCCGACTGTGTTGGCTGTGGTTTGTTGTGTAAGTTTTGCTGGGTTTCGGATGCTGTGATGCTTCATCCCGCAGAAATTGGGAGATTTTACACTTCAAAGAAAGTTGCGGACAGACTAGTTGCTTTGGCAAGGAAGCGTGGCCTGGATTTGTTGAGGGTTAGCGGTGGAGAACCAACGATAGGAAAGGCTCATTTACTCCGGCTTCTCGATGCCCTTCAAGGTAAAGGATACCGCTTCATTCTTGAAACTAATGGGATACCCGTAGCTTATGATGAGAGCTATGCCGCAAACCTCTCAAGATATAACTTTGTCCACGTGAGGGTCTCGTTGAAGGGATGTAACGAGGAAGACTTTGCCTTTTTAACCGGAGCCAAACCTGAGGGTTTTGCCTTACAGTTGAAAGCCTTACAATATCTGGTTGATGCAAAGGTTAGCTGTCACCCGTCGGTTATGGTGTCCTTTTCACCCAAGAAAAAACTTCGATCACTCATTCAAAGACTTGGACGGATCAATCCAAGGTTGGCTGAAGAAATAGAGATTGAAGAGTTGATCTTGTACCCTCATGTAGTCAGGAGGATACAAAGGCATGGGTTAAAATATTACACTGCCTGCACTCCAGATGGGGTACCATCGGAACAAACTTAGGCTATCTTAAGGGTTCACCGTGTTTAAAGTAGTAGTCTTCTTCCTTTTTAGGGCCGAAGCTTCTCACACCTTTCTCTTTAAGCTGTTTTCTAAGCTTTTTTGCATATTGCCTTTTTATTTCGCCTTTTTTCTCCATGTAGTCGATTATTTCTCCTGCCTGCTGTTCTGTGTCGCATCGCCGAATGAAATCTATCACGTCGGGTGTGTAGTGCATGAATCTTTTGGAGGCTGCTTTTTCTCCCGCGTGGGTGTCTGTTCGCACGGAGTTTATCGCAACTTTATTTTCGCTGGATCCTAGTTCTTTGGCAAGGTTTGGAAACAGCTTTTTGAGCGTCTCTTTGTTGAATTCCACGTGAGCACCTTCAAGTTCTGAAACGCATCCTCACTTTCACGTATGAAGAATCACATATTTAAAGTGTCTTTGGAAAGAATTGAGGCGGTTTACATTACAAGGGAACAAATCGCTGCGTTGAGTTTTCTTCAAGCACCTTTTCCAATTCTCGCAGGTGAAGACCGGATATTGTGTCTCCGTATATTTCGCATTTTCCTTTGCAGCCGATTTCTTCGGGACTTCGAACAACTATTTCGGCCTTTTCTTTGGTTGGCGATTCTAAATAGATATGAAAGGACGTTTTCTTTGGTCCCTGTTTCGTTACGGTTGTCCGTTCGGTCTGCGTAACCTTAAGGTTGTTTTGCTTTATCAGTTTCAAAACCTCATCTGGTTCGTCATGGTACACGGCTATGTCTATGTCGCTTTCACGATGTATTGTTCCACGCCAAACGCTCCCGATCAAAACTGGCTTATATTCCTCTAAAATTTTCATTAGTCTAAGAGCCTCCTTGCGCATTCTAATTAGACGCTTTTGTCTGGCGGCACCCTCGTTTTCCTCCGCTATCTTGTCGAGTTCAATCGCCACCTCAAGGTTTGTAGGAAGGAAGTGAACGCCAAACGTTTTTGCAGCCTTCAGCTTCGCCTGCTTGTATTCTTTTTCAACACCAAAGTAGAGAAGACTGGCGGCTTCTCTCGCAACCTTCCTCCTCAAACTTAGAGAATTGTTGAAGTTCACGAGTTCACCAACAAAATTAGGGTTTAGCTGAAATTTAACACTTAATCATCTGTTCATATAACGCGACTGTTTTTTCAGCTATCTTATCCCAAGTAAACTCGTTCAGGACCCTTTGTCTGCCGTTTTTTCCAAGCCATTTCCTTTTATCAGGATTTTCTAGAGCACTGACTATGCCCCAGGCAATGTCCGCTGGATTGCCAGGGTTAACGTGGAAACCGCATTGCTCTTCGCCGTGAGGGATTACTATTTCCCGCATTCCGCTTACGCCCGCTGCTCCAACAACAACTGGGCGTTCCAAGCTCATCGCTTCGAGGACAACTATTCCGAAAGGCTCATAAAGACTTGGGAAAACCGCGAGGTCGCAAGCAGCATAGTGAAGGATGCGCTCTTCTTCTGGGACGAATTCGAAACGGAATTTTACAGAATCCTGCAGTCTCATGGTTCTAACTAGGTTAACTAGATAATCTTGTAGGTCGCCCAAACCTACAATGACGAGTTTTGCGTTAGGTATCTTCTGCAAAACATGGGACACAGCCATTATGAGCCTATCAACCCCTTTGACACCAACAAGTCTGCCAATGAAAAGAATCATTAGTTCATCGTCTTTGATGCCATAAAAGGCTCTAATCTTTTTGATCTGCTCAGCGTTAACCGTTTCTGGATCATATTTTTGCGGATCAACACCGTTGTAGCATACTTGGATTTTATCCTTTTGAAATCCAAGTTTCATGAGTTCATCTTTCATGGCGTATGAGACTGTTACAATTAGGTCGGCTGCTCTGCCGCCGCGAAGCTCGATGTTACTCACGACTTCTGAGCCATTTCCTAGGGTTCTTCCCTTCTCTGTTGAGTGGACATGAAATGCGAAGGGCACCCCAAGCTCCTTTTTGATGGTTATCCCGGAAATGGCTGAAAGCCAGTCATGGGCAATTATGATATCATATTTGAAGTTCTCTTTTCTAATGAGTTCGTTGACGAGCTTTGAAGCGCTTAGATAGTTGTAGACGAGGATTTTAGAGAACAACTGAACGCCTCTGCCCCATTTCTTAACGTCCTCGGCAAGCACATCTGGAAGCGAATCAGAAATATCAATATGCAACGGACGGTGAATTTCTATGCCTCTCCAAATTTCCCGTGTTGGAAGACTCCGAGTATCATCGTTCATTGTGAAAACTGTTACATCATGATCCATTAAAACAAACTTTCTTGTGATTTCAGCTGCATAAGTTCCCAAACCACCAACAATCTTCGGTGGATACTCGTATACTAGCACCGCCATCTTCATTTATTTTCCCGGCTTTTGCTACATTTAGGAAGACATGCTTATTTACGTTTTCTTAGATCTTCTATTTTCCTCTCATTATTCTGCTTCCATATCTTCTAAGTCCATTTCAGACTCCCAAAGCTCAGTGCTTGCAGAGCACAACCCGATGCTCCCACACCTTCAAATAACTCCTGTTTTTTGGCATCTTTCACCTAAGATGTTGCTCTTTTGATAAAACGATAGAAAAGTTGAAAAACAGATTGTACATATAATGTTATGAGGGATATTACGAGATGAGTTTGTCGCCTGTTAAGAGGGTGATTCTTGAGACTATGTGGATGGTTGAAAAGCCTGCTAAGGCTGCGGAAATAGCGAAGGAAGTTGGGTTAGGTTTTCCATCCGTCATGATGCACATAATAGGGCTCACCCGGATGGGATATGTTGAAACACCCGAAAAAGGGCACTATGCTATAACTGAGGAGGGAAGAAAGACGCTTGGTTTTCCAAAAATTGGTAGAGAGAGCGCTGAGAAGATTTTTGCATACTTACCCGTCGAAAAGTCATTCCATTTTTACGCTGACGTCGGAAAGCCCTTAAACCTTTGCGCGGCAAGTCTTCAAGACTTTTGCGACAAAATCTCGAAAGTCGGTGTGGGTTCAATAGAATTCCACCTGAGCCGCGGGGATTTTGAAGCATGGTTTACAGGGTTGGGTGACATTGAACTGGCAAGAAAAACGCTGCTCTTTAAGGAGCAGAAAGCATCTGGGGAGGAACTACGCACAAAGCTCTATGAGATCGTGAAACATCGGTGTGATGAACTGGCGGAAATAAGGCAGCAGTCATATCCAACGTAGTCAACCGTGGGTTTAGGCTGGCTTAAACCGTTCTTTAAGTCTTTCCAGAATCTGCGGCAGGGTTGTGTATTCCATTTGCCCAACGCCTAGACGTGCTGGCTCAAACTCGCCCATCCGTCTAAGCATAGAAGCATATTCTACGGCTTCACGCCTAGCCATATCAAAGGCCGGGTCATCAAACAAATCAGCCACCATCGGTTTTCCATCATCATCACTTGCGATCTTGCCGTTTGCAACTTGAAAGCCTAAGGCAACAATCCTTGGAGGGCCGTCAAAAACCGTGCATTTGGCATTCTTCACCCCGACGGGCATCAATGGACCCCAGTGGCTTCCACGCATCCATCCCGCAACCAGATAGCTGTGCATGAACGGCACAAGAATCTCACCTAAAGCCGGCAATCCACGCTGAGCACGCACAATCATTACGGGGTCGTCTTTTCCAACATATTTTCCAGCAATTTTCGAAAGTTTGGTCACGCTCCCAACGGCGCATATTAAGCCGTCTCTAGCTCTCCAAATGCGAGAGATCATGTATCGCCCCACAGTTCCAATTAACCCAACCAGTTCGTACATCTCTTCAGGGCACCTGAGAACAACACACTTGTTCTCCACAGTGTCTAATACCTCAAATTTGAAGCCGCCAGCCACGCCCGGGTCGATTACAAGTCCGGCAGTATTCATTGGGTCGGCAAAGATGCGGAACAATGGAAGGTTGAAAGCCCCAGTGGAAGTCTTGTCCGCTGCAAAAACCACTACAGGGTCGGATCCTCTTTCCTCGATTTCCATCTCAGCCACGCCTGGACCCATACCCCTGACGTTTCCGCTGAAGGCTGTTTTCAAAAGGTCTTGTCCGGCACCGTATAGTTTCAGTTTTAAGGCTTTTTCTGCGGCTTCTTGAAATGTGTCCCAAGCGAGCTTATGAATCTCCGGGTTTGACTCACCTCTTTCATGAACCATGAGAAGTTGCAGATCGTCTCCGACGTTAAAAACATGGCAGCTGCTGATTAATCCATCTTCTTTTGCCTTCTTCAGGTTTTTCCCCGCAATGTTAAACAGCGGTTCTGGAACGACATGATGCCCCGCTAGGGAGCCTACATCACATTTGATTAGGGAAATCGTGGTTTTTCTCGGCATCATACATCACTTCGAGTTTGACTTCGGTTTAAGGTTAGGTTGTTCCTTTTAAAAGATTTACCAAAGGAGACGGGTAGAAATCATGAAATATTAATAGCAGTAATAAGACAATGTGGGAGAAACTCATGGAGAAGTTGCGTGTCATATCTGCGAAAATACCAGAAGAAGTTTACAAAGAAATGATCCTACGCGTCCCAGAAGGCGAGAGAAGCAGTTTCATCCGAGATGCAATAATGGAAAAACTACAAAAGACGCCGAAACCTGACAAAATTCTGGAGTTGGAGCGAAGAGTAGGCAAAATGGAAAAGGAGTTTGCACAAATAAGGAAGTACCTCGCAGATCTAGAACTGCTCACGTACGGACCCGAAAAAGCAAACCCCCACACGTTCTGCATAGACGAAACAGACCACAAAATCATAGACTATCTCATCCACTACAAAGGCGCAACCACACCAGAACTGGCAGAGCATCTCAAAACGAACAGGTGGCTGGTTTTGAACAGACTGAGGAGAATACAGAAAAGATCAAAAAACCAGCTTGGAAAAGCTGTAATATACTATTACGCAGGAGAAAGATCCGGTAAGAAACGGGCTTGGTGGATAAACGAAGAGCTAACCGAAATATAACCCTGCAACAACAATTAATTTACAGCAGTGCCCTAACTTTATTTGGGCCCGTAGCCGAGTCTGGATTAAGGCGCCGAATCACAAAATGATGCGTAAGCCTCCGGGCACTCGATGGAAGAAAGCCGGAGAACAGGGGTTCAAATCCCCTCGGGCCCGCCAACAATAACGAGCGGGTTCATTCCATTATCAAATTTAGTGCGCGTTAAAATAACAAGATCTTATTTTGGTATATCTTTCGATTCTATATGAGAAAACATTTGCAATTCTTAAATATCGAAACATGTTGGAGTAACTAGAAGAAAGTTTGGTGTCATGACTTATGTCGGAAATCGTCAAGAAGATTGAACTCAAAAAGATTCATCCAAGCAAACTTAACCCGAGGTTAGAGATCAATGTGGGGCGTCTCAATGAGCTTGCTGCTAGCATTCTAGAGGTTGGGTTGCTCGAGCCGATAATCGTTAGACCGGTGAACGATGAGTACGAGGTTGTTGTCGGCGAGAGACGATATAGGGCTTCGCAGCAAGCTGGACTTGAAAAGGTGCTTGTCATCGTGAGGGAATACAGTGATGATGAAGTAGCCCAACTGAACCTCATCGAAAACATCCAAAGAGAAGAACTTAACGCGATTGAAAAAGGAAAAGTTTGCAAGTATTTGCTGGAGAATTGTCCGGAAAAGTATCCTTCCCGATCCGCAGTAGCTGAGAAGATTGGCGTCAGCAACAATGTTGTATCTCTTTGGCTACGAGCAGTTGAGGTTGTTCCTCAAGAGGCACAAAAATATGTTGCACCCTCAACCATTTCAGGGCAAGTACCAGAAGGCAAAATCGATTACCTCACAGCTGTTAAAGTGGGGCGCTCGGTTGAGAAGCCAGAGAAAAGAGTAGAAGTGATTAAAAAGCTGGCGGAAAAACGACTTCCCGTTAAAGAAAGAAGCCAAATAATCAAGAAGATAGCTCGTGAACCAGAAAAACCAATTGAAGAAGTTATTGATGAAGTAACAGAAGCTCCATGCGAACTCCGATTCACAGCTGACGATAAGGAACCTTTGCTTGACGGCACCAAGACCCAAACTTCCAGAATCAATGTGCCAGACCCCAAAGTAAAAGTGGGAGCGATAGTTCATGCAGCCATTTGGGAACCGCACATTGCAGACTTGCGCATTACATCTATCGAAAGGAAAAAAGCGAGGTACTTTGACGAAGAGGATGCAAAAAGAGAAGGCGGCTACACCCTAGAAGAATTCAAGAAAAAATGGGAGGAGACGCATGGAGAATGGGACGAGAACCAGCTTTTTTACGTGATACATTTCGAGAAGGTGAAATAGCATCGTGCCCTAGTGGCTGAGAAAGCAAGGTTTAAGTCTTATCTCCTCCCCGTATAAGATTCAAGTCAAGGAGAACCCGAATGAAACAACTACATCACAACGGCGTTCTAGTTCCACCCCGTTACGAAGGAAAAGGTCTCAACATCAAGGTGAAGCACAAGAAGATCAAGCTGACGCCTGAGCAGGAGGAAATGGCTCTCGCCTGGGCTAGGAAAATGGGAACTCCCTATGTCGAAGACCCTGTCTTCGCCAAGAACTTTCACCGCGCCTTCTCAAAGAAGCTAGGCATCAGTGTAAAACCAAGCGAAGTTGATTACTCTGAGATCCTCTCTTTTGTCGAAAAGGAGCGAAGCTGGAAGGCAAACCTCTCTAGAGAGGAGAAGAAACAGCTGGCGGCTCAGAGGAAAGCCCAGAGAGAGGCGAACAAGGAACGCTACGGATATGCCTGGGTTGACGGAAATCAGATGGAGGTAGCCAACTATGCCGTAGAACCCAACTGCATCTTTATGGGCCGAGGAAAACACCCCATAAGGGGTCGCTGGAAGGAGGGACCTCGCGAGGAGGATGTCGAGCTCAACATCTCACCGGATGCTCATAGACCGCCGGGCAACTGGAAGGCCATCATCTGGCAGCCCGAAGCTATGTGGGCCGCACGATGGCGGGACAAACTCACAGGCAAGACAAAATACGTCGGGTTTTCCGACTCCAGCATCCTGAAACAGCGGAAGGACATCGAGAAGTTTGACAAGGCGAAGGAACTCCGTCTGAACCTTGCACGGATTAAAAGACACGTCTTGGAGAACCTCGACGCCGATGACCCGAGACGGAGGAAGACGGCGACCGTCTGTTTTCTTATCGATAAGCTGAAGATCAGAGTCGGCGACGAGAAGGACCCTGACGAGGCGGACACAGTCGGCGCCTCAACCCTTCGACCAGAGCATATCCGCTACAACAGCGATGGCACTGTGACCTTCAAATTCCTCGGAAAGGACTCTGTACCTCATGTTTTCAGGGTCAAACTCCCAGAAAACGTAGTAAAAAACCTCAACGAATTCGCAGCGAACGCAAGATCCACTCTTTTTGGTGGCGTCGGCTCAAAACATGTAAGCGAATTCCTCGATGAGGTGATTATCGGGCTCTCAGCAAAGGTCTTCCGCACCTGCTATGCGTCTGAAGCCGTCGAAACGAAGCTAGAAAAAACTCCTGTCAAACTCGAAGACTCTGAACATGCCAAGAAATACATCGCCACGATGGCGAACCTAGAGGCAGCCAAAGTCTGCAACCACCGCCGCACCATCCCAAAGACGTGGAAAGCATCTCTAGAAAAGAAAAAGACCAACCTCAAGGCTTTAAAGGACCGGGGGAAGGAGGCCCAAGATAAACTGACGCAAAAATCTGAGGAGCGGGAAAAGAAATACAGTGAGAGACTGAAAAAGCAAGAGGAAAGACTGAAGACGATGAAGGAGAAACTGGAGGCTTACCGGCGGCAGCTCGTCGACAAAAAGCAACAAGGTAAACCCGTCCGTCCCCTGAAGAGACGCATCAGCCTTCAGCGAAAGGCCGTGGCACGCCAAAAGCAACTCGTCAAGGAGCTGAAGACCAAGCATGCAGAGCAGATGGAAAAGCAAAGGCAGAGGCTGGAGAGTCGGAGGCAACGGGACAAAGCGGCGATAGATAAGCTGAAGCTCAGGATAGAGACTCAGAAGGAGACTTGCGACTACAACCTCGTGACATCCTTGAAGAGCTACATTGATCCCAGAATCTACTACGAATGGGGAGAGCAAGTCGACTATGACTGGAAGCGGTACTACCCGAAAACCCTCCAGAGAAAGTTCAGTTGGATCGAGACCGAGAGGGCGCCTTCAGAAAAGGGCTAGAAGAGTTGCCTCCTAAGATCACGTTCATGCGCGCTAAATTTTTGAAAAAACGGAAAAGCCGAGATTTCAGTACCGCCCGCTGTATCGTGAGTTACCCCTCGGACTCAATACCATGCACATGTCATTAATTTATAAGCCGTAAGGTTTTTCGACAGCTATTTATCTTGATACTAACAATTTGTCATGACCAAAGGAGGAAACGTTGGATGCTGAAAGATGTTGTTGAAGATTACGAATTGTTTGAGGACATGTCTGTGAACGAGCTTGTCTTACAGATGGAAAAGGCTTGGGGTTTTACAGCTGGAAAACTGGCGATGGGTGTAAAAATACTTGTGAGAATGGTTAGTGATACTGGATGTGTAAAGTTTCTGTCTTTCCCAGCAAGCCTTGTGGCTACGGGAACAAGAGGAGCCTTAAAAGAACTTGTAAAGAGAAAGCTTGTTGACGTCATAGTTACAACTTGTGGAACGCTTGATCATGATGTTGCAAGATGCTGGAAGAACTATTATCAAGGTTCGTTTCTCATGGATGACGCTGAACTTCGCGAAAGTGACATAAGCCGTTTAGGAAATGTTCTGGTTCCAAACGAGAGCTATGGCATGATAATTGAAGAGAAAATGAGGGATTTGCTTCAGAGCTTGTGGGATGAAGGAGTTAGGGAAATTTCCACGCGTCAATTATGCCAAGAAATAGGCAGGAGAATATGCAACGAAAGCTCGATACTCTATTGGGCGGCAAAACAAAACATACCGGTTTACGTCCCAGGCATCACAGACGGAGCAGTCGGATACCAAATATGGTTCTTCTCACAAGACCATGACTTCAGAATCAACTTGTTGAAAGATGAAAGCGAACTGAACGACATTGTTTTCACTGCAGAGAAAACTGGTGCATTAATCATTGGAGGAGGCATCTCAAAGCATCATACTATTTGGTGGAACCAGTTCAGGGATGGATTGGATTATGCTGTTTACATCAGCACCGCTGTCGAGTGGGATGGAAGCCTGTCTGGAGCAAGACCAAGAGAAGCAGTTTCATGGCATAAAATAAAGGAAAAGGCAGACCACGTAATGATTGAAGGGGATGCTTCCATAATTCTCCCCATAATGGTAAGTTCGCTTATAACGAGAAAAACGAAACAAGAAATGAAATAAAGGAATATCTTTTCCCCAGTTCAAATTCGACAATCAGCTATCTAAAAAATGAATAATAGGACATGCAAATTAGTCTATGTCTAGAGGTGAAAAATTGGCTATTTCAGGGGAAGAACTGGCTAAGATGATAGATTCCACGGTTGTCAAGGCAACGGCAACCAAAAGTGAAGTTGAAAAGTTGTGCAAAGAAGCGGTACAGTACAGTTTTGGATGTGTTTGCGTTAATCCCGTTTATGTAAAAATGGCTGCGACACTCTTGAAGGGCTCAAACGTTAAGGTTTGCTCAACAATAGGTTTTCCCTTCGGGGTTACGCTGCCGGAAATCAAGGCTTTGGAGGCTGTTAAAGCGATAGAGAACGGAGCAGAGGAATTGGACATGGTTATCAATCTGAGCGCGCTGAAATCCGGGGATTATGAAGCTGTTAAGAGGGACATAGCGGCTGTTGCTGATGTTAAACGTTTATCAAAGAAGATAGTTGTCAAGGTCATTATCGAAACAGCCCATTTGACAAACAAAGAGAAAATAGTCGCGTGCAAGCTTGCTAAGGAGGCTGGAGCAGACTTTGTGAAGACTTCAACCGGCTTGTTCGGCAAAGTCGCAACAATGGAAGACGTTAAGCTAATGCGACGTACGGTAGGCACACGTATGGGTGTCAAGGCGGCAGGCGGCATAAGAACATACGCTGACGCAGTAGCCATCATTAAAGCTGGCGCAAACAGGATTGGAACGAGCACAGCGGTGACGATAATTAAGGGAGCACCATAAGTCTTTCACATTTTTTCTGGCGCCACTATCCCTATGAGGTTGAGTGTGTTTCTCAGCACGATTCTTACGGCGTCAACCAAGGCGAGCCTTGCGTCGCTGAGTTCTTTCGGTTCGGCTCTTATAACTGGCAAAGCGTTGTAAAACGTGTTGAATTTGTCGGCTAGGGCGTTGGCGAAGTCAGCGATCAGGTTGGGCTTGAGAAGCTCTGCTGCCTCGATGAAGATGTCTGGAAAACTTGCCAGAGCCATGACTATTTCGCGCTCCACCTTCTCTTTTAGCAGGTTGTAGGCCGGTTTCTCAGGTTTTCTTGCGGCCTTTCTTAAGATGCTGCATGCCCTGGCATGAGAATATTGTATGTAAGGTGCGCTGTTTTTCTCGAAGTTGAGCACTCTGTCCCATGTGAACACGACGGGTTTTGAGGGGTCAACTTCTACGAGAGCGTATCGTACCGCACCCATGCCAACGAAGTTTGCGATTTCCCGTTTTTCTTCCTCTGACAGCTGCGGGGAGCGCTTCGAAACCTCTTCGTATGCCCGTTTAACCGCTTCGTCCATGACTTCGTCGAATGTTATGTATCGTCCTCTCCGGCTTGACATTTTGTAGCCTGGAAGAGTCACAAGGTTGTAGGCGAAGTGAGCCAGATTGTCTGCGTAGTTGCCGTAGCCCAACGCGTGCAAGGCTATTTTCAATTGCAGTTGGGCTAAACTCTGCGGCATCCCAACAACGTTGATGACTTGTTCAGCCCCTTCAAACTTCCACAAAGTGTAAGCGATATCCCGTGTTGTGTAGAGTGTCGTGCCGTCAGCGCGCACAAGCGTTAGAGAGGGAACCTCGTAGTCGTCTCTCAAGCCAAGCTTCTTCTTCAAACCAGATTCTTTAACTACTTTTTCAGCGTCAAATTCCAGAACGCCGCCCAGAGTGAAAACGTACGGTGTCTTCTTCAGTTTTTCAAGAATTTTTTGCACCCGATTGTTCCACACCAGTTCGCTTTCCCAATCCCATGAATCATAGAAGACTTCTGCGCGGCTTAGGGTCTCCTTGAAGCCTTGTAGACATGATTCGCTGACTTTCCGTATTGTTTGTCTAGCCTTCTCATCTCCAGCCTCGTATGCCCTGTTTAACTCGTTAACCGTGGTTTCCGGGTTTTCGTCCTCGTTTATTTTTTGTAGAAGTTTCTCAAAGAGCTCGGGGTATTTGTCTTTGAGCTCAACAGCCACCGACATCCAGCTATCCAACTCTTTGTTGATTTTTGTGATTTCTTCTGTATCAGAAACGGTTTTTGCACGTTC
>JAOUPS010000034.1 GCA_029879735.1 Candidatus Bathyarchaeota archaeon | reverse complement strand
AACTCCTTCTGCTTCTATCAAACTATGCAGTATGAATCCTTTCCAGTAGTTGCAACCGAAGCTTTTCAAGCGCGCGCAATGGTTTTAGACGCAAAATAATGGGAACGTTTCTTTTGCTTGTAACATCGGTGTAACATTTTTCTGGTCTTGTTCGATTCGGTCAGAAATTCTTCCATAAAACATAAGAACTGAACTTATCAGATAGAACGAGCGATGAGACATGTTGAGTAGTTTCTTAACGGCAAGCCTGCTCGTTTTGATGGTGTTGCTATGCTTGGGTGTGCCAATTGCAGGTGCGGAAGGCGTTTTGTTGAGCTGGACAAGCCCAACAACAGCAGATCTCTTGGACGTGTTTATGGTTGGCTCCAGCGACGGATGGGCAGTGGGCAGGGGTGGAACGATAATCCGCTGGGACGGAACAGATTGGAACACCGTAACAAGCCCAACAACACAAGATCTCTACGAAGTGTTCATGGTTAGCACTGATGACGGATGGGCAGTAGGCTGGGGTGGAACGATAATCTGTTGGGACGGAACATCATGGAGCAACGTGACAAGCCCAACAACGGCAACTCTCTATTCGGTGTTTATGGTTAGTGCAGATGACGGATGGGCAGTAGGCTGGGGGGCAGTAGGCGAATATGGAACGATAATCTGTTGGGACGGAACATCATGGAGCAACGTGACAAGCCCAACAACCGGGTGGCTCAATTCGGTGTTTATGGTTAGCCCTGACGATGGGTGGGCAGTAGGCGAATATGGAACGATAATTCGGTGGACTGGAACTGAATGGATACCGGAATTTCCCACGGCCATACTCATGTCACTCTTGATAAGCCTCCCTTTAGTCGCGGTCATCATAGCAAAAATAACGTTAAAGAGGCGCAGAAGCCCATCGTTGCAGAGCAAAACCCGACTATAGCGCTACGGCAGCCCACATCTTCTCCTTTTTTCAGAAGCCTACGACGCATGCACATATGTTACAATCCTCTTTCGCGCGCTATTTCTGCCTTGCTCTGCAGTATGGGCACTCTTCAGAAGCCAAGGGGTTTCTTTGTCACATTTCAAGCATTTCTTCCTAAAGCTCTCTGGTTTTCCTGCTTCTCTTAAAGAAGGAGTAATCCTCGAAGAGACAATGAAGATAACCAACAAGATTCCGAGAAGGGCTAAAAATCCGAACAGAATGTAGTGTCCGAAGTAATGGGTGACCTAATAGACGTAATGTATTCATGTCTCCAAGGCAGTATATCGACCATGAAATCGTCGAAAGCCCAAGGTCCTATGACGACAGCCCACCCACAGAACAGTAAGCCTCCAAATCCTACAACAATGAGGAAGATGTCGACAGCAGAGTCACCTAAACTGGGTTTCTTTTCTTCAGACATTCAACACACAATATTATTCTTTATAGATTCCTTGAATATCCCTGCAGAAGTTTCCTTCCGGTGTTTCAACCACTAGATAATACAAGCTTCTAGTCACTGGATTTTTTTCTAAAAATGCCATGGCACATGCCTTGTTGGGAGCCTTGTAGACTTTGTAAGTCATAATTTTTCCAAAAGCGCCTTTTTGTTTATCTTCTCTGACAAAAAGAACTTTTGATACGTCACCTTTAGTGACTTCCTTTTTTACAGGAGCAATTTTTTCTGGTTCAAGATCGTTCTTTCGTTTTCCACCATGCTTTTTGAACTTTCCCATAGCTTCTTGCCACATATCGTGGGTTAGCTCTGATCCACATACCCATGCCTCATATTTTCCGCTAATTGGGTAATAACCAAATTGTAGGACTGTGGTGCATATCGGCTTTCCATTATCTTCTGCCGCATAGACGTAACTGAGATCTATCAATGCATCATGAGCTTCTTTTTCTGTGTCAAAAATGAACAACACAAAGGGGTCTTTCTTGATCTTGCTCATTCGCGCTGACCAGTATGCAACAGCTTGACCCGAAGTTTCATATCTAGTTCCCTTGTTATCTTTCTCAAAGTAACCAGTCTTTACAGGTTCCTCCCCTGTTTCTTTCTTCTTCCTAAATCTATCAAGTATTCCCATTTACCATCTCGCCTGCCTTGGTCGCGCGAGTTGTACCCCTGTAAGAGGTATTCGTGATTTCTCCTTATTTAATTAGGAGTACACGCCGACGCGCATACGCCACTGTGACAGCGAATCAATTATTAAACTTGCGAAACCAGAATCAATATCCATAATGGAGATTAGAAATCCAGTGGAGAGTGAATAATAGGAAAGCGCGCGCGCCCTATGTGCAATTTGATTAGCCTTTGTGTCAAATTCTTAGTCTACAAGGAGATGCTTTGAAGCGAAACTTTCCTCCACATGTATATAGTAACACTTAAGGCTCTGATGGTCTAGATGGATGGTTGTGATTGGAATGGTTAAGCGCTATAAGGTTAAGATAACGGTTTTGAAGCGGTTCAGTCCATCCGAAGTTTTTGAGAAGAGCCCAGTAACGCCTGTAGAACCTTTAGGAGCATGTGAGCTGTTCAGGGATGGTCAAGAGTTCATTATTGAGGATGGGAGAATGCCAGAGGGTTTCTGCTCTGGCGCATGGCACACAATCTACTGCAACGTCAGAACCTTAGCATTTGGTGGGGATCTTCCATGGTATAAAGAGAAGGGCGTTGCTGTAAACTGTTGCACCGATGGGTTGAGACCAGTCATATTCAAACTCGAACGTATTTAACTGAGCACCTTCTTGCAGAAGGATCTATCCACTACTCAGCACATGGATGACCTTTAGCTTCTGGATGGCATTCAGCTATCCGTTCAGGAGAACATTCCTTAGGATCTTTAACCTTCTTCTCAGGATGCTCACAACATGATTTTTCCTTACACATGAAACATACATCTCTTCTACAAAAAAGGATACAAGTAGTCTTATCTAACATTTCGTAACTTTAAGGTTTGAGAATGCCAAGAGGATTCATTCTGAAATAATCTATTTGTTATTGGAGTATGTTATCGTGTAGGGCCGATTATTGAGGAATGAGCTTGAATCAAGCTCTTCTGATCTACTGTTGTTTTGTGTAAAGATGAAGAAACGAAAGACATAGTAATAATGAGTAAGTTTCTTCCATAGACCATACGCTGGTGCTACACATGAAATTTGTTGTAGGCTGTGACTCGGAAGAGTTCAAGGAATATTACAAGAGAAATGGATTTGCAGGGGAACAAGGCACTGGAGAACTTGGCATCACAGAAGAAAAAATCGTCACTCAAGACCCATCTCACCTCATTGTCTGGAGAGAGAACAATGAGATTATTGGTGATGCAATCTGGCATGAAACTAATACTGAAGAACATAGGAAGGGAGTTCCTAGAGATAAAGAAGACAAAGAGATACTAGAGAAGCTTCTTGGTGGAAAGAAGGACTTCGTTGAGCTTCATGAAGTTTGGCTGATGAAAGAGTACAGGGGACGGGGTTATGGTAAGAAGTTTTTTGTTTTCTTTGAAGAGTTTATGAGGAACAGAGGCTTTGACTCAATTGTATATTATGCAGATCATCCAGCTGCTCTAGCTATATGCCGAAAAAGAGGGTACAAAGAAGACTATTTGAAGAGTGAAAGCGAATATGTCTTCTACATTCCATTAAAGAAACATACTTCACGATGACTCCAACACAAAAGTTTCTTCCACAACCCATAAAAACTGAAGGAGAAGACAGGATTAGTGGTGCTAGAATTGCTTGAAGGTAAGAATGTAAATTTGAGGGTTGAGGAGAAAGAAGACCTGCAATTAGTTGCAGAATGGATTAACAATCCTGAATACTTTGGAATATATAATCCTCTTATGCAGCTTTCCAGATCAGAGCTGGAGAAGGGGTTTGATAAGTTTACTCCTGAAACAAAGTGGTTTTTTATAGAGAAAAAAGACGGAAGCAAGATTGGTGGAATAAGTCACTTTCCTGCAGGGAAACTCTTAGAAATAGGGTATGCTTTGATTCCAAGTGAGAGAGGAAAAGGCTACTGTACTGAGGCTGCCAAGATCATGGTGGACTACTTGTTTCTTTCAAAAGACATTGTGCGTATTCAAACTCACATTGACCCAAGAAACATAGCCTCTTGGAAGGTCATAGAGAAAGCTGGGTTCAAGAAGGAAGGAACAGTTCGTAAGTCCTCTTTTTTCAAAGGAGAATGGAGAGATATGCTGCTGTACAGCATCCTCAGAGAAGAATGGAAAGAACCCAAAATACTAACAAAAACAACTTCATGATAGTAACACTACTAGCAGTTGTAGTCTACAGATTGACCGAAAAAAGTTCGGATAGTCTTGGTCTCAAATATTTAATCAATTGATTAAACTGTCTTAGACAAAAAAGGGAAAGTTAAGAGTCGGCTTTTAGTCTTACTCGCCCTTTTCCACAATTAAAAGAAAGTTCACCTTGGCACCCATTCCCCCAGCGGTAAACTTGGGATTAACGCTTGGGATGATTGCCACAACTTCACCTTCTAAATTGTTCAAGAATTGTTCTAACTTCCTCTGGTCTTTCGTCATATCAATGTCGAATCTATGAACTCTGTATCTCACTTTCATTCTTTCTCCTTCTGTAGCACTTTAGTATAAGCCAGCCCTTAAAAAGAGTTTAGAAGGATGAGGAGAAAGGTAAGACATAAATCTTGAACGTTTGTTCAGACTAAGCGCGCGCGGGAATTAAAATTTTATCTTCTTCTTCAAATCTTAATCATCAAGAGTAGTGGTGTTCAAAAATTTGAACAGGGTGTTCAAAAACATTGTCTTAAATCTTGCGATTCCCATTAGTATTTCAGGGATGTGATATGGAAAGTAATGGTAGAAGGGTCGGTCTCTATGCGGCTACGGGTGTTCTAATTGCTGTTCTGGTGATTGCGGGAGTATTCATATCTGGGGTGCAGTTCCCGAGCATTCCTGGCATCAAAGCCCAAACCGGGACACTGATTGTTTTGCTAACAGATGCCCCTGTGAATCTCACTTACCTGAACCTGACAATCGACAGTTTCTCAGTTCATAGAGTTACACAAGGCTGGATACCCTTACAATTCGACAGCGGACAAACGAACGTCACCTTCAACCTCTTGGACTTGTACAATGAGACGATGAAGCTGACTAACGCTACGATACCAACAGGAAACTACACCAAGATGCGAATGACCATAAGAAATGCGACTGCAACTTTTGAAGAACGGAACGGAGAACTTCGCACCGAGAATCTCACAGTTCCGTCTGGGCACATCGATATCATCATCCGCTTCGAAATAGAACCTGACGACATAGATGTTGTGTTAATCGACATTCAACCTGACTGGGCGGCAATCAGCAAATCCAATCGGTTGAGACCAGTGCTCAAAGCCTCCGTTGTAGAGTGAATATGACTCAACCAGGTGAAAGAAATGTGGGAAATGTTAGAAGGTATGTTGAAAACATTCGTGAACAACCTGATGGCAATGAACACTTTAGAAATATTGTTGCTCACGTTGTGGGTATCCATTACAGGGTACGCCTCATGGTATTTCATATCTGCAAAACATCATGTGCCACTAACCCGTGAAGAAGTCAGGTTGCTGTGGAAAATCCACAAGAGCCACACTCGATGTGACTCTAAAAAGTGGGATGAAATCCGAGGCAAAGATAAAATAATCGGTTTCAAATGTGAATGCGGATACAAACACTTACAAAAACGTCGAATAGTCTAAACCTTTCTTACTCCCTTTTCTTAGAAGCGCGCGCGAGTTTTTCTAAGCTCGTTCTACTATCTGTACCGAAATCCAAAAGAGAAGCCTCGGTACCATGAGCATGATTCCAACTACAAGCATGTATGCGCCAATTCGAGCCAGAGTCAAATTATCTGAAGCCCTGCCGTATAGATGTAAAATAATACCGATGGACAAGCACGCTAAGCCTAAAGTAGCCATAACTGATAGAATTCGTTCAATCAAGGATGCCGGTGGATGTTTCGATTTTCTCAAATACTCAATATCAGACATCTTAGTGGTCTCTCTTTCTCGGTGAGAGTATTTGGGCTCAGAGATCGCATTTAAAGTTTTGTCTTCTTCTCCTCAAACTCGAAGTCAAACTCAAGCTGACTTCATGTCGCGGGAGCGATAATGAAAAAGAAAGAATGGCTCACTAAACTTCTTCTGGTTGCTTAGGTAATACAGCAAGTATGACGTAAGAGTTAAATAACAAATACGACTATATATAGGTACAGTGGGGAGAAACACGCAAAAGTAGGAAAGGGTCTCCTCTCGTTATCTCCCTTCTTCAACCTTGTTTCTCTCGTTCTCCCCCATTCTCCCCACCAACAAAAAGATCTTTCAAGTGCACATGATTCTTGCGAAATCTTGCAGCTCATGGTACTAACCCAGCGCGCACGCGTGCATGTGCGCATTTCCCAGATAGTTCAATCAGAAATCAAAATCTACGGAGAAATCTTCCATTGTTACAAAGAGCTAGTTATACTGTTTTTCCATAGTCTTTAACTGCTTTTGCAATGTCACGTATATCTATGATATCATTCTCGTCTAGATCAGCTATTTCGTTCCAGTTTGGGTCTTCAGGCTTAGTTTCATAAGCCTTGGCTACTAATGCTATGTCCATGATGTCCACTATTCCATCCTTGTTCAAGTCTGTTCTGTAAGTTACGTTTACTATAGTTGAAATGGAATCTGTCAAGAATGTTTCATCGATTATTTCAAGCGTTACGTTGTAACTTCCTTGTTTTGAAAAAGTGTAGTTTATCCTCGGTTCTCCAGTTACGGTAACATTTTCATCTGCAAAACTCCAGGTGTAGCTCGTTATGTTTCCGCTTGGTGAATAGCTTTGAGTTGCGTCGAAGGTTATTGTTTCATTCACCCATGATGTTTGCGGTTCATAAGCGAAGACGGCTATTGGATGTTCAACTGGTGGATCGACGCGCATGACTGTGAGGGCTGCGACCTTGATGTGATTTTCAAGATCCTCAATCTCAACCCAGTTCAATGTTTCAGTGGAGGTAGAACTGTCATATGACGTGTGAATCCAGCCGGGTGTTCCCATAGCCCACTTATCTCCATAGACAATCGGATATGAAATAAGCATAGTGCTAGACTCTACAGGAGTGGCATCATCTATGCCCGCCCACAACTCCCACACCCACGAATAGATGTCATTTCCGAATGTTGGGTCTCTGAAGACCTCTTGATCTGAGCCACCGGGCTCTGTCAACGCGACGCTGATGTTTAAGTCACCGGCTGCCGTTAACACCAGCTCATCGAGGTCAAACTCACCCGATGGATTCGTCTCTGCAACGTAGAGGTCGTCGCTGCCAATACAATCCAAGTTAATAACTGCCGCAATATCCTTCATTTCAGCTTCATGTTGCATCACGTAGTTTATGGAACCCACCAACCAAATCTCCTCGCCTGCAAACGCAACGAAAACAATGCTGTATTTAGGATAGTACAAGCCTCTTTTCACAGCGTCGGTGAAAACGCTGGCTAACTCAATTACGCCAGAAGTGCCTGCCCCGTTGTCGCAGAACCCAGCGGTCATGACAGTGTCATAATGACCAGAAACAATCACGGTTTTTTCAGGTTCTTCATAGCCGGTCAGCCTTCCGACAATGTTGAAGTGCGGTTCAACGTCGATAATTGAGTCTATCACAACTTTTGCCGAAACATCTACGCTGACTTCTCTGCCTACAATCAGCAGGCCGTCCTCATGGTCTACGGAACCAACCGCAATATCCGAGTCCCAAAAGTAGTGTCCGAACTCCGCGATTGGAAGACCGCCTCCGGAAGAGAAGAAGTCTGGAACAAACGACATCCAACTGTACCACCAAGTGTAGATGACTGCAGCTGGCGGGTGGGCTCTCAGCTTGTTGCTAAAGGTTTCTTGCCAGCCACCGTCGGAACGAATCTCCCTACCGACCAACACAACCTTGTCGGTGGTGTCTATAGCATCCCATAGCGTTCCTATGGGGACAGCACCTACCTCGTCAGGATTTGCAGCAGGAGGTAAAGGCAAGACAACCAAGTCGGCGAATACGTCTCCGGGCAGACTATAGTGTGCACACTGAAAAGACTCGATTTTGAACTGATCTTCGACAGTAGCGAAGTCGCCATCTTCATCGATGACCAGGGTTGGCTCGCCAAGTAGGTCCCAACTTGTGAATTGAAACTCTTCCTTTTCCACTTCCAGACCAAAACTTTCGAATCGGCCGGCTATCCAGTCAGCCGCCTCATCGGCCCCCGCAGAACCTGCTGCACGAAAAGCATGGTGCGAAAGCGCTATGCTCTCAAGTTGCATGTCAAATGAATAAGCTTCGGAACCATCGACGAGCGCTACTACACCCGCTTCATTAAGCGTCAGGCCCCCGCTACTGAAAACATCTACGGACACATCAACTCCAGCTGACTGAGCATTAAACCCGAATGTCAACACCACCATTGACAGTAGCGTCAGCATTACACCAGAAACGATTTTTCTCAGCATACTAACTTCCTCTTGTTACGATCCAAGACATGGAATGCTCACTGTTCTATATTATTGTAACTCCACTTTAACGTTTATGCAACAATATTCCATTGCTGTGAACATAGGTCCCTGTGAATGTTTCTTTCTATTGTCTATAGTTACTTTCCATTATGCTTGTAGAATGTTTGTGAAAAAGTGCGCAGATTTGGGCTCAGAGAGTGCATTTAAAGTTTTGTCTTCTTCTCCTCCTCAAACTCGAAGTCAAACTCAAGCTGGCTTCATGTCGGGGAGCGAAACTGAAAAAGGAAGAATAGCTCGCTAAACTTCATCCTAGTTGCTTTGGTAACACGTCAGGTATGACGCAAAAGTTAGCGCGCGCGCAAAACCAAAAGCTTTTACTTTCTACGCTCGGTTATTATCATGAGCTGATTTAATCATGGTTAGTGATTACTTCTTAGGCTTTGCAGCGCATGCACACACCAAAAGCGAATTGGAAACTGATCAAAATAAGGAGACAGAGCTAAGGAGGAGAAATAGCCCAGAGGAAGCCCAGAAGTTAGCAGAGGCAGTTCTTGACAAACTCGAAAAAGACATTTCAAACGGCGGTTACGATCTGAAAGACGTGAAGCTCTTAATTCTCTATTTGAGTTACAGAGGCGAACCAGAGGAGAAAGACAGACTCACATGTGAAAGAATTCTGAGAGTTATAGAGAAAAGATTTAGGGGATATACTGCGGCGAACCAGCTTCGCTTGATCGGTCATACCACTGCTGGTGAGATAGAAAACGAAGACCTTGAGTTGAAGGAAGTTTCTGGAATTGGTTACAATGGTTTATCTCTTTTGGCTTTGGTTACTAATCTTCCTATTGGTGTGGGACGAACTTGGGGGTTTGGAACAAAGGAAGAAGCAATAGAACAAGGAAGAGAGATGGCTCATGATGCGTGGGTTGACTTAAATCAGAACACAGATCTCAAAGAGCATGTTCAGAAGAGTAAGACGCTCTTTGTATTGACGCAAGGACCAGTTGTGGGGAGCTTGCAGGGTCTGGGAAGAAAAGGATTTGAGCATTTCTTAGCTGAAGGAATAGCGAATTTTATGGGTAGTTCGCGCGAGACAAGGATAATCAACGTAATTGGTGGAAGCTCTGGTGATGGATTGATTGCTAGGCTTTTTCGTCAATTCTATGGGAAGGTTGGTGAACAATCGGGATTCAAAATCCTTAATAACGAGGCCGTATGCGCCTTAATCCCTCATCTACATGAGCCTTCCATTGGTAGCGATGTATCACCTACCAAAAAAGTTGGAAGATCCTATGTGTTTCATTTTGATCGTGAAGCAGAACCAAAGTTCATGCACCTCAAACGCATCGGTAGCAAGGATCCCAGAGAAGTGTTCGCCAACATAATTTACGAGAACGAAGCCAGAATTTCGCGTGAACAAGGAAGACCAATCATTGACGAAAAGGAGCTGTTTGAATCTGTTTCTGAATTTGAAGGGTTACCAGTTCATCCAGCCTTGGGCAAATACGGTTTTGCGTTTCCTTTTGGAAACTATGCTCCTGTGCTTCCTGTAAGAGTGACCCCTAAAAAAGTTTTTGAACTCACCCGTCCAGTTAGAAGCGTTGAGGCTTCCATGAAGGGATACGTCGCCGAAATCGATTGT
The DNA here is from genome assembly GCA_029879735.1 of Candidatus Bathyarchaeota archaeon. GTDB lineage: Archaea > Thermoproteota > Bathyarchaeia > Bathyarchaeales > Bathycorpusculaceae > JAOUPS01. The sequence goes on along the minus strand of JAOUPS010000034.1, from coordinate 9,335 downwards.
GCAAAGGTCCAAAAGGGAGCGCGCAACGTATATGACATGCTGAGAGAAAATCGTGGTTTCGGCGAGAGAGACGTCACCCTCCTCGTTTCCTGTATTTCTCGGAGATTAGCTGAGATAATGGCTGGATGTAAGTCAAAGACTGAAGCTGAAATTCTAAAAGAGGCACTGTCATCAACCCAAATAATAGGATTCCTGGCATATGGTGAATTATGGTTCACTCATCTTCTACAAGAGCCTTACCATCACAACTTCAGCTGTTGGGGAATCACATTTCGCTCTGTAACAAACGGGAGGAAAAAACGCGAGCGTAGAAAAGGACTAGGAATGAAAGGCTGGATCAAAGGAGAAGGCTGACCAACCAGTTTTGCAAAAAACCGACTACGCGCGCGCTACTCCGTACAAACTGTTGGGTGTTTCTCCAGGCAAGCCATCGATAGTCACGCTCTCTCTCAGGATGTTGATTTCATTGTTGAGGGTAAGTTTTTGAGACAATTTTACCCCTCGTAGTATTAGTCTTAGTTTATTATGAGGGGTAAGTTTTCTTTGATTTCTGACCCCTCACTCATTTAGAGTGTACAGTCGATTTCGAATACACATATCTACAGTAGTTTTTTGATGGTACCTTCCTTATTCCTATTATAGTGATATCCTTCCTGTACCTTGTATGTGTATGCTGAACCGACTATACAGTCCTAAACCATCTTTTTAGAAGGAAATAATTGGTTAACCATATCCCCGTCGTTTTCGCCCGTCGTTTTCGCCCGTCGTTGGCCGTAATCCCCCGTCCCGTAGTTGGTTGTCCTTTTCCCCCGTGGTCGTCGTCCATGTTGGTTGGATTAAATTTTAATCCCCTCCCCCACACACCCAAAATACGTGTGCGTATAGAAAAAGGTTTTATATAGGATAATCTCCTATAGAATAGTTTGGTATAGAACCAAATTGAATGGAGGAATGTTGAAAATGGAAGAAGAAGCAAAACGATTAAGCCTCGAATTAATGGAGATATCAAAAGCCACGTATCTCACTACAATTGACCCAAAGGGGTTCCCTCACACCCGTGCCATGACCAATTTGAGAAATAAAGACCAGAAACCGCACCTAATATCTCTGTTTCGTGACCATCAAGAGGATTATCTCATCATCTTCTCGACCAGTACTTCTTCAATAAAAGTCAAACATGTTAAAGATAATCCCAAGGTCTCAGTATATTACAGCTATCCTGAAAAGTGGCAAGGCGTGATGTTCGGAGGCAAGATCGAAATTGTCCCTGATGTCGAACTGAAACGAGCCATCTGGGAAGATGGAATGGAAAGATATTACCCCGGTGGCTACGATGATCCTGACCACACAATCCTTCGGCTTTATCCACGAATGGCCAAGGGATGGGATGGCCAGAAATTCACGACATTCGCATTCAAGATCAGATGATTACAATGATACAACGACGAGAAGGTGGATTTCTTATTTCAAAGATCCATTACCTTGGACGACGGATTTTCAACCAAATGCTCAAAAGCGATAAAATTGATGTCAATCCAGGTCAGGGACGGATCCTCTATGTCCTCTGGCATAACGATGAGATTCCCATCAATGAATTGGCGAAACAAACAGCATTAGGAAAATCTACCTTAACAACGATGCTCGATCGATTAGAGACTGAGGGTCACCTTATACGAGTTCCCTCCCGGGACGATCGCCGGGTAATACTGATTAAGCTAACAGAAAAGAACAAGGCACTACATGAGAAATATAGGAGAGTTTCGCAGAAGATGACAGCGCAGTTCTATCGAGACTTCACGGCTAAGGAAATCGATACCTTTGAAGCATTCTTGGTTCGTATTCTGAAGAACCTCTCCGATCATCTGCCAAAATCCAATTGAGCGCGTGCGCGCAAAACCCGCGCGCCCGCCAACCAAAGGTTATTACGTGGTAGGTAGTTCACGAAAAACAGCTTGGCCAGTAGTCCATTTAACCTTTGGTTGGTTGGCTAAAGATTTAAGCCACACACACCCCGCTCATCCACTTGTACGATAGACCTTTAACCCAATTACAAAGAAGTATTGTCCCATAGAGGTAGCTACTAACCGCGCGCGCGCTAGTTTTGCTACCAGTCGCCTTTTTAGGAAGTATGTCTAACTTTGTCTTGGTGATTAAGATTTCAACCTTGGAAATAGTGCTTTCAATTCTGCTAGCAATTCCACTTGTAATACTTGTTAGCTTATTACCTTGTGTGCTTTTCCCTGATGATTGGCGAGCGAAGTGGATACGAGATGGGTACAAAAAGCTCTACAAAAAGATAAGACAGTAGGCATGCTTAACTGACGCAAAAATGCCATCGCGCACGCTATTATAGAAAAAAGAATCAAATATGAATCTATTTTTTTCTTCTCCGGAAACCGTAGGTCTCCACGAGTTAGTTGAAGGAAGGAATTAAAATTAGCGCGCGCTATTGAGTCTCTTTTGTGTTCCAACATCACTTTTGAATGATGTTCGATTATTTCTCCATTTTTCACTCAAGATTCGAAAATAATTCAAATAGAGAAATATGGAGGATTGTTCTACAGATTGAAATGCCTCTTAGAAGAGGCGATTTGCATGAGGAAAGGATTTGGAATAAGAGAGAGACTGAGTTCAGTGAGTAACGTACTGAGGGTGTTCAGATTCATCAGCAGTAAAGAAGATTTTTCCGCCTCTCCTGGTGTGTCCGCGAATCAAGATGTGAAACGGCCCAAGGATTTCAATGTGCAAGCTCACATTCTAGGAATTCAACGTATGAACGAGATTGAACTCCAAAAGGCCATGACAGTTTCATTGTGTCGCCATGAAAAATGGAAAGCCGGAGGACCACTCTGAACCAGAGTGTCCACACGCTCTATCTCTCTCTTCACTCAGAATTTGCTGCCGTCAGAAATTCCCAGATTCTCCCCTATCATACTGTAATTCTGAGGCTCATCGTCATCTGCAAAACATGATGGCTGAACACGAGTGATCTATATCGCGCACTCGCTAAGTTTCTTATACATCATAACAACCTTGAGAGAGTAACATTGCGATACCTAGGTCACACTCTCGGCATTTCAGCGCGTTACAATGAGATAAACTCTGTCTTGAATTGTTTTAGCGAAATCATGGACTTGGTCTTTTGCAGGCCGTGTTCTCTGGAAATAACGTTCCTCAAGAAGTTATAATACTCGTCTTGGTCTTTTGTTCGGACTTTTATAATCAGCTCCCAATCTCCAGTGATAAGGTCTACGCTCTCAACTTCCTTGTGTTTAGATAACGCACGCGCTATTCTTTCAGGAGTACTATATTCAGCAGGGGAAAAAGCGATTAGAACGTATGCACAGAACCCTTCATCGATTTTCTTGTAGTCAAAAACAGCTTTGTAAGTTTTTATCGCTCCTTCATTTTCCAGCTTCTTTATGTTGTAGTGTAAAGTGGCAGAGGGTTCATTTATTGTTTTGGCTATTCTCGCTATCTGAGGTGTACAGTAACCGCCTTTGAACAGCCTAATTAATTTGGGCTTTATATTCTTCATAGTATTGAATAACATTCGATTATTTAAAAATTTTTTGTTCAAAATTTGAACCTAGTTCAGATAGATACTTATAGCGTGAGCTAATCGAGATTAGTTAGGGATGGAATATGACTGAAGGCCTTGAATTTCTAATTTCAGGAATGTTCTTTGGTCTCGTTGTTGGGACATCTCCTGGGCCTCTTCTTGCTTTGGTTTTTTCCGAGACTCTGAAGCATACAAAAGAAGAAGGGATAAAAATCGCGATTTCTCCTCTAATTACAGAGTTCCCAATTCTCCTATTTGTTTTGCTCATATTATCAAATTTAATAAAATATGGCTCTATAATTGGAATAATCTCTCTATTTGGTGCTTGTTATCTAATTCATTTGGGTATTAAGAACCTGAGAGTCAAAACTAGCGTATTGGAGGTTGAATCTGCAAAAGAAGATGGCCTAAAGCAAGGTGTTATTGCAAATCTCTTAAATCCTAACCCTTACCTATTCTGGCTCTCTATTGGTGGTCCAATGATTTTCGAAAGTTTGGACATACATATTTCGGCAACAGCTCTCTTCATCTCTGGATTCTACACGCTGCTTGTCGGGTCGAATATAGGTATTGCTTTAATTGTAGAAAAGTCCAAGTCCTTCATTGGAAGCAAGTATTATCTTTACGTTGTTCGTGCATTAGGGATTGCATTAATCCTATTTGCGTTAGTTTTTGTAACAGATGGTCTAAAATTAATGGGCATATTTTAAACGCTACAGTCAACTCTACGACGTACCCGCGCGCGCGGCTCGACCACACTAGAACTAGTTTCCATAAAACTTATCTTTACGGTTATATAGCAATTATACACTGAAGGAGAAGGGAGAAAGTTGAAATCTATGGTTTTGAACCTGAGTTTGAGAATTTATTATGCTTCAATAATGCTGCTGATGTGTTTTGCAGTGGTCCTAGTTTTTCATCCTGTTGTGGACGCGGCGCCAGACTCGTTGTTTCCTGAGCTTGGAGATGAAATCATCGCGCTTGACTATAACCCTTCATTTTGGGATGGAACTCGCGGGGGCCCCCACAATTTGGATGTTGTGGAGTTGAACAAGGATGGTCATCGATATTGGGGGTATTATGGTACTGCGGATCATGCTTCGGTAGGCTTGGCTTTTTCGGATGACTTGGAAGCTTGGACTCGCTATTCGACGACTAATCCATTGATAGATGGTTTTGGCTGGCCTACTGTGGGGGTTCAAGATGGCGTAATACATATGTTTTACATAAAAGGAGGAATTTTAAGTGGAATCTACCGGGCTACATCGCCGGTATCTGACGGATACACTTTTACAGAGCAGGAACTTGTCGTGGCGAACTCTTACGGCCCCCACGACCCTTTTCTTTGGCAAAGCCCTGGTGATGGGAAGTGGTGGCTATTCTGGAAAGAAAATATCAACGTAGGCACAATTAAATGTCGTCATTCCGAGAATGTCGGAGACCTCTCCTCAGCTTCTACCATGATTCTTCGCACTGAAACAGACAGTTGGTACGGTACTTTGGCGGCACCAGGCATTTTCTATTGGGATAACACATATTATTTGACATGTGAATCACATCCCGGCTTGTGGCAGACTAGAGCTTTCTATAGTAGCGTGTTGGAGTCTGGCTGTTTCGACGGAGCATCTGAATGTTTCAACAGCCCGATTTTGGTTGAGGATGATGCGTGTGGCTTCCCGCATGTTGAAGGCGATCGACTGTACTATTACTATAGTCATCGAGTCGGTTCTGGATGGAATCTAAAACTGAGGAAGTCTACAACTACACCTCCTACACCACCGCCAACTGCCGGTTGGTGGAATGTTGGTTGGCTATACAGAAAAGCGATTACAATTGACCATACAAAGGTTGACGCCGACCAGACTAACTTCCCAGTTCTCATAGATATCACGGATCTCGATTTGGCGTCTCATGCTCAAGAAGACGGCGATGACATTGTTTTCACCGACGGCGCTGGGGTCAAGCTCAACCATGAAATCGAGCTTTATGACAATAATACTGGTCATTTGGTTGCTTGGGTTAGTGCCAATCTTTCGTCGGTCACAAACACATTTCTGTATATGTACTACGGCAACCCCGGTGCTTCGAATCAAGAGAATCCAACAGGCGTTTGGGACTCGAACTATGTTATGGTACAACATCTTGCGGAGACTGCTGCTCCCGCTCCCCCTGCGAAATGGCACAAATACGAAGGTAACCCAACATTGAGTGGTAGCAAGAATGGCTTTGCATCAGTTTTCTACGAAAGCAGTTCGAGCCTCTATCATCTGTACTGCAGCTGGGGATCGATCCTTCATTTCACGTCGTCTAACGGAAAAACAGGATGGACACCCGATCCAGGTAACCCAGTGTTGAGCGGGAACAATGAAGGAGTGCCGATGGTGTGGAAGGAGGACGGTACATGGTATATGCTGTACAGGTACGGAGGTCCAGACAAGATAGGGCTTGCAAATTCAACAGATGCAACTCACTGGACAAGATATGAAGGAAACCCAGTTCTGACTGAAGGCGGCTTCATAGATCCTTGGGGCGTCATCAAAGTCGGTTCGACATATTATTTGTGGTATAACGACGGAGACGGGGGGCGGGCGGCAAGGCTTGCCACTTCAACAGACCTTAAGCATTGGACCAAGGATCCAAACAACCCGATCTTCACAGGAGGCAGGTTCTGCGTGTTTCCGTTTAAGTATGGAGGGTACTACTACGTGCTTGTTCCGCGCTACACTAGTTCACCATACGGTGAAATAGAACTGTACAGAGATGTCAATCCCACTTTTTACCCGAGCAGTAGGGAATATCTTGGTGTACCAATCATCCCTGGTCCAGCAGGTGCGTGGGACGACCACAGATTCGATACTCCTTGTGTGCTTACTGACACGATCTACAGAGACACCTACACAGCTGCAAACAACGAGCTTTGGATATACTATTCAGCCACAGGCACGCTGACTGGAAGTGGAGCCGACTGGTGGACAGGCATGTGCATTGAACAGAATATCACCGATGCGCTTACAAGGTTTAGCCAACCAACTCCCTACAGTCATTTCGACTCAACCGCTAACCATAACAACGGCCAGGCTAGAGGCAATATGAACTTGGACGTGATAGGCAAAATTGACGGTGCCGACGCTTTCGACGGAACCGACGATTTCATTGACTGTGGAGATAGCTCTACTTTGAAGGAAATGAGCGGTCTTACTGTCGAGGCTTGGGTCAAACCAGATGCTGTAGGGGCAATTGGCGCTGGCATAGTGTCAAAATGGACCAGTTGGACGTCAGGTAGTTACATAATGTGGTGGGGCAGTGCCGGAAACATGGGTTGGGGCGTAATTACTTCTCCTACAACGTATTCTAGCCTTTCTGATACGCCAGTGATCACGGTTGGACAATGGCAGCATCTTGCAGGTATCTATGATGGTTCGCAGATCAGACTGTACAGGAATGCGGCACAGATAGGGACACCTAAGTCTCTGACGGGCAACGTGATGTCTCAAACGACTCCATGTTGCATAGGACGGTATACAACCCCGTTCCTGAATGGCATGGTTGACGAAGTTCGCATCTCAAATGTTTCAAGAAGTATCAGCTGGCTCTCCACAGAATACAATAATCATCTAAATCCGTCAACGTTCTGCACTGTTGGAAACGAAGAAGCCAGAGTTGCAACTGTTGAGACTGCAACCGGAACTGGGACCGCTACATTCGAATCAGACGTCGGCCTCGTACAAAACCTCATAGCAATAAGCGAAGCCGCACTGCCTACAGATGGTAAGCCGGTGTCGGTGTTTCCACACGGGTTCTTCAGCTTCAGGGTTGTGGGACTCACGCCAGGGCAGACCGTCACAATCACCGTAACGCTCCCCTCAATGGTCCCGATTGGCACCCTCTGGAACCAGTACCACATTTCAGTTGGATGGATTAGTTTATCGATAGGGAGTGACGACGGCGACAATGTGATCACCGTCTCAATCACGGACGATGGAACAGGAGACTTCGACCCCACTGATGGAGTGATTCTCGACCCTGGAGGCCCAGGAATACCATTGCCACCACCACCTGTCGGAATTGTAGCCAGATACGACCTTGACGACGAAAACAAAGAAAACGATCCTACTATCGGAACAGAGTTCACCACAGCGATGTACGGGGCTATTTCAGCGTCTGATGATATCTATGCGGTAACTCGAGTAATACACTTGTATGATTATGCTCAACAGATCTTCAGATTCAACATCGGATCTGTTCCAATAAAAGAGTTTACTGTGACATGGGAAGGAAACATTGCTTTTCTGGATCCTACCGGCACCCATTCTAAAGGAATAGAGATATGGAATACCGCAACTAGTAGCTGGGAATATTTTGGCACGGTTTCACAAGTTGGTTGGATGGATGGCGCTCCGGACCCGCCATCAGCAGGAGCGTCAGTCCTCGATGGGAAGACGTGGATGGCTGATGACGAGACTATTTCAAACACCTACTCAGTAGACATAGATGATTACATTGATCATGGGATTGTAACCCTCATGGTGTGGGGGAAAGACAGTCACGACGCTACTATATGCACAAATTATGTCAACCTTGTGTCCGTTGGTGCACCTACACCACCAGTTGGTGGTGTTTGGGTTCCAATAAACAAGTTTGAGCTGTTGGCTCCATGGATAACCTTAGCTTCATTGATGACCGTTGTTACAGTATCAGTTGTCTATGTTAGACACAGGAAGAAAAAACAAACCTAATCTTCCCTCTTTTTTGTCATCTACATCACTCATTTCAACCTATATTATAGATTTTCAGAGGCAGACTCCCTTAGAATGTTATGTTATGCTTCAAACATGTTTTTTCCAACATCGCGCGCTATTGTGGATAGTTAAGTCGCTTTCTAGTGTCTTCTGCTATAGGATTTAGCTTTTGGCGCGCGAAAGCAGCATTCTTATTCAAGTTTCTTACTTATGTAAACAAAGACTAACCATAAAATAACACCGTAGAAAGCGCCATTTAACACTGCACCTAAATATTTGGCGTACTCGTTTGTTGGCTCTCCAATTAGCCTCAGGAAGAAGCTTCCTGGAAATATCAGTGAATGAATTAGTAGCGAGGTACATGTGAACAATAAGAAGAAAGCTATCAGGATCACTAGTCCTTTCACTATAATTTCGCCTCTAAATGTAGAAGTGTTGAACATGTAGGTAAATTTTGTTTATTTCAGATTTTTATATAAAATAAATATTTTGAATCAAGTTTTCCATACGATTCTTCGCGTCTGAAAATCACTTCACTTGTGAAAGACTCATTCAAATCCCGTCATAAAGCGTATACAACTGCTGAATTTTTCCACAACCTTTATATCGTAAGAGATAATATTACAAAAGTAGATATGTACGAAAAGGGACATATTGTATATGTGTAACACAGAAATACACGTGGTGAATGGAATGTTAGAGACCATGAAAAGTAGGATACTGGCAAAGAAGGCACTACTCTTTGGCTTACTCTCTCTTTTCGGCCTAGCAATAGGAATAGCAACGAACATCATCATTGAGACTTTGCTCTTCTGATCGCTAGACAGCATTTCTACCCTCTTCTTTTTCGCGCGCGCTAAAGTATTAATGAAACGTCATGAGACGTCAGAAAGTTGCAATCGCTATCTTCCTTTGATCGGAGCACCGCAGTTTGTGCATTTTTCAGTAGTTGGATCATTCAACGTTCCGCAATTGGGGCAGGGTATTTTTACTACGATTTTTTCCGTTACTTTTTCTGTCACTTTTTCCGTCGG
>JAOUPS010000033.1 GCA_029879735.1 Candidatus Bathyarchaeota archaeon | reverse complement strand
CGTTGGCGTATGGGGAGACCACTTCACAACCCGCCAGCAACTCTTCGAACATTTTCAGGCAGACTTTCAACACGGCTCAGTCATAATAGAAGAAAAAATTGAAGGAGAAGAATCCAGCTTCCAAGCCCTCTGCGACGGCAAGCACCTAGTGCCTCAGCCAGAAACGAGAGACTACAAGAGAGCCTTCGACGCCGACAAGGGACCAAACACTGGCGGCATGGGCTCCTACAAAAACGTTGGCGAAGTGTTACCCTTCATGACAAGTGCGGACAGAACCAAAGAAATAGAAATCGTCAGTAAGATTTTTGAAAAATGGAAAGTCGCGGACGACCAAGCCCTAAGGGGAATACCCTTTTACGTAGCCTTCATCCACACAGGCGAAGGACCAAAAATCCTTGAAAACAACAGCCGCCCGGGAGACCCAGAAATACAAAACATCCTACCGATATTAAAAGACGATTTCGTTGATGTTTGCTTCAAAATCCTAGAGGGAAACCTAACACACGTCGAATTGGAAAAGGCTGCAACCGTGGTAACCTACAAGGTTCCACCAAACTACGGCGGATACATGAGCACTTTTCCAAACCTTGTAAATAAAATTGAAATAGGCAAGCCAGTCGACCTGACAAATGCTTACGAGCTGAGCAGAAAATATGGCGAAAGAATCCGTGTTTATCCAGCATCTATGGAGCTGCGTGACAGCGAAACCTATGCTCTTAAATCCAGAGCCGTATGCGTGGTGGGTATAGGCGACAGCGTCGAAAGAGCAAGGGAATTTTCTTTGGAAGGCATAAACGCCATAAAAGGCGCAGCATTGTGGCATAGAACAGACATAGCATCAAAGCAGCACATAGAAAGGAGCATAAGACACGTGGAGGAGTTAAGGCGGCGTAAACAGTGAAAAAAGCTTTTATCTCAGACTGTGAAGGCCCAATCTCCAAAAACGATAATGCCTTTGAAGTAACATCCCATTTCGTTCCGAATGGAGACAGGCTATTCACTGTAATAAGCAGATACGATGATGTACTCGCAGACATCTTAAAAAAGCCTGGCTACAAGGCTGGCGACACTTTAAGGCTTATCATACCCTTTCTAAAGACTTATGGCGCAACAGACCGAAAAATGCGGGAGTTTTCAGCTCAAAGTCTCGTTTTAATTCAATGTGTAAAGGACACGTTACAATATACGAGAAATATCGCTCACACCTTTATCGTTAGCACGAGCTACGAACACTACATAAGAGCGCTATGCCAAACCCTAAACTTTCCATATGAGAACACTTATTGCACAAGGCTCAGCATCGACAAATATCGCATAACAGAAGAAGAGAAAAACAAATTGAAAGAGCTTGCAAAAGAAATCTCACAGATGCCGGTAATCGAAATCCCCTCAGAGGCAAAATCCCTAAACGACTTTTCAGAAAAACACCGAAAAACAATCCAGCGGCTTGGCGAGATTTTTTGGAAAGAAATAGCAAACATGGAGTCTGGGAAAATCTTCCACGAGGTTAACCCTATAGGCGGTAGAGAAAAGGCTGATGCTGTAAAGGATGTAACTGAACGAGTAGGTGTCGATTTAGCAGATGTTATGTATGTTGGCGATAGCATAACAGACGTGGAAGCCTTTAGACTTGTAAAAGAAAACGACGGGTTAGCGGTCTCGTTTAACGGTAACCAATACGCCGTAAGAAACGCTGAAATAGCGGTTTTATCTGAAAACAGCATTGTGACATCAATAATTGCAGATGTTTTCTGCAGATTGGGAAAACAAGAAACTATAAGCATAGTGGAAGACTGGAACCGTGAAGCACTGAAGAAAAGCTTAGCTAGTCCAGTCTTGCTTGAGCGCCTCTTCGAGCTATATCCAAAAGAATTGCCTAAAGTTAAAATAATAACAAGCGAAAATATGGAGGTTCTGGCAAAGGAAAGCAGCGAATTTAGAAAAAAAGTTAGAGGTGAAGCAATAGGGAGACTGGGATAAATGATCAAGAAAGCTTGGATAGAAGACACCTATGCAGAAGTTTTTGACGGTCTCTATTGCCGGGTTATCGTCACTGCAGATGACGAAGAAATGTTAAAGAGGGCGGCCGAAGATGCGACCGCAACACCGTCAGGGGTTATAGGCAGAGTTGACAGCGGAATTGAAAGATGGCTGAGTGAAGAAGAAACACCCGACAAGCGAAAAGGAGTAGTTTTACAATTTTGGAAAGGGTTAGATAAAGGAAAGCCTTTAGAGGATTTGGTTAGGCGTTTTGAAAAAGAGCTTGCTTACCGGATTCGTCAAGACGTTCTCGTTAAGCCTTTCACGTCGATCTTTGATGCCTTATCTGTAAGACCTGAAGGAAAAATAGATATGATGGAAAGAGTTGGGCATTGTGGAGACGGGTTTGAGTGGCAAGAACAGCTTTATGGACGTAACATGATTGTTGTTCCAATCATGGTGCCTGACTTTCTCATAGAACGCTATATCGGCTATGCACGAGGAATATCCGGCGGCAACTTCTGGTACATGTGTGAAACGAAGAAAGCGGTGATGGATGCTGGGAAAAAAGCGCTAGAAGCCATAAGCCAGATCGATGGCGTAATAACTCCCTTTGACGTTTGCTCGGCTGGTTCAAAACCTGAAACACGTTTCCCACAGATAGGACCGACAACAAACCATCCGTACTGCCCATCTCTAAAACAGAAACTAGGCAATGCATCCCAAGTGCCTGAAAACGTGAACTACATTCCGGAAATAGTAATCAACGGAGTTTCAACGCGAGCAGTGAAAGAAGCCATGAAAGCCGGCATAGAAGCGGCCTTAAGCGTTGACGGCGTAGTAAAGATCTCAGCGGGTAATTACGCTGGAAAACTGGGCGATTACAAGATATATCTACGCGAGCTGTTTCCATGACCCGTTTTGACGTAGTTGGATTCGGCGCCCTCAATGTAGATAAACTCTTTAAAGTTAACAAAATAGCCATTGCAGAGGAAGAAAGCTTCGTAACAGATTTTAAAGAGGCATGCGGTGGCTCAGCAGCCAACACCACAGTGGGCTTGGCAAGGCTTGGCTGCAAAGTGGGCTTTATTGGAAAAGTGGCTGACGATAGAGAGGGCAGAATGCTATTGAAGGATTTTCGCAGAGAAGGTGTAGATACAAGTGGCATAACAGTAGCAAAGTGTGGCAGAAGCGGAACAGCAATGGGTTTCGTGGATGAAAAAGGCCAGAGGGCATTGTACGTGGACCCGGGTGTAAATGACACGATAGAATTTAAAGAAACAAACAAGGAATACGTCTTCAAAACTAAATTTCTGCACTTAACATCTTTCATTGGGGAAAAATCCTTTCAAGCCCAGAAAAACCTTATCAAAACGCTTCCTAAAAATGTCAAGATAAGCTTTGACCCTGGAGAATTATATGCAAGAAAAGGAGCCACTCTAGAGCCGATAATAAAAAAGACGTTTGTTTTAATGCCACACGCGAAGGAACTTGGGCTATTAACAGGCACAGCCGACTATAAGAAAGGCGCAGACATTCTGTGCAGAAAAGGCGTGAAAATAGTTGCCGTTAAACTCGGCAGCAAAGGCTGCTACATAACGGATGGAAAAGAAAAACATCTAATAGAGGCATTTAAAGTGAAGGTTGTTGACACGACTGGTGCTGGCGACGCCTTTTGTGCGGGCTTCCTTTACGGCTTAATATCCGGCAAAAGCCTTTACGAATGTGGGAGAATAAGTAATTTTGTTGCTTCGAGGTGCATAATGAAAATGGGAGCGAGAACAGGGCTTCCACATCTTGAAGACTTAGAACTTCTTCACTAAATACTCGATTAGGCTTTCAAAGATTAGTTTTCCATCACCGTATTGTGGCATTCGCGCTCGTCTAGTCCAGTCTGGTTGCTGCCACCAGTAGAAGGCTCTTTCAGGATGCGGCATCAAGCCGAATATTGTTCCTTCCCGATTGCATACGCCCACTATGTCATGGAAAGAACCGTTCGGGTTTGTTGGAAACCGTCCTTCAGCATATACACCGTTTTTCTTGCAGTATCTGAAAACCAGCTGGTCATTCTCATAAAGCCTTTTTAAATACTGCTTCTCTTTTTCTTTTGCGAATATGAGTCTGCCTTCTGAGTGCGCAACTGGCATTCGCAGAACCTTTCCCTTGGGTATTTTCCTTGTGAATACGCATTTTACATCGTTTTCGTGTTTGATGTAAACCCAGCGGCAGTTGTAACCAGGCGGAAAATTGGTGGCTAAGGCTGCCTCTGGGTACGGGCTTATTCCTTCAAAGCCTGGAAGCAAGCCAGCCTCAACAAGCACTTGGAAGCCGTTGCAGATGCCGAGAACCGGACGGTTTTCATAAACGAAAGCTTTCAGCTCTTTACCTAATTTGGCGAGTATCCACTTCGCCCATATCGCTCCCGCACGCACATAATCCCCATAAGAGAAGCCTCCAGGAAACACTAGGGCGTTGTATTCCAAAAGGCTTCGACGTTTAACCATCTCGTTTACATGCACAACTTCAGCTTGAACACCCAATTCATCAAAGGCGCGTTTCGTTTCTGCATCGCAGTTTGTCCCGCCCACGCGCAAAACGCAAACATTTATTTCCTCACGCTTCATGGCTAAACCCCGCTGCTCAAGGTTCGCTTCCAACTCGCCAATAAGTCGCTGAGCGAAGCATCCACAACAACATCACCCTCTAGTCCATAAATGCATAGCCGCGGAGTTTTCGTAACCCTACCCACCTCAGCATACACATTCCCCTTCATTAAAGCCTCAAAATCTTCTCTGGCCTTTTCCAAAACTTCCACGAAGAAGCAGCTGTTCGATTCAGCGAAGAGAACGAAGTCGTTGCGGTTCAAGGCTTTCCGCGGAACCTCCCGCAAATTCAATTTCACTCCATATCCACCAGCAAAGGCCATTTCCGCAGCGGCGATGGCTAAGCCACCCTCAGACAAATCATGACAAGCCTTAACCAACCCTGAATCAATTGCTTTAGTGACGGTTTCGAACGTTTTTCTGGCTTGTTTAGGTCGCACTTTAGGCACAGTGCTCCCGAGAAACCCCTTCAGCTTGTAGTATTCTGAGCCGCCTAACTCGTGAAAAGTCTGCCCAACTATGTAGATTGAGTCGTTTGGAGCCTTAACATCCATTGAAACTGCTGAGCGGATGTCTGGAACCACGCCCAAAGCTGTGATTAAAAGCGTCGGCGTTAGCGGCCCGAGTGGTGACTCGTTGTAGAGACTATCTTTGCCAGAAACGAATGGCGTTCCGAAGGCTGTTGCAAAATCGTAGCATGCCCCACAAGCATTCACAAGACTACCCAGTCTTTCCGGTTTTTCCGGGTTGCCCCAAGTGAAATTGTCAAGTAGGGCTATCCTTCTTCCACCCACTGCCACATTGTTTCGTATCGCTTCGTCTATTGCTGACGCAGCCATCCAATAAGCATCAATTTTTCCATAGTTCGGGTTCATTCCGCAAGAGACCGCGATGCCCTTCCAAGAATTCTTCAAAGGCTTTATTATAGCCGCATCATTTGGACCGCCATACTCGCCTTGCAACGGTTTAAGCACAGTGTTCCCTTTCACCTCATGGTCATATGTGCGTATCACGCTTTCCTTACTCGCAATGTTGAGTGAAGCTAAAAGCTCTAAAAGTGTTTTAGTCAGATTTTCGGGTTCTGCAAATCTAGGCTCCTCCAAGTTCGCTGGTTTGTACTCTGCGGTTCTCACGGATTTTGGCGGTTCAAAAAGGAACGGAATATCCAACTCTGCGACCTTTTCACCTCGATGATGAATCCGTAAAACCTTGTCTACGGTGTATTTTCCAATAGCTGTCGCTTCAACATCTTCTTTCTCAAAAATCTCCAAAACACGCTTAAGACTTATTTGGGGTACCGCCAAGAGCATTCTTTCCTGAGATTCGGAAACATAAATTTCCCAAGGAGCCAAACCCGGATACTTTAAGGGAACCTTTTCAAGCTCAACAACGGCGCCGCAATCGAATCTCTTCGCCGTTTCACCTACGGCTGATGATAAGCCGCCACCGCCTAAATCTGTTATTGCTGAAGCAAGCTCCGAGTCTCGAACCTCAATTATCGCCCTCTTCAGTTTCTCCTCCTCAATTGGATTCGCAATCTGAACCGCTGGCCTTGAAATCTCTTCGGATTTTTCTGTTAATTCAGCGGATGCAAATGTGACGCCGTGGATGCCGTCTCTGCCCGTTTTGCCTCCGGCCAAAACTACAATATCGCCAGGTTTGGCGTTTCTCCTGAATTTTTTTAGAGGAAGTAGTCCTATACATCCGCAGTAGACAACGACGTTTCCAACGTAGCTTTCATCAAAGTATATGGCTCCGTTCACCGTTGGGATTCCCATGTTGTTGCCATAGCTTCCAATGCCAGCCACAACGCCCATGTAAACATACTTCGGGTGTTTTATGCCCGGTGGAAGCTTCTCGTAATCATAATCGAGTGGGCCGAAGCCCAAAACATCTGTGCATGCGATCGGGTCTGCCCAAACGCCTAAAATATCTCGGATTACACCGCCCGTACCCGTGGCTGCACCGCCAAAGGGCTCTATCGCGGATGGGTGGTTATGCGTTTCGACTTTGATTGCTATTCCGTAGTCTTTGTCAAAATTGATTATGCCTGCGTTGTCTTCGAAAACGGAAAAGCACCAGCGTGGATTAATTTCCTCTGTAGCCTTTGAAATGTACGTTTTGAAGAGGCTGTCGATTTCTTTTCCATCAAATTTTATTTTGCCTTTAAAAGTCTTATGGAAGCAGTGTTCAGACCAGGTCTGTCCGATAGTTTGTAGCTCAACATCTGTTGGGTTTCGTCTTCTTTTCCTAAAGTATTCTTGAACAGCCCTAATTTCTTGCAAATTCAAGCCTATACCCATTTCTCGGCTTATTTTGAGAAGTTGCTTGTCCGTAGCCGCTAGTACGTCTATCTCAAAAAGCGGAAAAGGTGTTCTTCTGTTGATGTAGAGACGCCTTGTCATTTTTCTTCCTCAACCACGATTGCATAATTGTCCTTGGTTGGATTTGCCAGAAGTCTCTTACACATTTCCTCCGCTTCTGCCGCAACCCCTTCCAGCGATTCAGCTTCAAGAGACAAACTATAAACTTTGCTGACGCCCACTCTTTCAACTTTATAGCCAAGTTCCTTCAGTAAACGTGCTGTGGTTTCGCCTTCAGGGTCGCTGTGTCCCGGCTTCAAGCTGACTTCAATTTTCAAACGATATCTCATAGACTAAGTTTGAATTCCAAGGGATTTAAACACTTTTATCATTGATGAAGCAAACACCTATCTCAGAATGATTTTTCTATCTCCGTAGAGAATGTTGATTCCTTCAGAATCAGTTACGTGACCTATCTCTTCGGCTTGTGTTCCAGTTTTTTCCAGAATGTCTATTGCCTTGTCTTTATCCGTCTTTTCAACTATTATTGCGAATCCCCATCCCATGTTGAAGGTTTTGAACATCTCTTCATCTGTTATTGTGCCGCCAAGTTCATAGGCGGTTTTCTGGATCAACTCAAAGATTGATTGCGGTTTAAAATTATTGAATTCGAAACCTATATTCTTTGAAAACTTTGTTAAACGGTCAAATTTCAAGTATGCATCACCAGTTATGTGCACAGCTGCCTTCACATTAACCTGTTCCGCAACACTGAGCAGAGGCTTAACATGTATTTTGGTTGGTTCCAAAACTTCGTAGACTATTTCTCTGTCTAATCCATCCGGGGTATCATAGGGGTTATATTTTCCACCCCATTGTTCAAACAGAATTTTCCTTGCCAAAGATATGCCGTTGCTGTGAAGCCCGGAACTTCGCAGGCCCACGATGACATTGCTTGGCTTTATGTTTCCCCCAGAGATTGTTTTTTCGCTAGTAACTTCGCCTATTCCTGCGAAAACCATGTCGACGCCTTTGCCTTCCATCAGGCCCTTTATCAGCTCTGGGACATCACCGATTTCACCGCTCGGCACTATGCATTCCGCTTCAGTTGCACCTTTCACTATACCTTTCATCCATTGCTTAACTAAAACTGGATCTGAAACATGTGCGTGAATATTATCTGCAACCGCCAAAGGCTTTGCACCAGACCTTATAACATCGTTAACAGCCACGGCCACACCATCAATCCCTATAGTGTCGTATTTTTCAGCTAACTGCGCAACAAGCACTTTTGTGCCAATTCCCTCAATAACCAAGTCCAAGTAACGGTTTCTTCCAATTGGAAAAATGTTTCCGAAAGGAAGTTGAACTAACTTGCCATAAAGACTAAATCTATAAGTTTCTTTCAAAATCCTTAAAGCCCTTTTTGATTTCGCTCTTAATTCCCTGTCAACACCTGTATCAGCATAAGTAATTTTCTTAGACATGTTTTTAGATTACGCCCAGACAAGATTTAAAGAGATTGGTGATTGCATGAAATTATGTGCCTAGCGCGCGCTCCTAAGAGTTAAGAGTTAACAGAACCTTTCTTCGCTAAGGATTTAAGCAACATCTATTTTTGATAGATGTGGTGTAACAGTATTGGCAGAAACTTATCTTTTTTATTATTCATCTTTAACACTGTTTGCATTGGGCTGTTTAACTTTGGTTTTATCCATACTTTTTCGGTTAAAATATCATGAGATTAACAGTCTCCCGAGGAACTTGTCAGCTAATGTTTTTAATAAATCTTTCAACGTCATCAACCCATATCCAGAACACAGAAGAATTATTCACAGTCTCTGGTCCTTGCCATTAATGATATTTCTCGCTGGCCTGGTTTCCATGTTTTTCATCTGGAAAGTCTTTGAATATGGTCTTGTGCTAAGTGTTGCCTTGCTAGTCATTTGTATAAACTTGATGCTAACAGAAGTTGCATACGAGGCTTATCAGAACGCCAAGATTTTTGTCAAGGCATTTAACAACAAAGCCGACTTAGGAGTTGGCGACTTGAAAGCTTTCGAAACACTAAAAAGAGTCATACCAAAATTAAGCAATTATTACCTTGTCTTATCAATTCTCTTTTTGACGTCAGCTGTAACGTTGGTCCATACCTGGTCCTCACTGTTACTGTTTTTCGCACAAGTTATTCGTCTGATATTTGAAGCTAGCAAATTCATAGTAAGCGCGCTTGGACTCGCACATGTGCCAGAAGTTGTCGCACTATTACCAGTGTTTCTATTCGTCTTAATGGTTACTGCTTTTCAGATTTTCATCTGGAAAATCAAAAACAGATTTCTAAGTCATCTTCTGGGTACTTAGTCATTAAGATTAGAAAGCTGAAAGCAATAGAATTCAGCCTAACATCTGCGCAGCAATGTCAAACCTTTGGAAAGTCTTGAGAAGAAAAAACAGTCATATCCAGACGTGCAGGGATGCCTAGAGAGAAAAGAAGACCAGTACGCATATGTGCTCTGACGCCCTGTGGCGTGCTTTTCACGCGGGTTCTCTTAGACAAGTCCATTTGGCATAAACTTATTAGATAAGGACAACTCAGTTTGAAATCAAAATCCCACCTCTTCGCCGCACGCGGGTATGTTTCATTGTTGTGTGCAAGCTAGAGCATGCGCTTTTTTTTGAGTACGTTCAAAAACCTTAGTCTTGCCTGTGTGTGCGTGTTTCGATAGATAGATGGTAGTTACTATGAAGATTGCTGTTGTAGCCGCAAAGATATACATTAGATTTTGGATATTGTGCACGTTTTTGGAGTAATCCGACAGGTGCTCCTGATAAGAACTGTTCAATTCGTCATAGCTTTCTTCAAGCTGCCGATAATTGCCTAACAGAACGCCATAGTCGTTCAAAAGGTCATAATACGTGGCGTTCAACTCGACGTATTTGTCGAGTAGTTTGTTGTAAAGGTAGAGCGTCTTGGAAGAAATTATTGCAATGGTATGACTGTTATAGGGATAGTTGAGATATAGATAAACATATGTTTCGTTTGAAACATCAAGTTTAGTTGCGTTTATCTCCTCACCACCAACCAGTACAATATATGGATAGTTCATTAACTCAGTAGGAATCGCAACTCTGCAGAAACCAACAGTATCATCTTTGCCTGTGACATTGAAGCGTATTATTTTGTTCCCTGTTTCTGGTCCGATTTCAAATCTGAATTCAGAGATTGTTGAATTGCAAATAGTAGTGACATGGTACGTTTCTCTTTCCAAGGTGACTTTGAATTTAGAAAACATACCCATTAGAGGATGATTGTCTTGGTTGTCGTCTTCGATTTTTTCGTAAGGGTTGTCACCTATTCCATCCCAGCCAGTTTCATTCTGATAAGGACCACTGTATAAATCTACACCAGTATAGTCGCTCCAATAGTTGCCTTCCTTTCCATTATCCCATACATTAATCGAATTATAGCTGTAAGTTTGTTGAGTGTTGCCAGCGAAGTTATTTTGGAAAACGTCGTTGCTGCTGGAATCGAAAAGGAGGATTCCATAGTCGTTTTCTGTTATTGTGTTGCGTGAAACCACATTGCTTACAGAATAGTAGAGGATAATTCCATCATAACTGTCTGTTATCTTGTTGTCTGAGATCTCGTTGCTGATAGAAGAGTAAAGGCTAACTCCATCGTTGTTGTCTGCTATTGTGTTGTCTGAGATCAGGTTATCACTGGAATAGTAGAGGCTAATTCCGTAGTTGTTGTTTGTTATTGTGTTGTGGATTATGTTGTTGCCGGTAAAACGGTCTACGAATATGCCGCTGTCGTATGGATGCGTGCCGCTTTTACTTATAGTGAAGCCCTCGACGCTTACGTTGTCAGCCGTTATAGAAATCACGTTTCCAGTTCCATTGCCATCAACAATTGTTGAGTCTCTGTCTTCTCCAACGAGAGACACGCCCTTGTTGACGATAACATTTTCATAGTACGTTCCTGCCCTAACGTAGATTGTGTCTCCCATACTGGCATTACCTATAGCCCATTGAATCCTTTCATAATCATCTGGAACCAGTACGACATTTTGACTTGCCCTGACAGATAAATTGCACTCCATTAGAAACACTGTGGATAACAAACACAAGATTGTAAATGAAGCCAAAATAGCTTTGTTCAAGTTGATCACGGTCTATTTTGTTAGTACACAGAACTATTTAACGTTAAGGTGAGATGCATATAATGCTTATTTTTGGGAGAGTATTTTTCCTAGCATAAGAGAACATGCAACAGCAAACGAAAACGCAGGGACGAAAATGATTGGGTTAATAATGGGTTGCATGAGATCCCATAAAATGGTCGTGTATGATGCGACTACTATGAATATCAATATGGAAATCTTAGTCTTAATTTTGTTTGGTCTAGCTGTAGGTTTTTCTTGTTGGCTTAGTGTGGAGCGCAGCAGATTTTGCATTTGCTCTATTTGCTGGTCGGTCACAAGAAATACAAGATTTTTGTTAACATCTTGAAACTTGAAACTTGGGAGGGCATATCTTTGTAACTCCCAAGGGTTCTTCTTTGGCAAGATCCTGACAACATTGCCTTTCTCCATTTTTTTTAGGATTGTTTGAATTTTGCGGATAAACTTGACGTCATTTGTTTTTTCTTCGCCGTATAGTCTTTTTGTTATGTCTTTGATGTCCGGAAAACATAGTTCGAGTTGGAAGGATGCAATTGCTTTGGCAAGTTCATATTGGTATTCACCTTCTCGTAGACGTATGTTGCATATTTCATAGTCGCTGCTCAGAGCTTCTTGCAAAAGTCGTATTTCACTCGGTGCTAGCTCACGTTGGGACAAACTGTTGACTCCTTTCAATAGTTTCAGTTGAAATAACATAAAAATGCTTCGATTCTGAGAATGTTTGTTTCAACAGTTTCCAGCAGTTTCCAGCACGCACACTTCTATTTTCAAC
This sequence comes from Candidatus Bathyarchaeota archaeon, assembly GCA_029879735.1. Classification (GTDB taxonomy): domain Archaea; phylum Thermoproteota; class Bathyarchaeia; order Bathyarchaeales; family Bathycorpusculaceae; genus JAOUPS01. The sequence continues at coordinate 7,616 of JAOUPS010000033.1, read as the reverse complement.
GAAGTCTACCGAAAAAACACGTAAGTGTTTCAACAATGATAATATAACAAAGGAGAAAGAGCACGATATTTGGAGATGGAATCATGTTAAGATCAAAGTCGTTACCGATTTCACACACATTTAAGTATAGAGATAGAGTGTCAATAATCAGCGACATATTAGCGACTGTTAAGAACTCGAGGAAGGGGAGAAGAAAAACCCAAATAATGCAGAGCGCTAATTTGAATTATACGCAGACTAAGAAATACCTTGATTATTTACTCATCTGCGGTTATCTTGTGTTTACAGAAAAAGAAACATATTTAATAACCAACGAAGGTTCTCGATTTTTGCAGTTATTTTATTTGCAAAGAATTCGCATGGTAAGATGAATCTCATCCTACAAGCTTTTTCCCCTTTTATATGCTTGGATATTAACGGCTACCGACTTTCCCGGGACGGTGTCTCTTATCGCCTTTTCCATGGATTCTTCACTTATTATGTTTATTATTTTTGTTAAGGCTCCAAGCATTATCATGTTTGCATAGACTTTTTGACCGAAAGAAATTTCCGCTGTCTCGGTGGCTGGGATTTTGAAGATTTTTGCACTGGTTTTTGGTATTTTTTTTACGTTGCTACTGTCAATGAGGAGCATACCATCCTCCTTCAGATCCTTTACATTTTTCTCAGCTGCCTCCTGATTCATCACGATTAATGCATCACATTTTCTAATAGCTGGAAAGCTGATCTCACCGTCTGAGATTATTACTTCACTTTTGGCTGTTGTTCCTCTAGCTTCGGCGCCGTAACTCTGTGTCTGCGCAGCGTTTTTTCCATCATAGACTGCTGCTCTGCCTAGGATCTGCCCAGCTAAAACCACTCCTTGTCCGCCAAGTCCACTTATCCTTATTTCAACCTTATTTGGCACTTCTTTGAGCCTCCTCGATTATCTTGTAAATTGTTTCAGTAAGTGTTAGCCGTTTTCTTTGAACAAAAACGCCTACAGCGATTTTATTTGCTGATTCTTCTTCGCTCATTTGCTCTGCTTGTTGGATTGGAACCGAGTCTTGTTTAAGCCATTTTAGCATTTCTCCAACATCTTTAAACCCGACTCTTCTTCCGTAGGCTGTCGGGCATTGACTCACAACTTCAATGAATCTGAAGCCCTGCGTTTTAATTGCCGTTTTTATGGAGTCTTTGAGTTCATCCGGGTGTGCCGTTGTCCAACGTGCCGAATAGCAAGCTCCAGCTGTGACGGCTAGTCTAGCAACGTCTAGTGGTTGTTCAAAGCTTCCGTAAGGTGTGGTTGTTGTTCTTGTCCCAAAAGGGGTGGTGGGTGCGACCTGTCCACCTGTCATTCCGTAAACCATGTTGTTAACCATTATGACGAGGACGTCTAAGTTTCTTCTTGCAGCATGTATGAAGTGGCTTAAACCTATTCCGACGATGTCTCCGTCCCCGCCGAAAACGACAGTGTTAAGGTCTGGACGGAGGAGTTTTATGCCCGTTGCAACTGGTATGCTTCTTCCGTGGGGAGTATGAATAGAGTCTGCTATGAAATATGGCGAGGGAATCCATGAAGAGCAGCCTATACCGCTGCAAAAAACAAATTTGCTCAGGTCTTTGTGGCCTAGTTCATGAACGGCCCTCAGGAAAGTGTTCATAACTGTGAATATGCCGCAGCCTGGGCAGAATGGCAACTTTAAGTCCCTTAGATATTTCCGAATCGAGAAAGTTTCAGTCATTCTTCTCCATCCTCCACTTTAACTAGTAGCTCCTCGGGCGTGATTAGTTCTCCACCACCGATCTTGTTTAGCGGGATGATTTTTGCTAAGCCGTTCGCGGTTCTTTCCACTTCATAAAACATCTGTCTTAGATTCATTTCTGGAACGATTATCTTTTCAGCCGATTCCGCCAGTTTTTTGATTATGCTTTCTGGAAATGGCCAGAGGGTTTTCAACCTTATGTAACCAGTCTTGATTCCTCTTTTCTCTGCGTTTTCAACGGCTTCGTGAATCGCTCGTGATGTGCAGCCGTAAGAGACTATACCTATTTGGCATTCATCAATGTTGTAGCTTTCGAAATCCGCGATTTCATCAACATGGTTCTTGATTTTATTGTTAAGTCTTCCTACAAGGCGTCTATGGACTGTTGGGTCGGCTGTGAATCTAATGCCGTGTTCATTATGGGTTGACCCTGTGACAGCGACATTAAATCCTTCACCAACAGTTGGCATTGGTGGAATTTCCTCTAGGCCGAAGAAGGCTTTTTCTTCAGTCTTCGGCTTTCTACGGTTGATTGTTTCTATGCTTTCGATCGGTGGCACTATAGTTTGTTCTCTCATGTGGGCGATTGTTCCATCTGCGAGAACTATGACAGGTGTGCGATACTTTTCAGCTAGGTTGAACGCTCTAATCGTTAGTGTAAACATTTCCTGCACAGAATTTGGCGAAATCACTATGGCTGAATAGTCTCCGTGAGTGCCCCAACGGGACTGCATAACGTCGCCTTGTCCACTTTTGGTGGCTTGTCCGGTGCTTGGACCAGCCCTTTGCACGTCAACTATTACACATGGGGTTTCGGTCATGAAAGCATACCCTATGAATTCTTGCATCAGGCTGAATCCTGGTCCAGAAGTGGCTGTCATCGCTTTGGCTCCAGCCCAGCTTGCACCTACAACCGCGCCTATAGAAGCCATCTCATCCTCCATTTGGGTGGCTATTCCCCCAACTTGTGGCAGTCGTTTCGCCATGTGTTCAGCTATTTCACTTGCGGGTGTTATGGGGTATCCAGCGAAAAAACGACAGCCAGCGGTTATCGCTCCTTCAGCACAGGCTTCGTTTCCCTGCCAAAAATAAGTGCCCTGCTTAACTGTTTTCATTTTGCTCTCCTACACATCTTTAGAGTAATGGATAAAAGTTTAAGTTAGTTATCTCTTTTTTGCTAGAGTCTAGTGTCTAATGCGGTCGTAGTCTAGCCTGGCTAGGACTTCGGCCTCCCGAGCCGACGACCCGGGTTCAAATCCCGGCGGCCGCACCAAAAATCGCTTTGTTTTTCTGAAAAACGGCTGTTTTCAAGCTTCTCCACGGATATACATTGCCTTACAAAAAACTGTAGGGTCTTACAAAATTCCTCAAGAACCCGGTGTTCTTCACCAGAATGGTCAGCTCGACTTTGAACTCTGCAATTTTCTGCTTAATTCGGTGGCGAAGCACATAAGCATATTCGTCTCTGAAATCCTTGGTGTCTTTAAGAACTACATTTCCCTCTTGCTTAAAATGTTTTCACCACGATAACGTATTTTAATGGAAGCATAAAAGTTCGAGGTCGAGGCGTTGAATTTATTCGTACAAAGGTACAATTCAAGGGAACTATAAGTGGTTGTCGAGGATGAAAGGTGAAATGCCTAGTCTAAAGTGCAATTTCAAACTTGTGTAGTTTTTAAGTCATGAGAAATGGCATGCACATTCTATAGACTCCTGATGTTGATTTTGGCTTCATAAGTTTAATATTATTTTACTTGAAACTTAAGGGTACGCGCTCTCGCGCGGTGGCGTGAATCCCAGTTAATTAATGGGGAGGATCACGCACACCCCTTGGGGGTGCAGATGTTAACTACTTAATACGGCAGATTTGATCTACTTGTTAGAGTTCTTTTTTCCCTGTAAGCTATGTCTTTGTTGACTTTCATGGAGTTATGATGCAAACTATTTCCTGATTCCAATTGTCATCATTTAAATTTGCTCATATCAAACTGGAAAGTGGGAGTTGACATACATAGTTACTTTTTATCTTCTTGTCAACTTATCCATCAGATCTACTACTCTATATTCGCCTAGTTCTTGTGGATGCTGAAGCGTCTCGTATATTTTTAAGGTCTGTTCTGCAGCTTTTCTCCACGTGAAGTATTGCAACACTCGTTTTCTACTCTTCTCCCCCCATCTTCTGGCCCTATCAGAATCACACAAGACTTCTTTTATGCCCCATGCAATGTCGGCTGGATTTCCGCCATTTACGTGCACACCATTTTGGTCTGCTCCTGAGGGTATGACCTGCTCTCTGAAGCCAACCACACCTTGAGCTCCTATAATTAATGGTTTACCCATTGACATGGCTTCCAGGCTTACAATTCCGAATGGTTCGTAGATTGATGGGAAAATGCAAATATCTGCTGCTGCATAATGCAAAATACGTTCTTTTTCTGGTACAAATTCGAATCTGCAGGCAACTCTATCGTTTATTGCTAGTCTCCTTGCAGTTTCAACTAGGTCATTCTGCTGTTCGCCTTTGCCCAGAATCACTAGCTTTGTATTCGGATATTCATCTAAAACTGTGGGCATCGCTTGAATTAGGTTCCTAACACCTTTCACCCACGTTAGTCTTCCAAGAAAGAGAAGCATCTTTTCTTCTGGTTCTATGCTATACTTGTCGCGAATCTTCTCTACTTCCTCGGGCTCACAATTCTTTGGGTTATAACGTTCGGGGTCCACTCCATTCCAGACAACGCTTATTTTTGATTTTGGCCACCCATGCCTTATCAAATCTTCCTGCATCGCATGGCTTACAGTCATCACTTTGTCCGCTTTTTGGGCTGTTTCCCATTCAAGGTACGAAACCACCTCGGAACCTTGTCCCCCACTCCTACCCCATTCAGTGCTGTGAACGTGAAATGCAACTGGAACTTTCGTTTCATTTTTCACTATTATGCCAGCTATGCTGCTTAACCAGTCATGCACGCAAACAACATCATAGTCGCACCCTTCTTTTTTCAGCATGTTGTTTATGAATTTCGCCGCACTCAACACATTATACATGAAGATATCGTTGAACAACCTGATGTTTGTTCCCCATTTTTTCAGGTCGTCGATAACAAACATCGGGAAAACATTGCTTGCATCAGCAATCAAAGGTCTGTGAACCTCCACGCCTTTTATGATTTCTCTGGTTTTTAATTCTCCAGGGTTGAGTGTGAAAACTGTTACATCATTCCCCATGGAAACGAATTCACGCGTTATGTATTCTGCATAAGTGCCTAAGCCGCCAACAATAGCGGGTGGATACTCCCAAACAAAGAAGCCAATCCTCATACTAGATGCCCCTTAATAGTGTTTTAAACATCTTATTGACTCGTTGTAGAGAAAGAAACACGGGATAAAAAATAAATAAGTTATGAATTCAGCATCCGAATCAAACATAAACTTCTGCAAGCTCGCGAAATTAACGAGCATGCACTTCACAAGCAAGGATTGGAGGAAGCCTAAAAACCTCAATCTGTGAAGTCATAGCAATGCTAGTCACTTAAACTCTGACTGAAGAGATGTAAAAGAAATGAATAGAAAAGAATTACATCTTAAATGTGGGAGTAAGAGATTACGACAACTGGAAATCTGAAAAATGTGAAGTGTGGAAGTGTGAGCGGCTAGGAAAACCACAAGGAGAAAGTCCGATCTTAGGCGAGAACATTAGAAAATAGAGAAATAGAGCGCGCGCTCTACGTATGCAGACTCTAACGGAACAACTTAAATCAGCTAAGACCTATCACCTCATCAAACCTCCCGCAAAGATGCTGATGCTCAATCTTTGATTGATTAACTATCTTCTCTTTCCTGAAACTTGAAATTGACAAATATGTATCCACGATTCATAAAACTTATTTTGCTCCTGTAGGCGACGTCAAACAAGGTCATACTAAGTACTGGAATGCGTAAAATATCCGAAAAAGAGTTGATCGAAAGTTGAGTGAAACTCAAATAGATGAACCCCAACCGTCAGACTTCGCCCGCGCATTAAACTCGATGATGGACAACGTTGAGAATGCGGTTGTTAAATTTCAAAAAGCGTTATTGATGGTGTTGGAGAAAATTGATAAACTAGAAGATTTAGAAAAACTGTGCAGAAGTGGTGCACTACCTAATGAGAGGGGATACTACACCGAAGAAATCAAACAACCAACGAATGACACAGCAATTCCGGCAAAAATGCCTCATCAAGAATCAAGCCTAAGGCACAATGAAGCTGAAATGACTGCAAATACTGAGACAAACCTTCCACAATCTAAAAACGAAATTCCAGAACTAGGATCTGCGACGGGTTCAACAGATGTAAAGGAAAGCAGTATTCCAAAAAGGAGTATTCAAATAGGGATTTTTAGCAAGATATTGAAAAAAGTATCTTCAAAATCCAACTATTTGGTACTAGCCATAGCTTTAGCCATTGTTAGCATAGCTGTTGTTAAAATCTATTTTATGCTGTTCCCATAAATTAAAGAGAACCCACTTTTATTAGTTGAGGAACTACCTGCTATATATTCTATGTCACATTAGTAGCTAACGCCCAAAGCTTTCACTCAACTTATTCAACTACGCGCGATCGATACATTCGAACGATCGTAATTAGGGCGACTGCTCCACCCGCCACTGCAACCAAGAGATACATGTAAAAATCGTAACCAAGCCCTGGAGCTTCGCGTACAAGAAAAGTGCTTGGATAGCTCTCTGAAGCGGCAAACCGTACACTGTCACCATCGAATTTCGCCGTCACTTTCCAAGATCCTATGGAATCCGGCGTGAAATTGGCTGTGAAGGTCCCATTTGCCTCTGTATAAACAGAAGTCTCAATGGTTGACTCGTTTTGTCGAGTGAACACTAACCTGATATGAGCATAATTCAGACTTGGATTAATCGAACCAGTCACGGTCACATTTTTCCCAATAGTTAGAGTTCGTTCAGTAGTATTACAAGTCAAGGAAGGAACAATCTTACTAACAGCCAACTCTTCGCGGTCACTGAAGGCACCTAAGCAGGTTTGATTTCCAGACCAACTTGCTGAAATCGTCCAAAATCCTGATTCGGAGGGGGTGAACTCTTCACCGAAGACGCCATTGGAATCCGCTTGCGCCGTAGAGCTATAGTTCACTTGTTCATTACATGTATAGTTCACTGTCACGAAGGCTCCGCCATGAGATATTAAACCGTTAACCACCACGGGTTCATCAACTTCACAGATATATTTGGACAAGGAAAGTTCTATCTCAGTTGGATTCTTAACAGTATAGTTACCTTGCATTTCTGCTTGATTTTCAGCGGTGTCAAGTGCCAAAACTTTGTATTTCACAACGGTTCCAGCAACCTGTCTGGGGATGCTTCCTGTATATGTACAATTCTTATTCTCTACCAACTCAACCGAAGCTGATGTTAACCAGTCATCATTTGTATAGGCCAACCAGACTCTTTCTAACATGCTTTCATCCACTACCTCCGCAATTATTGTTGTGTCATCACTGGGATACGCCAGTTCCACTGGATCCTTAACATTTATTTCCGGTGGGTCAAAGTCCGTTTTAATCATAAATCGCACGTTGCCTTCTCCAAGTTCAGCTATTAGAACAAGTTGGTAGAGAATAAAATCTGATTCATGGGAAGATGTGTAGTTGATTAACATATCTTGCCCGAGGAATTCACAACTTGCCGTGGAATCGTGGTTTTTGTACCCCCTGTCGTCTAGATTGAACCCACCATACCCTTGATAAACCTCGCCGTAGAGCCCAGGCTCCCAAGCTAATGGCACGTCGTTCAAAGATACACCAATCCCTCTCGAGGGATTGGCTACCGGGTACAATCGAGCTTCGTACATATCAA
>JAOUPS010000102.1 GCA_029879735.1 Candidatus Bathyarchaeota archaeon | reverse complement strand
TTTCACTTCTTTTATCTTCTTCTCCACTTCCTCAAGTTTCTCCTTGTTTTCCACGGCTTTGTAGCAATCCCTTGCATATTCTAGTGCGCTTACTCCAAATCTGTCAAACCCCTTCTTGAAGGATAAATCTGCAGAATTTAGGAAATATTCAAGGGCTGTCTCGTAGTCCTTGAGCATGTAGAAGCACTCCCCAGCCTTGTAAAGCATGGATGTGGCGTCAAAGAAGTTGTTCGCTTTCTGGTACAGTTCAGAGGCTCGTAGAAATTTTTCTTTTGCTTCTTTGTATTTTCCTAATTCGCAAAGCGTGTATCCATCTTTGTGCAGTTTAACAGGGTCTTCCTTCGCTTTATCTTCGCTCATAACTGTCAACTCGCAACTTGCCTATTAACAAAATTAAACTTCCATTTAGATTTTCCTATTCATGCAGTCAGTAATAACCTTTGGAACATTGTAAACATTAAGATTATTTAGCGAGAAGTTGTCCAATCAAAAATAGAATAAGGAACTAAAAACTCTGATTAAATGGAGTAAAATTATGGCCCCTAAATGTGTTAAATGCGGCTTAAAATTTCCACTTTATCCACCGAAAAGCAACTGTGAAAGGTGTGGAGGGACATTAGAATATGAGGTTAGCTTGCCTAAAAATCATAAAATCAAGTTTTCTGGTAAGCTCCGTTTTTGGAGATATAGGGCATTACTTCCGCCAGTGCGGAACATCATAAGTTTAGGTGAAGGTGGAACACCACTACATAAGGCTGAGAGACTTGCCAAGAGCATTGACTTAAAGGAATTGTATCTAAAGGACGAAACCAGAAACCCGACAAACTCTTTTAGAGACCGTGCCGCAGCTCTTCTCACTTCAAACGCGATAGACCTCAAATATGACACGATAATCTGTGCAACCAACGGAAACTTAGGTGCTTCCATGGCTGCCTATTCCGCAAAGGCTGGGTTAATCTGCCAAGTGATTGTGCCGAAACTTGTAGATGTTGGAAAACTTGCCCAAATGCTCGCTTACGACGCTGTCATCGAAGAGTTTGGAGAAACAGTTGACGATTCTATACACAGAGCTGAAACCTTGGCAGAGGAAACTGGCTGGTATCAAGCAACAGCAGAGCTGAACCCACTTGTGATTGAAGCACAGAAAACGATTTCCTACGAGGTGCATGAACAGTTTGGCGTTCCAGAATGGTTCACCGTTTCCATGGGAGGGGGCGGAACCATATACTCCATATGGAAAGGCTTCAAGGAACTTAAACAGTTTGGAATAACCAAATCCTTACCAAAAATGATTGGAGTCCAACCGGAAGGATGTGCACCCATAGCCAAAACATTAGAGGAAAAACGTTCTGAACCAAGAAGAAATTCTAAGCCATTTACCCGTGCACTCGCTGTCTTAGTAGCCAATCCGCTCCAAGGCGAACTAGCAATAAAGGCAATAAAAGAATCAAACGGCTTAGCCTTAACGGTATCCGACTCCCAAATTTTCAAAGCAGAACTCCAAATAGCCAAACTTGAAGGAATGTTTGCGGAACCAGCAAGCTCAGCCACAATTGCAGCGGTAAAAAAGCTTGTCAAGAAGAGAAAAATAAACAAGAACGACAGCGTTGTGTGCCTCATCACCGGAAGCGGACTAAAAGCCACAGACGTACTACAAGCATTAACCAAAAAGCAGAAGACAACGGTTATAGGCTTAGAAATAAGCACGAAAGAAAAAATACTGCGAAACTTAAGCAGAAAAGATACATATGGCTATGGCTTATGGAAAAAACTAGGAAAAACCATGACAAGAGCAGCCATATATCAGCACCTTAACGAGCTCTCAGAAAAGGGACTAATAGTGGGCTACGCAAAAAATGGGCGAAAATTCTTTAAGATAACGCAACGCGGCAAAAAAGTTTTACATGCAATAGATGATCTAAAACTTCTACTCTGATTCGCAAAGCTTAACTAGTATAGTTATAACTATACTATTTCGATTAGAAATGACTAGAGAAAAAGCGTTATCACCTTTCAATTTGGCAGTTACAGCCGTGTTCACGGCACTCGTTTGCGTTGTAACTATGCTCTTTTCTATTTATGTCCCCGGAACAAAAGGGTTTTTCAACATAGGCGAATCTATGGTTTTTCTCTCTGCCCTCCTTTTCGGATCTTTCGTAGGAGCTATCGCTGGAGGAGTTGGCTCTATGCTGGCTGATCTGCTGTTAGGCTACCCTCATTATGCGCCAGCCACGCTTATTATTAAGGCTTGTGAAGGTGCCGTCGTAGGGGCGCTTAAGAAAAAGAATCCAAAGTTTAGTTCTAGACTTCACTGGAAGTTTTTCACGCTGGTTTTAGGAGTTGTTGCTGGTTTCTTACTGGGCTGGATTGGCACGGCTTACTATAGTGGTGAAGTAGAACTTACCTTAGGCACGGGTTCATTCATGCTTTATGTTCCAACAGAGTTCTGGTTGTTTTTAGGTGCCATAACAACTTTTTCCATAGTCGCATTGGGATTCCTAGCTGACCCAGAGTTTGGCTGGACGGTTTTCTCCGTAATCACTGGCGGCTTCGTCATGGTTCTGGGATACTTCCTCTACCAATTGTTCCTCATAGGCCCACTTTTCAACATCGAAGTAGTAGCCATCGTCGAAATTCCAGTAAACATTGGGCAAATGATAATAGGTGCAATAGTAGCGTTACCAATAGCTAAAATAGTTTGGCGTGCACTCCCATATCTGAAAAAGAAATAATTGCATACCGAACAGAATATACAAATGGAGGTTTAACGGTCTGGGTCTCCCTTTTGGAAAAATTCCAGTTGATATTCTAAAAGAAGTTGTTTTCAAGAATCTGGGTGTGAAACGTGGAGAAGTTGTTTTGGGTCCTGCCCCTGGATTTGACGGTGCAGTAATTGACGTTGGAGATAAATCCTTGATAGTTTCTATGGATCCTATTACCGGGGCAATAGAGCGGATAGGTTGGCTTGCCGTAAACGTTAACGCGAATGACGTTGCCACTTTCGGTGTCGAACCCGTATTCTTTTTCTCGTGCATTCTGCTTCCTGAAAACGCGAATAAGAAAATCGTTGAGACCATATGTGTTCAGATGGATAAAGCTGCAAAAGATTTGGGAATGGCAATCGTTGGTGGACATTGCGAAGTAACTCCCGGACTGACTAATCCAGTAGTTGTTGGCTGCACCGTGGGCATAACAGAAAAAGGAAACTACGTGACAGCTGGCGGAGCCAAACCTGGAAATAAGCTCATAATCACGAAGACGATCGGGATCGAAGGCACGGCAATTCTCGCCAACGATAGAGAGGCACAACTCAGGGGAAAACTTGACGATACATTACTGGGTAGCGCGAAAAACTTTTTCAACGTTATAAGCGTGGTCGAAGAAGCTACACTGGCTTTCCAAACAGGCGGCGTGACAGCCATGCACGACCCAACCGAAGGAGGGATAGCTGGAGGAATCCACGAACTCGCAGACGCGTCCAACGTAGGCGTGAAAATCTTTGAAGAAAAAATTTCAATGGCGAAGGAAACCTTCGAAATTTGCCGAATCTTCCGGATAAACCCACTTCAACTAATAAGCTCTGGAACACTTCTGATCGCAGCGAAAGAGGATCAAACCGAAAAAATAGTTGATGTGCTAAAAGAGAACGGGATAGACGCCTCCGTAGTCGGCGTGATCCTCAAAAACTCTCAAGAACGAGTTTTGATTCACAGAAACGGTTCTAGAACCAGGTTCATGAGACCGCTGTGCGATCATCTATGGCTCGCGTTGAAAAAACGTGTTTAACTGCCTATTCAGATTCCAATCTTCTTTGCGAGGCTTCTGTACGAAATGTAGGCTGTGTAAAATCCGTAGGCTAGAATTAGTTCCGTGATTTTCCTTAAAGAGCCGAGCCTCAAAGCCTCAGCGATTATTTCTATGCTTCCCTTCATCGTCCAAGCGTTTTCTGGTCTGTAGTGTACACAGTATGGGTCATAGCATGCGACAACTTTATACCCTTTCTTTGTTATCCATTCCTTGATGTATGCGTCTTCGAAGACGTGAAGGTTTTCTGGGATTTTTATGTCTTTTATCGCATTGTAGCGAACAAGCGTGTCGTGTGTTCCGCCTCGTATTTCAAATATTTTTCGTGTTATCCATAAGAACATCTTAAGTGTGGCTGGATTTTGAATAACTGACCAGACTTCTATTCCCCAGAGTGCACCTACATTTTCGTCTATGTATTTTTTGGCTTTTTCGAACCAATCTTTGCAAAGTTCAACATCACTGTCTACAAACATGAACCAATCAGTTTCAACGGTTTCAATGCCTTTTTGTCTTGCAGTCGCCCTCGTTCCATCGTCACGAATCACCTTTATGTTTTTGTATTTTCTGTTGAATGTTTGTATAATCTTCGAAGTTTTATCGGTTGAGTATCCATCAACAACTATCAGCTTTCTCACCGGTATATTTTTGTAGATTGAGCAAAGACATTTTTTCAAAGTTTGTTCGCTATTTTTAGTTAGTATCACGACATCTATAGGTCCCATAAACCGCAAGCGTTCTACCCCTACTTACCTTTGCTGTTAAGCTGAATTTTTGTATGTTTCGGTTGTTATGTAATTGGTTAAAACTTTAAATAAAATAAGGTGAAAATGATGATGGAGTGAAACACCGTTTGGTCATGACTATTGAAAAAGCCGCCAGTATAGTTGTTCGTTCTCTAACACCTAACAAGCCTTATCATGTGCAGTGGATGCTCACACGAAAATGTAACTACCGTTGTAAAGGATGTAATGTTTGGCGGGAGCAAGATACTAAAGAATTATCAACGGACGAGATAAAGAGAGGTTTAGACATCCTCCGAGAACTGGGCGTAATAGAAGTTGTCTTATCTGGAGGTAATCCTCTTCTAAGAAATGATATAGGTGAAATTATCGAGTATGCCTCACGCTTCTTTATAACAACAGTTTACGATAACGGTAGCATGGCCGTCAAAAAAATCGACGACTTACGTAACGCAGATCTTGTTGCAATCTCCATTGACAGTCTAAACCCACAGAAAAACGACTATGTGAGAGGTGTTAAACGTGCATGGTGCAAGGCAATGGAAGCTGTTGAAAAACTTCATGAAGAAGGTGTTTCTGTTAGCGTGTCGCCTACAATTTCACAATTTAACTTATACGAAATTTTAGATTTCACTAGATACTTTATAAATCAAGGCATTCCAATTTGGTACGCCCTGTATTCCTACGACTTTTCTAACCACCAAGACCGACTTTTTAAAATAGGTAAGAAAGACGATGAATTTACGATAGTTGACAAAGAAGCAATGGTTAACCTTTGTAACTCTCTTATTGATATGAAGAAAAAAAACAGCAACGTTCTCATGACAACTAAATTGTTGAAAGCCGTCAAAAATCTTTATTCGACAGGTAAAAGAACTTGGGAATGTCGTGCGCTTCAAAACTTTTTCGTTATAGACCATTTAGGTAGAGTTGCAGGATGCCACCTCCATAATCCAGTAGCGTCTATCTTCGATTTGCCTAAAGCTTGGAACAGTCCAAAGTCTAACGCCTTGCGCAAAACCTACAGCAAGTGCACTCAATGCACTTACTTGTGTTACATTTTCTATTCTCTTCATGGGAGTGTTCTTGGCAACTTTCAGGTAGCTCAGGAACAATGGAAAAACGCGAAACTGTTTTTGAAGAAAAACAGCGTTAAGCCTCTAAGTTTGGTAAAAAGGCAATGATGTCTGCTATTTTCTTAACGAGCACCTGATCTAATCCAGGTTTTTCTTCTTCTACGTTCATCAATGAAATTATCTGTCCCAGTTGAAATTGCTGAACAGCGATAATGTCGTCCATTATTTTCCTGGGTCCTGCATCCTTCGGTCTTTTTAGCTCAAAAAGCGCAGGCAATAACATGATGAAGATGAAGGTTGAAACTCCAAATATCAAAATAATAAACATTGTTGGATCCGGATTCGGAATCATTCTTATCTTTTCAAGATTTTCCTCTAATTCATAATATAACTGTTTCCATTTCCCGAATGAGCGGTTCTCTCCCAGTGATTATTGTTTCTTCTAGAGATTTTTGATATGAGCAGGTCTGCAAAGGCTTTTGTGCATATTGGTATGTTGTACAAGAATGTGAAGATTAGTAATGGAATTAGCCAGTGGGCTCTGTTTCTGCCGTCTAGGTATGCTCCAACTCCCACCTCGAAGAAGGGAGCAAAATTTCCTACAAAACTGTAGAGAGAAATTGGTATAGAAACCCAAAAAATACCAAACCATTGAGAAGATCTTAAGAAGAAAAGTGGAACACCTATAATCCATGAAAACAGGACAAGAATTGGCATAAAATACACATTTAACAAAAGCAAACCGTCAATTTTCTCTCTAAGCCCCAAATTGCTACTTTTTAAAACCTTCAAGGAGTGCTTGAAGGCACATTGCATATGCCCTTTAGCCCATCTGTATCTTTGCTTCCGGTAAGCCCGCCAACTTTCAACGGCTTCCTCATAACATTCCGCATCATTGACATACCGAATCTTATAACCAGCCAGATAAAC
>JAOUPS010000032.1 GCA_029879735.1 Candidatus Bathyarchaeota archaeon | reverse complement strand
GGTTTCCGTCAAGGAACAATATTCTACGTAGTCATAGCGATGTTATTTGGGAGCGCAGCGATAATGTGGATAACTTCTAGGTCTACAAAAACATCCGAAGCAAAGACAGAAAAAACAGTTGTAAGAATTACCTTGGAAAAACCTCTTGCAAGAGGTAACGAAGAAATTTACAAGTGGTTTCTCGTATCGCTGATCATAATAGTTATTGGAGCGGCATGCATAAACCAAGTTTTCCTCATTTTCCTTAAACTTCCAGAAGGATTAAACGTAAGCGACTCTGAACAGAGCTTCATATTAACGGCTGGGACTTTGGGCGGAATGTTGATGAGCCTTCTGTCTGGATGGCTTGCAGACAAAATTGGAAGAGTTAAAGTTCTTTTCATGGGATTAGGCTTAGCAATCTTAACGCCTTTCCTCTACGGTTCAGCCCATAACGTCTTAACCATGACTCTAGTCTACGGATTAAACGGGGTGGCTTTTTGGACAATGCAAACGGTGGGTTTTGCCTTTGCTGGAGACATAATACCTGAAGATAAGAGGGGTCGATTTTTCAGCAGATATAACACTGTTATGGCTTTAGGCTGGGGTCCAGCAGGACTCCTAGTAGGCGGACCGCTTGCAGACATCCAAACCCAACATTTTGGGCTATCTTCTTACACGGCATATGTAAACACTTTCTACGCCTCATCAATCATAGTGGCATTAGGCACAATATTATTCGTTGCAAAAGTTGCAAAGCAGAAAGCCAAAACCGCTTAAATCTTAAAAACAAGTTCACACTAAAACTGCCACGAGGCTTTAACCATGATTGAATTCAAAACAGTTAAAATTGAAGTGCCAGAAGACTGCAACGTGATTTTGGGCATGGCACATTTCATAAAAACTGCTGAAGACTTGTACGAGGCTTTGGTTAACGCAGTTCCAAACATAAAATTTGGAATAGGCTTCTGTGAAAGCTCTGGCCCCTGCCTAGTGAGACTTGAGGGAAACAATGAGGAGTTAAGGCAGTTGGCAGCGAAGAAAGCTTATGAAATTGCATGCGGTCACAGCTTCATAATTTTCTTGAAGAATGCTTACCCAATAAACGTTTTAGACAACATCAAGAATGTTCCAGAAGTATGCACAATCTACGCTGCTACCTCAAATCCTCTAGAAGTTATGATTGCAGAAACCCAGCAAGGCAGAGGAATAGTCGGCGTGATCGATGGGCTAGCGAGTAAAGGCGTAGAAACCGAAGAAGATATAAAAGCAAGAAAGGAGTTTCTACGAAAAATAGGCTACAAGCTCAGTTAGGCAGTTTTTAGAAAAAACAAACAACGCAGGGTGAAGTTGCCCTGGATGTTGCCGTCAGACTCGAAGGATTTTCAATGCGCGAACGCGTAAAGCTGAGTTTCAGCTTTCATGCTTTTTACCCGTGTGCCATTAATTTCTGCTGTAGCTCAAAAGGAATTTTTTCCTGCATTTTCTCGGAAGCATAGGCGACTAGATGTTTAAACTGTCTTTCCGTTAGGACATAGCGTGCTCTTGACAAGATTTCAAGGCACACTTCTTTAAAAACCAAGTCGGCGCAGCCTTTTTTTGCGTCGTCAACTAATTCTTTGCAAGCCTGAAGGATCTGTTCGCTCAAGGCAATCCCACCCTGCAATCAAATAGTTAGACTCAAACATTAAAAACTCTTATGAATCTAGAAACAGAATTAGCATTTCATTTCTCGCGTTTATTTGAGGTGAATGCAGGTTTTCGTTCGATGCTATTCTTGTATTCGCAACGATAAAAAAGAGCTGGCGAGACTTAGAGCCGACACGATCCTAACCCTTGCCCCTCTCTTTCTTCTGCCGTTGTACCGTCTTCGCCGCCTTGTTTGCTCCAGCAAACGCTGACAATCCCAGAATTTCCCCTTTCACCATATCCATCGGAATCGCAAATACAATTGTATTACTCTGGTCATAACTGATATCCTCCAAGCTCGACAATGTACGCAAATAAAGCGCACGATTGCTCATCTGCTTCACTGCCCTCTCCAAGTTTTCAGCCGCCGTCAACTCTCCCTCACTCTTAATGATCACTGCCCGCTTCTCCCGTTCAGCTTCAGCCTGCCGTGCAATCACCCGCTTCATATCCTCAGGCAACTCCACGTTCTGCAAGTTCACCGAGGTAATATCCACACCCCATTCCCTTGTCTCCTTCTCCACAATTTTCTCAATCCTATCCGCAATCTCATCCCGTCGCGCCAACAATTCATCTAACTCTACATTCCCCACTACATCCCGCATCGTCGTCTGTGCATACTTCATCACACTATTCCACAAATTCTGAATGTTAACAAGGCTATCCTTCGTGTCCACCACTTTCATGAACACCACTGCGTCAACACTAACACTGATGTTATCCTTGGTCATAACCTCCTGCCTAGCAACATCCAAGGTAATAATTCGCTTATCCTGCTTCAGAAAACTCTCCGCAATCGGCCACTTAAAGAAGAAACCAGGACCCACAAGCCTCTGAAACTTTCCGAAACGCAGTACAATCGCTTCTTCCCATTCTTTGTTAATCGCCACGGTAGCTGGCAAAAACATCACAGAAACGAGTGCAACAACGCCGAACAGAGCAGACAACATATATTCTTGTGGTTCCATTCCTGGGGACGGGAAAGAAAGAATAGCCAGCGCCAGAAACACTAAAAACAACGCCAAGAAAAACGCGAACGGAGCTGGAGAACCTGAATACTCCTCTCTCTTCTTCACCACGTCAGCCTCCACGGTTCCACTCATTCTCTAAACTCACCTCCTTATATTCCCCATTCACTACCCGTTCTCACAAGACCATTTCTGTCTTTCGGCATATAACTGTTCAGAGAAGGCCCTGTTGTTCTACATTCAGCCACAACTTCGCTTACAGCGAAAACGCTAGACGAATCTTATTAGAGATTCTTATGAGGAAGATAGGAATCATTTCTCCCAAACATCGAGAGGAGGCTTACGGTCTGGAGGTATCGGCGACCTGTATCTCTTGTTACCTATTCTCTGTCTATGTTCCTCTCTCGCTTTGTTCAAAGCATCCTCACTTGTCAAGAGATCAATAGCTGTAGCAGCCATCACCTTCGCCGCGAGTATTAATGACTTGTGTCCAATTCCGACTCCGTTTTGCGCTACGGCTTGCCATGAATGTGCGGGTGTACCTAAAACCCAAGTGGCAGTGCCAAATTCTACAGTGGGTGCCTGCCAACTCACGTCGGCTACGTCGGTGCTACCGTGGCTAACTTCGTCTTCACCCCAAGGATCAGAAACTTCATCGTCTACCAGTTTATCCACAAGTCTCTCCCATCCGGGACGCTTAGATTTCCTTAATTGGGCGATCTTCATTTCAGGAGTGATTGACTTGGCAATTTCCCCAGCAAACTTCAAATCGTCATCACTGTATTTAGGCAGCCCGATTTCACGCATATTATTAACAATCAGCTCCGAGATAGTTCTGTTAGGAATTACGTTGTAACTTCCTTCGAGGAACTCTGTCTTCACTTTAGTTCTGGTCATGGTTGCTGCTCCTTTTGCTATGTCGAGAATCCAGTTGTATATGAATTCCATCTGATCTCTCTGTGGCGCTCTTACGTAGTACCAGCTTCTGGCGTATGGTGGTACGATATTCGGCTGGTCTCCGCCCTTTTCAATTATGTAGTGTATTCTTGCATCTTGGATCACATGTTCTCTCAGATAGTTCACACCCGTATTCATTAATTCCACCGCGTCCAATGCGCTTCTACCCTGCTCAGGGGAGGCACCGGCGTGGGAAGCCTTACCGTAAAAATGAAACTTAACCGAGTTAACAGCCAAGCTGCTCATCAAGGAAACGTCATTCATGGTGTCTGGATGATGACTAATTAGGGCATTGACATCGTTAAAATATCCATCTCTAACCATGTACACTTTACCCGAGAAGTTCTCCTCAGCCGGGCATCCAAAGAATTTGATCGTGCCTTTCCTGTTGTGTTTTTCCACGGCTTTCTTTACTGCTATTGCCGCTGCCATGCCGCTTGTCCCGTGAATGTTGTGTCCACATCCATGTCCCGGTTTTCCAGGGTCTAACGGTTCCTTCCATGGAACCTTTTTCTGCGATAACCCCGGTAATGCGTCGTATTCGCCCATTATTCCTATAACTGGTTTTCCTTCACCCCAAGTAGCTACGAAGGCTGTGGGCATACCTGCGATTCCACGTTCAACCCTAAAATCATGCTTCGCCAGCTCGTCTGCCAGAAGCGCTGAAGACTTGAACTCAACTAAGCCCAGCTCAGCAAACTCCCACACTATATCGCTCATTTCAGTAGTTGGCTTCCTATTTTTCTCAATCCAATCAAAGGCACATTCCTTTTCAGCGGACATGAACAACACCTAGAATATTCAAATAAGAAGTCAATTTGGTTTTTATGATTTTCTGCACTATGTTTTGCTCCACAAATAGGACAAGGATTGAACCGCGCGCGCGATTTAATCAGAACACAAACTATTTAGTATGGTTTATGCATCACACCCCTACTCCAATGTAATATCGAGATGTTCTCATGGGTACAACAAGTAGCACACGTGCAATTGATGAGAGAAGAAAGCAAATCCTAGAGCAACAACAGAAACTAAAGGCTAGGATGAGCAAGGTCAAGCGTAAGATAGCTGTGATGAGCGGTAAAGGCGGTGTTGGCAAAAGCACTGTCACGGTGAACCTTGCAGCTGCCTTCGCCTTGCACGGACACGCTAACCGTGTAGGCATCCTAGACGCAGACATACACGGTCCAAGCGTGCCAAAAATCATAGGATTGGAAGGTCAGAGATTGCAAGCGGGACCGTCAGGCATCTTCCCAGCAACAGGTCCATTGGGAATAAGAGTTGTTTCCATGGAATTTCTACTACCAGACGAGAATGCCCCAGTTATTTGGCGCGGACCACTGAAGATGACTGCAATACGCCAGTTCTTGTCAGACATCGTGTGGGGTGATCTTGACTTTTTGCTTATTGATCTTCCGCCGGGAACTGGCGATGAACCCTTGACTGTTGCTCAGCTTCTGCCAGAAATGGATGGCGTGGTGATAGTGACTATTCCCTCTGAGGTTTCGCAGATTGTGGTTAAGAGGGCTGTGACATTTTCAGGAAAACTTGGAATGCCGATTATAGGCATAGTTGAAAACATGAGCGGGTTTGTTTGTCCAAAATGTGGGGCTAGGATCGACATATTCCGATCAGGAGGCGGAAAAAAGATAGCGGAAGAATTAAGTGTCCCATTTCTTGGAAGCATACCAATAGATCAGAAAGTTGCCGAAGACTCTGACAAGGGCATGCCCTTCATAATCGAGCACGCAGATTCCCCCGCATCAGAGGCCTTTATGAAAATAGTTAAAAAGATTGAGGCGTTCCTAAAGAGCCGAGAAAAACCAGACTCGCGTACGCATGAGTGAAATGAGCGTTAGAATTGTGATGCCTGTTGAAGACGCAAGTGGTTTAAATGCGAAGTTATCCCATCATTTTGGAAGAGCACCATACTGAGCGCGTGCGATGCGTGAGGCTGTCCTGAAAAAGCTTTACGTTTCACAATCTAAAAGTAGATGTAGAGAAGATGATGTTATGCGTAGTAAAGGTGAGTTAAGATTTATTGGAATAGTTGAAGTTGCGGGTGAAGAAAAGGCTAGGGTGCAGATTTTTCCAGAGTTTTGTGATGCACTGAAAGGGATTGACAGTTTTTCCCACATAATAATTCTCTACTGGTTCCATTTGCGAGACAACGAAAAAGAGAGAAGCGTATTGCAAGTTATCCCAAGAGGACACACAAAAAAAGTGAAAGTCGGCGTCTTCGCCTGCAGAAGCCCCTCTAGACCAAATCCAATAGGCTTATGCGTTGCAAAATTGATGAAAGTTGAAAATTGCGTCTTAGCCGTGAAGGGACTAGACGCCTTTGAAGGTTCACCGATAATCGATATCAAACCATACATACCACGGGCGGACTCTATTCTAAATGCCTGTGTCCCAGAATGGACAGGGCGTGGCCCTCCAACATAGCGCGCGCGACTGGAAGCCTTCAGACTCGTCGACCTAGATGGACTATCACAAGAAGAAGCAGGAGAAAGAATTGACGTCTCGAGAGAAACAGTCTTGAGGCTGCTACAAAGCGCAAGAAAAATAACAGCACAAGCCTTCACAGAAGGAAGACCCTTGCAAATAGTTTCAGAAACAAGGTAACAAACAGAGATTCGCATGCCAATTTTCAGTAAAGATGCTCGTTGCTTAGCGAAGTTCAAACGTACATGTACTGCGAAAGCTTGAATTAAGAGTCTTAACTATATTTTGTCGGGGATCTGTCATGAAGCAGAGAACTACTATCGATGATTCGTGGGTTCTGGCGCGTGCAGGCTACCTTAGCCATAGTTTTTCTGATTTTTTGTCAAAACTTGCTCGTAAGATGCCTGAAAAGGAACGAAAAGAAGTGGAGAAAGCTGCTAGAATCCTTGGGCCTCAAGGCATGGATGAATTAGACATCCCCGAGTGGGTTAAGCCGTTTGCTTCCAGAATTCTGCAACAAGTCTCGAAGCAGGTCTCTTCAGAATTAGCAGAAGTAGCAGACACCCTTTTTGGGACTGGAATCTTTTCCCTCAGCGACGCTTTGTATGATGTGGCTAAGGAGCGGGGAATTACACATGAGGGTGTTTTACATCTCATAAGAATGCTTCCAGAGTTTGAGGCTTTGATGTACTTTCTGAACGTTCGAAAATACTATCGTGACCATTGCGCTCATCAGTTGCGAGTCGCTGTTTTGGGTGATTTTCTTCTGGACATGAAGTCTGAAGGAGGAGGTATAGAGGGTTTGATCAAAGACAAACTTGACTTGTCTTCAGAAGAAGTGCGAACTGCATGGTGGTTCACTGGGCTTCTTCACGACACGGGTATCCCTTTGGCTAAACTCTGCACTGCAGTAAACTGGTCCCTGCTCAATGAGATTCTGCGGTGTTACCCATCACTAGATATTAAAGCTTCGCCAATGCTTATCAGTCTTGCCGGTGACGAGCTTCAAAACCGAGAGTATCTGTCTATTCTAGTCGAGGACATGCCTAAACGCTGGCAAGAACTGTTAAAAGAAGGGTTAGGCGTTTCTGAACCTGCGGATGAAATGATATTGTTCAAATCAAGTCACTAAACACGTCAAGAGTATCAGCCAAGAACCTTGCACATGGATCACGGGGTAGTTGGGGCGGTTAATTTACTGAGAACACTTGGACCACCAGAGAAACTTCGGAAAAATCTTCCGGAAGACAGACCATTGATGGAGGCAGCCAGAGCGATTTCTGTTCACAATTCTAAAGATTATCTGAAAAACGTTCCATTCGAAGATTTCCCACTGGCCTTTCTACTAATCTTGGCTGATGAGCTTCAAGAATGGTCGAGGCCCGTGCCCGTTCCGGTGAAGGACACATATTTCACGACGACCTTAGAAAAAGTTGCGCTGTTGGATGCCATATTTTATGCAAGATCAAACGGGCTTTGGGATATTCCCTATGCCAATATACAAGCCAAAAAACTTGCGAAGTTTGATTTTAAAAGGCTTTGTGGAGACAAGGCAAGCGTCTTAAAAGTACTCGATTGCACCGAACAATTCCCAGAATCTGATGTCCAGCTGAGAAACATAAAGGCTGAAAAACCCAGAAAAGAAGAAACATTCACTATCCAGATAAAAACAAGATAAATGATTAACGATAGCCATACGCATCTGAACTAGTTCGATGGGATTGGGTAAGAGAGAAGCTAACCCCAGTTTTGATCAACAAAGAAAATTTTAAAAGTTCAACAAAACTAGGGGATTGAAACCATTAGAGATTTGATTGAAAAAATTTTTTTGGAGCACCGAACTGCGCGGCGGCTCCTTGGGAGTTTTGTCCGACAAAGAAGTTTTCCATGACAGACGTTTCTCAGAAAAGACATGAGGGAGGTTCGCTTCTAGTGCGGAGGGTGGGGTTCGAACCCACGAACGCCTACGCGACAAGGTCCTAAGCCTTGCTCCTTTGACCACTCGGACACCCCCGCAACCCCGAGTGTCAAGAATTTTCAGTAAGCATCTTATTTATTTTAACCTTTGTTTCTAAGCGGTTAAAATGCGAGACCCATTTAGTAGTAACAAAACTGGTTTCGTTGATAATTATGATTGCCTTAAATGGTTTCCTTAAAAGGGAAAGCGATGTTCTGAAGTTGATGATCGTCACACGCGCGAGAAGTGCGCAAAAATCTGTTGCGAATAATTCACATCTGGATAGAATCTATCGAATTAGTTAATGTCTAGTTGAGTCATATGAGATGTAAGTTTAAATACTATCTCATTTTATTAATAAATCTTAAATCACAGATTTAATCGAGGTGGTAGCAAAATGGTTAGTGAAGGAAGAGGACGCTTGTTCCGCAGGAAAGACGGCAAATACCTGATTTATCTGCCGGTGTACTTGGCTGAAGACAGCATGTTCCCATTCAAAGACTTCGACAAAGGCAGAAGAGGAGCAATCGGTTCCATAAATGTAAAGGTGAGTTTCAAGCCTAGAGACAACAAACTACTTGTAGAAAAATGGAACAAGCCAGAAAAACAGTAGAGCAATCAATGATCACGCGGACTTTGCTTCGTGTGCTAGTTCATAAACTTATTATTCTTATTTAAAAGAAGGAAAGAAATACTTACCGAAGCGCGCGCTTATATAGTTTGAGCAACATAGGTTTGTTTAATAGGTGGGTAAATGCCTCGCCCTACTCCTCGTAAGAGAAGAGCGCCACACGATATAATTATGGAAATTCTGAAACTTGCTAAAAAAGGGGTAAAGAAGACAGACATAATGTATAAAGCCAGACTAAGTTTCGATATGCTCGAGAAATATCTAAGCGCCTTGAAAGAGGCAGATTTTATTACCGAGGAGTTCGGTATTTGGAAGACGACCAAGAAAGGCTTGCATGTTATAAAGGCTTGCGAGATATGTCAACGTTTCATAAAGGAAGTCACGTGAATACCATCGCGCACTCCCTCATGCGATTTCGCGCGCAAATTCCACAAGAAACAGAAAGAAAAGAAGGAAATGAGCCGTGAGCGAAGGAGGAGAGTTCTCTAAGCTAAGTTCTATCAAGAAATGCCCAATCTGCGGAGGAAATCTTGTCAAAGGATATTCTAATGCTCCCAGAGGTGTTTACTGGGGCACTGAGAAGCATAAATTAGGCCTTGTTCTCCTGGACTCGGTTATGCCTGGTGCTTTGTGGACGCAGGACAATATGCCGGCTCTAAGATGCGAAAACTGTGGAATTGCAATTATAGATTACAGAGCCCCCATGTACACGCCGAAAAGCTTCTTGAAGGAATGCGCGAAATGCCGTGAGAAAATTCCGATAGCCTCTGAAGAGTGCCCACACTGTGGAACTAGGCAGAAGGATTGAAGGAGTCTTGAGTCAGCCTGGAAATTTCACATGGAAAAAGCCAAAGATTCCACGTGGAAAACACCACAACAAAACCGCTGCTAAAACCACTGTAAGCCTATACTTCAGCAAGAAAATAGTTGAAAGAGCCAGAAAAAACGGTTTAAACCTCTCCAGAATCACCGAGCAAGCTCTAAACAGCATTTTAGACTATCTCGAAACTCAAAAGGCAACCGAAAGCTCTAAATTTTCTAGTGAAGGTTCTTTTCTGAGAGGAAGTTCTGTGCCTCGGTAGCCTAGTCCGGTTGGGCATCGCCTTGGTAAGGCGGTGGTCGCGGGTTCAAATCCCGCCCGAGG
Organism: Candidatus Bathyarchaeota archaeon; assembly: GCA_029879735.1. Taxonomy (GTDB): domain Archaea; phylum Thermoproteota; class Bathyarchaeia; order Bathyarchaeales; family Bathycorpusculaceae; genus JAOUPS01. Next base: position 10,580 of record JAOUPS010000032.1, on the reverse strand, counting down.
CTTTTTTCTTGATCAGTGTTTACGGTTGTTTTAGGGCCTATTTAATTTTTAGCATTTGTCAAAGCGTTGATGTAGATTTTCAAAGCGTTTTCACATGCCTTTGAAACGTTTAGACCTAATTCTTGTGCGCTTTTCAGGGTTTGTTCATCTATTCGGATTGTGGTTTTAATTCGCATTTTGTTTTCACCTGATATCAATGTGTGGCATCTGCCATATAGAAAATTTGCTATTTGTTGATAAATGATGGTGCACACTGTGTGTTCAAACACAAAAGATTATTATGTTCTTCTTTGCATATTTAACGTTATGAAAGAAGAAATGAAAAATAAATTGTTAGCTGAGCTTCTGAAGAACTCTAAAAGGAGTGATAGACAGCTTGCTCGCGTGCTGGACAGTTCACAACCTACAATAACCCGCGCTCGCCAAAGAATTGAGCGCGAAGGTCTTGTCAGAAGCTACACCATTGTTCCAGATTGGAGAAAACTAGGCTTTGAAATAATGGCTTTTACCTTTCTTAAGATGCGCCCAGAAATTCGTTCTGAAGAACTAATCGGAAGGGTTAAGCAGTATGCGGCAAAATTTCCGAACGCAATCTATGTCGCTATTGGAGAAGGATTGGGCATGACAGGAGTAGTAATTGCGCTACATAAAAACTACAGCGAATACTTTCAGCAACTATCGTTGTTCCGAGTACAATGGAAGGAGTACATTGAGGATGTCAAAAGCTTCATCACTGTTCTAGGAGAAGGCGAAATCAAAGAATTGTCATGTACGTATCTCGCGCAAGCACTGCTATCGTAAACTTTCACACACACCCTGTGCGACTTACTAGTACATCAAAATGAATAACAACTATCTTATGATTCATGTTCTCGGAAAAGTATTCTGGAAACACCGTGAAGTATCAATGTTAGAATCAAGCTAAGTGTGATAAAATAGAACGAAACTACTCCTATTATTAACGCTAATTCCCAACCCATAACCATAGCTCCCCCGCTAAAATAATACAATGCTACATAACCAAAAATTAGACTTAACAATAAAGATATCAAGAACAAAAGAGCAAATGTTTTTCCACTTACTCTTACTGACATATTTTGGATTATACCTTGAATGGAATTTAATGTTTTCTCTCGCGCGCGCATATGAGCACTTGTGAAAAAAGGGGGAATGTATATCGCCCTTAGCTTTCGCCCGTTGACCAGTTTATATTTATGCGTGTACGATTAGTTGCCACTTTGTGTTTGTTCCACATGAGCGGCATGGGGGAAACTTTTCGCCCTTAGAGAGAGGAATAATTTGGTTCATGCAACCTTTGCATAAATACAAACCCGACTGCTCACATTCCTTGCCAATTCCGTATGTTTGGCCTGCCTCTCCAGCGACAGCGACCATCATCCAAGTTGCTGATCCACAGTCAGTACATGGCGGGAACTTTTCATCTTTTGAGAGGGGAATTATTTCGCCGCATCCAGTGCAATAGTATAGTCCGGACTCCGGATTCTTCTCGCCTGTCTTAAATTTGTCAAATACCGGCATTTTATGACGAGATTTTAGTATTGCGTTTGTGTTTATAACTCTTGGTGAACTTTTTTGTGGAATTGTAGGGTTCTTTTTAGATTTAAGCATTAAGGATTTGAAACGATTTGTTAAAAAAGGGCGTGCGCGTTGCCCTTGGCTTTTTGGAGTCAGCATTTTTCTTATCGACTTCCAAAAGGGGCGCCTCAATTTCTATCCACCTCTCAATCTTCTCTAATACGCTATCGTAAGTCTGAACTGCATCAACCAAAATTCGAACACGCTGTAAGTCCAAATTCTCTTGACAAGGCTTACGAAGGGCTTCAATGGCACCGGCTAAAATCCTCAAGGCTTGCTCATGCGTCAACAGATCGTTATCCATAATTACAGTTGTGGTTGTGTGCGGAATTTTCTGCTTCACCACCACAACTCCCAAACGTTTCAGTTTCATTTCTATGGCTCTGGGCTTGCGTCCGAGCTCCTTACTTAACGCCCCAAAGTCTGTAACACCTTTTTTCCATAGCCCCAGAGGCTTAGCCTCTTCCGCTCGGGTCCAATAATACTTTTTCTTAGACATGCTGGCTGATCAACGCCTTTGAATTGCTCCTATCAAACCGCTTATGGTTTCGAAGATTTCACTGCTCCAAGTTCCGAGAAAATCCACGTGGGCTACTTGGAGAACTGATAAACAAACAGTAACAAAAAGATAACTCTGCACTTCCATAGTGTCCTTGCCCTCAGGTCTACTGTAACCGCCTTAATTCCTTTCTCAGCATCAATCGTAATAGTGCGAAAAGAGCCCTCCTGAAAATCATCACTGCTACGATGCCCACTACGAATATACTCATCAGTCTCTTCCCAAGGCAAACAAGGCCAGACCTTAAGATTTTGGTCAGCCGAGAAAAACAGCAAGCCCCAAGGCAGCTGAGGAGCGATAGAGACCGCTGCTTTCCTCAGCTGCCAGTACAAAATAGTATTACATAAGATTTAACATAAAAGATTTACGATATTAATTCGTTATTTCCGTTTCAGTTTTTCCCTGATTTCATGAGCCCGCGCGAGAATGCACAAACACCCTTAACGATGTATCTCTAAAAATGCACACGACATTACGAAACGCTAAATAAGAGATGTTGTCAAAGTTCAGGTTAGAAATCGGTGATCTGCACTTCAGGAGGTGGAATGGTTTCGTTGACTAGCAGCAATTTCAAAGAAGCTGAGCTGTTGTTGCGAATTTATGAGATATATTCTTCTGATCCTATGGTTGACGCCTTTACTTGGTTCTACAAAGATTTTCATGTAGAAAACTTCGACGATTATGAAAAACGATATCCTCTTGGCAGCGAAGGCAGAAAGCACTTCAACCGCATCGGCAACTTTTTCGACCTACTTGGTACGTTCATCGAGAGAAACCTCGTATCCAAGAATCTTATTATCGAATTTTGTCCAGATGAAGTAAAGTCTTTCTGGAAAGAAGCGAAGGCGCTCATTCTCCAAATGAGAAACAAGTGGGACGACCCAACACTCTATGCTGGTTTGGAAACTCTGAATAGGGAAATCGCGATTTGGCAAGAAAAAATGCAGAAACAAAAGCGCGCGTGCGATATTTTCTGAATCCATTTCAGTTTTTAATCTCGTTCGTCTTAGCACTCCAATTGTGAACCATGAAGCGACTCAGAGCCCAGTTTCTACCAACTTTATCGGCTACTCGCTCACCGATCTCGTTCTGCATCCGCTTGTTCATACGTTTGATCCTGCGAGTAATATGATGATATTTCAAACCGTAGCGGCGCACCTTAGCATGAATCTCTTTAGGTGACAAACCGTCAGAGCCTGCAGTGCGCAACACGTCCAAAATCACCTCATCTCGACTGTCACGACAAACCATGTTAACCAAATACTCAGAATCAAAATCCATCAAGTGACTGAGACCACGACTGAGGCCCCTCAGCATACGTTTAATCTCTCGAATCTCCTCATTGTTACGGCGAACAAGCATCTTAATCCACTTGTACTTGCCGTATTTTTCCTCCGGGCTACGCCGCCGCTTGACATTGCTCGCCGCTTTCGCTGTCAAAACTTCAAAAAACCCTCCACAAACAATGAATGTACTCTGCAGAAAATACACAGGTTAGCCTAGCCCAAACGGCATCACAAATATGCGCGCGCTCGTTCGCCGCTTGAAAAAGACGTTATCCACAGATTCTGGGTAATTTATATTATTTGACACTTCTGTTATTGTAATAGAATTTAAATAGGGCGGAGCGTATAGTTACATAAGAGAAGGAGATAAAAGCCGTGCATAGAAGCAAAAGGGACAAAGTAGAATGGGCAAGGCAATATGAAACCGTAGACCGATGGCTTGACACGGTTTTAGCGGAGAACATAGGCTCAGAAAACACAGAATACCTTTACGCCAAATATATCCAAATCTATTGTGAGATGACAGGGAAAAATCCTGACCAGCTTGTTGCGGAAAGGAAAGAGCAAATTAGATCAGAAAATCCTGAGATAGTTCATAAAGCGGAAGAGATGCTTAGACGTCAATATTTGAAAATTAGAAAGACGGGCAAAAAAGCCAAAGCGGTTTTGCTAATGCGATGCGTGAAAAGCTTCTATGCGAACAATTATGTGCCATTAGAGATTAAAGACCCAAAAGTTGCCTTCGCTAAGAGACCACCAGTGGCGATGGATGATCTTAAGCTGTTATACAACGCTGCAAATCCAAGGCTCAAAGTCTGGATTGGTCTTTTAAAAGACACGGGGTTAAGTCGCGAAGATACTTTGGAGCTTAAATACGAACAAATCCAGAAAAGTTTTGAAAAAGGCGAACAATTCATCAACATTCACATAGTACGAGAAAAAACACAGGTTGAACATGACACGTTTTTAGGACCTAACACCGTGGAAGCTCTCAAATTATATTTCCGGGAATTACAAATCAGAGGGATCAAGATAACACCTGAGACGCCTATAATGAATGTGAGCGGAAAACGGACAACGGGAGAGTCGGTAGGGGTTTATCTTTCAAGGCATGGGAAAAAATATGGAATTAAGTTCTCCAGTCACAGAATACGCAAATTCTTTGAAACCGCTATGGCTTTGGGCAAGGTGCATCCGCTAATCGTCAAATATTGGATGGGTCATAAAATAAGCAGCGATATTGAAAGCAGCTATATTATTCCGCCAATTCAGAAGCAGCTAGAGCTTTACAAGGAAGCGTATAAGAATATTGACCTAGTCGGGGTAAGGATGGAGGAGCGGGTTAGAGCGTTAGAGCAATTTAAAGAGATGCTTTCACCTGAGCAGAGAGAATTAGCTAGACGTGGAGGGATCATCCTCAGAAAGGGCGTCTCAAAACCTGAAGAAGAGGAAACCGAAGATTGCCCTGACGGCGAACATTGCGGCAAGCAGAAAATCGTCAGCGAAGATAAGCTTGAGGATTATCTTTCTGAAGGTTGGCGTGCCACAATAACGTTGCCGAGTGGGAAAATTGTGATAGAACGTTAAACCTGACTTTCGTCTCTCAAGTCTCGATAAAAAGGAAATGTAGAATTGTCTACTTCGAGACTATGTTGTTGTACAATCTAAACCCATAGACTATACCCGCGAGTACCCCCAAGATTATGCACGCTACGAATAAACCTTCGAATACTTCTCTCGGCGGTGTCTTGGTGCGTGTTCCATACATAGTTTTCACCTCCTATGACGCTCAGGATATGCATTTTGGACAGCATATTAGCAAATCTGCTAACTGAATAGTAAAAACCTAAATATAAGCTTTGCCTTTAATCAGTGTGGTTCAAATGGTGAACGTCAGGTGTCCTAACTTCAATGATACGATATGGTTGTATGTGACTGAATACGCTAAAAGAAAAGGAATGTCTCGCTGTGAAGCTTTGCAGGAGATAGTGACCGAGCACATGAGATTTGTCGCTGAAACTCAGAGAAAACTCTACGAAGAAGCAAAGAAGGTGAAAAAGAATGACCAAGAATGACCTGCCGGATTGGTTGAAGGCACTTATTGCTCTTGGGCTTGGCGCTATCGCAATCGCCATACTAGCGGAACTTCTTTCAGGAACTACAAGTCCGCCACCGGAGAGATGTCCCTACTGCGGAGCAGAGATAAGAAAGTGGGCACGACAATGTCCTAGATGTAGAAGGCCACTTAAGTGGACATAGAAATAGAATACCTCTATGTCCTTTTTATCCCTGTTAACAATCTATTTAGGGATTCGTCATACTTTGACTCATCGCAGAAGTCTGCATAATTTCTTTCCAGAAGTGATGGCTTCAGGTCTCGTTGCCCTCGTTTTACCTCAAAACCTTCATGTTTCCAATCATAATCTAGCGATACTGGCACAATCTTGTCCCTGCCTTCATCTATTTGTTCTTCAATCTCTTTTTTAACTCCATCTCGCATAAGCGCTTTGACAGAACATAATATTATCATCTTCTCCGCTTCTCGTCTCTTCATAGTAATCTCTTCCCAAGTTCTCTTGCCAGGGGTTGAGTGCATCTCGTAAAGCCAACAGGAAACGCCCCGAGACTTCAAGTCTTTCTCCAACCTCTTTGCGAATTTTACGTCTGGATGTCCATAGCAGATGAAACAAGCACAATATTTGACCTCTGCTAAAATCATTGGTAACTCATCGAGGAGTTGTTTAGGCATGCCTGCATTAGCAAAAAAAGTTTCCATCTCAGGCGTAAATCTGTTTCCTGCATCTCTAAACGAATTCACTAGTGTAACGTAATCGATGTAGCTTGGTCCGTCATGCCTAACAGTTTCAAGCCCAACGCAGGTACCAAGATCACAATTACACATCACTGTACCATGCATTCTGGCATCTGTAAAGTTAGTTCTATCAAATTTGGTATTGAGGAAGGAGGTTACATACAACGATGAATTTATGAGGCTAGCTTCTGAAAGGTCAGCAACAGTGAAGTTGGCGAGCGTAAGGATAGCGCCGAAGAGATTAGCCCTGGAGAGCTTGGCTGATCGAAGATTAGCATCACTGATTAATGCATTAGAAAGATTGGCTTGAGAGAGGTCGGCTGATTCTAGATCGGCCAAGAATAAGTAGGCAGTAGAAAGGTTGGCTTTCATGAGATTGGCTCCACTAAGATCAGCCCTAAAAAGATCGCTGTCAGAAAGATCAGCACCAGCTAGGTCTATCTTAGATAAATCTGCTGTGTCAAGTTGGAGAACTTTTCTTGGGTTCATTCGCCTCCACTCTTTAATAGCAGCAGCTCCTTTTCGCACCACAGCCACATGCTTTGGATTAGCCATTTTAACCACGCATTCTACAACTTGGCGTACTATTGATTCTTTGAGCGGGTTAAAAAGATAACGGCATAGATTGAACTTCAATTCAATTTTTCCTCTTGGGTTGTCTAATCTCAAAAAACATGACCTGAACTTTAAGTAGCTGGCGACTAAAGCTTATTTTGAGGCGTAAAACCAAAACGCATCTAAAAGAGCCTCAGGAGGTGAAAAAGTGGCGAAGAAAAACAATGTAATACAAGCAGAAGGCGAAGCTCATCAGGAAGATACTGAAAAATTGGAGGCAAAACAGAAGGAAAAGCGAACCCGCAAGGTTAAGCCCATAAAGTTCCCAGTTGACGCCCGCATTAACGATTATGGATTCCTTAACTTCAGAAAACCTTTGCTTGAAGCGTTAGGCTGGCATAAAGGGATGCCCGTGAAAATCAGCAAAAACGACGACGGCAGCATAACAGTGCGGAAAGTTGAAAAATGCAAGTAACAACGGAAAGCGTCAAATATTCGATTCCTGTTGTATAGGAAACAGCTTTCGACGACCCACGCAAAGATTTTATCCTTGAAGATGGCGCCTGATCAGTATCAAAACCACTATCGAAACTATCATCGTCATAACAATAAGCGAATAGCCAATCGAGCCACCAACCTCTCCTATATATCCAGTTCGATGTCTTGGTACAAAAGTAATAAATGCAATTATGACTGCTTGAAGTGCTACGTTGAGAAGTCCTTTTATCGGAATGTCTTTATTTTGTCCACTTGTTTGTTTATCTCTCTTTGCGTCTTTGAATGTTAAAGCGTTCCAAAGCGTGAAACATAGATTTGTAGTCAAAATGAGACCAATTATTTCGAATATATTCCTATCCGAGTAAGGATAGTTTACTTCCAAAAGGTAGCGCTTCACTACGTATAAACCAGTCTCCCTTACAGTAATCCAGAGAGAAAGGAACCCTGCAGCCAATATAGCATAAACAACCACAATCCGTAAAGGATCTTCTTTTCTTAATCTTTTGATGTTCTTGCTAATGTGTCGATTAATTTTAGCCTGCTTTAGGATTATAATAGTTATTATAATAGTTGCTATAAGACTCAGAACTCCACCCATATCGAAAGTGACATTGAATAATTCCATATGTTGAACTCACATCAAGTGCTTAACTGGTAATACCTTAACACATGTAAGATAATAAAATTTGTGACGTTCTAGAGAATTAAATCTTAATGAATGTAGGAAGAGGATTGAAGTCAAATCCGCAGGCACGTATGTTTAAAAAACGGTCGCGCGTGGATCTACCTTTTCCTTTTTCTGACTTCTGTTTACCTAACCATAAGCGTAGAACTGAGCAATGTTATTTCGTATGACATTTATCTGCGTCTAAGTATTCTTCTGAAGACATTTTTGTTAGGCGAGATTTAGCGATGTTTTGCGAAAATAACCCTTTTCCTTCCTTTTTACCACTATTAGAAGAACAAATATTTGACCCTAATTTATATATCCATAAAGGCTAAATGAAGATAGAGAGGGAAAACCTTCTTGCCGTTTGATGAAACCCTAATCTACGGATTGACAATATTAGGGGTGGTTATCGCTTGTTTAATAGTCATTTACGCTATGAGAAGGCGTGGGAAAAAGGAAGAGAAGCTTCCGGAAGAAGAAAAATTAAAGATGGAATTTAAGGGCTTGCCGTTCAAAATTGTGAAAAGCGTTTCTCAGGGAGAGACGGCACGGGCAAGGGAAGAGCTTAGAATCCTAGACTTGGAAAGGGAAATTTTGAGTGACGCTGTCCGACGGCTTTATGAAGCTCATGCGGACGGAAGAATAACGGAAGAGGAAAGGGAAAGGCTTGCGAGAACGTACAAGTCTCGGATGATGGTTGTTAAAGAGGCAATCTCGAAAGATGAATCTTTGGTTGCCTTGCACGAGCTTGAAGCCATGCAAGAAGACCTGATGAAGCTGTTCAGCGAACGGTTCGACGAGGTGAGTGCAAAAGTTGAAAACTTACGCTCAAAGGTGGAAGCAAAACCCTTAAAAGAAATAACTGTTCCAAGTGCAAAAGCACCGCCAACCGTGGAAAAACCAGCTGCAGAAGGAAAAGCAAAAAGAAGAAGAAAGGGGGCACCAGCCAGACCCAGCCCGAAGGCGGAAGCAGAAAAAAGAATCGAGAAGATCAGAGCCGAAGTGGAAAAGATTTTGGAAAGACTGGGGCAGATGGAAGTTGAAACCTAAAAAAGTTTGGGTTGAAAAAGCAAAGAAAAACGCAGCCCTAGAAGCGGTTAAACATGTCAAAGACGACTTTGTTATCGGCTTAGGAAGCGGAAGCACAGTTGCCTATGCCATTGAAGAAATCGGAAACAGAACAAAACGCGAAGGCTTACGTGTCTTAGGTGTTCCAACATCGTATCAGGCTTTCATGTCGGCTGTTGAGCGCGAAATCCCAATAACAACCTTAGAGGAGCATCCCGTTCTGGATTTGACAATAGACGGGGCAGATCAGATAGACGAAGAACTGAATCTGATAAAGGGTATGGGTGGGGCCTTAACCCGTGAAAAAATAGTTGCAAACGCATCAAAAGAGCTTATCATCGTTGCGGATGAAAACAAAAAAGTTAAAGTTTTAGGAGAAAACAACCATCCAATCCCAATAGAAGTCATACCATTCGCGGCAAAACCTGTGATGCACAAAATAAAAGAAATGGGAGGAACTCCGGTCCTAAGGGAAAGTGGAGGAAAAGTTGGACCAGTTATAACGGATAACGGCAACGTCATAATAGACGCGAATTTCGGACTTTTACAAAACCCCACAGAATTAGAGCTCAAACTCAAAAGCATCCCGGGCATTGTTGAAACTGGACTATTCATCAAAATGGCTGATGTTGTTTACATTGGAAAACCAGACTACACAGAGAAGATTGAGCGAAAGAAATAACAGTTTGCTTTCCTGCATGAATATTAACACCTTGAAAGTGGAGCCGGGGTAGCCTAGCCTGGTTAGGGCGCCAGACTCATAACCTGGAGAGCGAAGGAGGCCAAGCGCCCAGAAGTCGCGGGCTCGAATCCCGCCCCCGGCACCAGAATGAATTCAAAAGTTTGAGTAAACAACTAATCCTTCTATAAGAAGTGAATAGCAGTTAGTTTAGAGAGGTCGTTATATGGAGAAGATGGTTGCTTTTTGCGGAATAGTTTGCACGGACTGCAAAGCTTTCATAGCGACGCAGGAAAACAATGATGTGAAAAGGAGAGAAGTTGCCGAGGCTTCGTCAAAAGCTTTGGGCAGAGAAATAAAATCTGAAGAAATAAACTGCGATGGTTGCTTGACTATGGACGGACGACACATTGGTTACTGTAACATCTGTGAGATAAGAAAATGCGGAATGGAAAAAGACGTTGAAAACTGCGCTCACTGCGTTGAATACAACTGCGAAAAACTTGCCGAATTCTTTGGGCAAGCTCCTGAAGCAAAAAAGACCCTTGAAGAAATACGACAGCGACTACACAAGTAAACTCATGCCTATCACTTGTGCTCCCACCCTCAGTTTTTCAAACGTCTTACAAATGTCCGAACGAGCGAGCTTTGCCATCTCCACACTAAAGCTAATCTGCCTTACGAAACAGTGGTTATGGATGTTTTGTCTCTTGTTGATATCTCAGGCTGATCCCCGAAGCCCTTTTTTACATAAGCATTTTTCATGACAACTTTGCCGCCTACTTTCAGATCCTTAACAGAATCTGCGTGCCTTCGCCAAGCCGAAACCCACATCCTACCAGTTTCATCCTTCAATT
>JAOUPS010000101.1 GCA_029879735.1 Candidatus Bathyarchaeota archaeon | reverse complement strand
GCCCAATAAAAAGCTATTTTCAATTTGTTTTTATCCATTTATTTTTCGCCTTCGGCAACTTGCTTCAAAATTTTTGAAACGTCAACTCTGAGCTCGTTAAAGGCGAGTTCTTCAGGCGGTATTCCCATTGCTAAACCGAGCAATTGTGGATAATGCAGCACTGGAATCCCATATGTCTCATTGAACATTTTTTCTATGCGAAGTTCGTTCGTGTCGTACATTATGTGGCAAAATGGACAGATTGTTATCATAGCCTGTGCGTCAACCATTTTGATGTGGTTCAGCTTGTCTCTCGCAAGCTGTAATGCAATCTTGTCGTTTACACCCACGCTTGGCGCACCGCAACATTCAGTTTCGTCCATATAATCTAAACATGTTGCACCTGTCGCCTCAATCAGAGTTTTAAGAGTTTTAGGGTCTTCCGGGTCATCAAATCCGATGAACTGTTTAGGTCTTAAAATGTGGCAACCATTATGTTCAGCCACTTTGAGCATTGTAAGCGGTTTAACAACAGCATTTTTTACCTGCTCCAAGCCGATGTCCTCGATTAATACTTGCATCAAATGCTTTGCGTCTATCGTTCCCTTAAACTCTAATCCTGCATTTTTCAAGTGACCATTGATTTCTTCACGCAAAGCCTTGTCTTCTTTCAGCATTTTATTGACCTTTTTCAACGTGCCTGCGCAACCCGGACAGAGAGCGATAATGTTTAGACCCTTTTGCTCTGCCAAAGCTAGGTTTCGTGCCGCAAGTACAAGCATCGTCTCGTGGCTAACCGGATCTAGTGGAAGACCACAACAGTTGAACTCAGGCATTTCAACAAGTTCCACGCCTAGTTTTTGAAGAATTTTCCGTGCTGAGATTTCGTAGGCTGAAACCCTATAGGGAATTGCGCACCCGAGAAACATTAAGTATTTATTCTCCGCCATTCTCATTCACCCTTCTTTTCAATAAACTTGATAAAGCCTACCTCGCGAAGTGTTTTTCTTATACTTTCAGGGTTGCCTCTTGGTAATGGCGGTAATCCTAAGGATTCTCTCTTCTTTATTCTCAGTTCTGGAATTTTGTATGCGTAGCCTGTTTCAAGTATGCTCGAGCCTTGCTCCTTAAAAACTTGCGGAATATAGCCTTTCTCCGCTGCTAAGTTTCTCAGTACGCGTATAACGCTGGCAACTTCCACATCTTGTGGGCAACGGTCAGTGCAGGTGAAACATGCTGCACACAACCATAGTGTGTCACTGCTTAACACTCTTTCCTTAAGTCCAAGCTGTGCCATACGAATTATCTGTCTTGGCCTATAGGTTTCGCTGAATCTTGCAATTGGACAGTCTGACGTGCATGTTCCGCACTGAAAGCATCGCATCAGTTTTTCTCCACCATGCATCTTTGCGATTTCATACTTGAACTTCGGGTCCATTTCCGAGGCTTTTATTCGCTTTTGTTCTGTTTCAGACATTAAGCTTTAACCTCCATATTTTTTAACGGACTTGGCCCAAGTTTTTTTATTTCTTCCACCATGTCCCGTACGACAGCTGCGAATTTGTCTCCTTCGCTGGCTGAAATCCACTCCAGCCGTACACGCTTGGGTTCAATTCCGAAATCTTGCAGAACTTTCTTTAAGAGAGTTACCCTTCTTAAAGTTTTGAAGTTTCCGCTAATGTAATGGCAGTCGGATGGTAAGTGGCATCCAGCAACAAGCACCCCATCTGCACCATCCTTTAAAGCTTCAAGGATAAAAGTCGGATCAATTCTGCCGCTACACATGACACGTATGATTCTGATGTTTGATGGATATTGTATTCTGCTTACGCCCGCCAGATCTGCACCCGCGTAGCTGCACCAGTTACAGAGGAAACCAATTATTTTGGGTTCAAATTCTGTTTTTGCGTTCACGTTTTCACCTCTATTAGCGCTGCTTTGACTTGGGCGAGTATCTCTTCGGTGGTGAAGTGGCCCATTATGATGGCTTTGGTTGGACATGCTGTACCGCAAGCGCCGCAGCCCTTGCATAGGGCTTCAATTACGTGTGCGATGGGTTTTCCGTCTTTTTCCTTCATTTCAATCGCGTTATATGGACATAGATATTCACAAATCCTACAACCGCTACATAAATCTTCGTTAACGTTTGCCACTATTCCTTCCATCTCAAGTGTGGGTTTTGAGAGTATGGTTGTTGCCCTTGCGGCAGCAGCGCAGGCTTGAGCAATGCTTTCATCAATGTATTTTGGCCAGTGGGCCATCCCGCAGAGGAATACGCCGTCTGTTGCAAAGTCTACGGGTCTAAGTTTCATGTGGGCTTCTAAGAAGAAGCCGTCCTTTGTTAACGGCACCTTAAGCATCTCTGCCACACGTTTGTTATCTGGGTTCGGAATTGTAGCGGCACTCAAAACTACGAGGTCGGGCTCGATTTCGATTTCTTCCTTTATTACTGGTTCCCAGAAAGTCATTTTGAGTCCCCCATTGTCATTTGCAAGCTGTGGTTTTCTTTCATCTTCATAATTCACGAACATAACGCCTTGTGTTGCAGCTTCACGGTAATAGTCTTCCTTAAAACCGTATGCTCTCATGTCTTTGTACAAAATGTAGACTTCTGTTTCTGGACTTATTTCTTTAATTTTGAGTGCGTTTTTTATAGCTTGCCCGCAACATATTCTTGCGCAGTTTGGTCGCTCGTTCGTTCGTGCTCCTACACATTGAATCATAAGGACATTCTTAGCCTTGAAAGCCCCTTCTGCAATTTGTTCCTCTAGATCATGCTGTGTCACAATCCTCGGGTCTTTACCGTAAAGATATTCTGTTGGCTTATATTCAACAGCGCCCGTCGCTACTATCACTATGCCGTGTTCAATTTCCGTTTCTCTGCCATTCTGCTGCCTTATCTTCGATTTGAAGTTACCGACAAAGCCATAGACGTCAACGACTTCTGCTCCTAAGTATACGTGTATTTTATCGTTTTCTGTTACTGCCTTGATTAGAGCATTTAGCTCTTCCTTCGGATCATCGTCCTTTTCTAGCAAGTATCGAATTGTTCGCAGGTGCCCGCCTAACTCTTTCTCTTTTTCGACAAGGTGCACTTCAAAACCTTGTTTTGCGAGTTCTAGGGCGGCAGTCATGCCGGAGACACCGCCGCCTATAACCAAGCCGACTGGTGTAACGTTTATCAGCGGCTTTTTCAAGGGTTTTAGAAGTTTGGCTTTTGCAACTATTGAGCGCACTAGGTCTTTGGCTTTTTCTGTGGCTTTTTCTGGCTCATGCATGTGTACCCAGCTGCATTGGTCTCGAATGTTTGTCATTTCAAACAGGTACGGGTTTAATCCAGCCTCTTGAACTGTCTCTTTGAATAGTGGTTCGTGGGTTCGCGGAGTGCATGATGCCACAACGACACGGTTAAGTTTATGTTGCTGAATTTTTTCTCTGATAAGTTTCTGTGTATCTTGCGAACATGTGTAAACATTTGCGTCTGCATAAACCACGTTAGGTAAGGTTTTAGCGTATTCTACTACTTCAGGAACCTTGACTACTCCGCCTATGTTAATACCACAGTGACAAACGAAAACGCCAATCCGAGGCTCTTCTCGGCTCACGTCCCTTTCAGGCGGATACTCCTTTGCAGTCACCTGCGTCCCTCTTTCAGACGCGATCACACTCATCGCTTTCGCAGCTGCACCGCTCGCTTGCGCAACACTTTCCGGAATATCCTTGGGAGCAGAGAACGCCCCACAAACAAAAATGCCTGGCTTTGATGTTTCCATAGGTGAGAAGGTTGCGGTTTCACAGAACTTGTAGTTGTTAAGCTTTATCCCCAAGTTTTTAGCTAACGTTTCGATGTTTTTCGGTGGTTGCATTCCAATCGACAGTACAACCATATCGAATTCTTCTGTTTTAGGTGTCTCATCTTCCACGTAGTGAACGAAAAGGTTGTTGGTCTTCGGGTCTTCTGTCACTCCAGCCACTCTTGACCTTACAAATTGTATACCCCATTCTCCTTGGGCACGCTCATAGTAAGCATCAAATTCTTTTCCATAGGAGCGCATGTCCATATAGAAGATTTTGGCATCCAGCTTTGTTGGGGTGTGTTCTTTGGCTATTACGGCTTCCTTCATGCCGTACATGCAACATGCAGCAGAACAATAGTTGTTTCCAAGCTGAAAATCTCTCGAACCAACACACTGGATAAACGCAATTTTCTTCGGAATTTCGCCATCCGAAAGTCTTAAAACCAACCCGCCATAAGGTCCTGAGGCACTCAAAATCCGTTCAAACTCTATACTTGTCATAACATTGGGGAAACGTCCATAACCATATTCACTTTTTAATCTTGCATCGAAGGGTTCAAATCCAGGTGCTAGTATTATTGAACCTACTTTTAATGCGACTTCACTGTCTTTTTGGTCATATTCAATTGCGTTTGCCTTGCAGATTTCTTGGCACGTTCCGCATCCGATGCATTTTTCACGATCGATCATAAATTTCAGTGGAACCGCTTGAGGATATTCCACGTAGATTGCGCTTCTATTGTCTAACCCTTCATTGAATGTGTCTACGGCTTCGATTGGACATTTCTGTGCACAGAGGCCGCAGCCATTGCATTTATCTTCGATTATGTAACGGCTCTTCTTTCGAAGTTTTACTTCGAAGTTTCCAGCCTCGCCGTTTAAGCCTGTTATCTCAGTGTTTGTCAAGATTGTGATGTTCGGGTGTCTTCCAGTTGCTACAAGTTTGGGTGAAAGAATGCACATTGAACAGTCGTTTGTTGGAAAAGTCTTGTCAAGTTGAGCCATAACCCCGCCAATGCTCGGTCCTTGGTCAATCAAGTACACCTTGAACCCGGAGTCCGCTAGGTCTAAAGACGCTTGTATGCCAGCAACGCCGCCTCCAACCACAAGAACAGCGCCAATTTTTTTGCTTGCCATCTACCCAACCTCCAACGCTTTGTAGAAAGGAGTTGTCCCTTCAACATGGTCTAATGCTATCATGTTTCTTCTACGCATCTCAACAATTTGTCTGAGCACAGCCCCCGGTTTCATTTCAACCGCCTCTGCCAAAGCTTTAACTGAGAGCGGCTTAGTTTTCGTTAAAAGGTGAATTTTGTGTCGAATGAACTCAGCCTCAACGACTTCACCAAGCAAAGAATCAAATTCCTCTTGCGAAACTTTTTCTTCGTAAACATTACCTTTTTCTGTTAACTCTCTTTCCCTTCCAACTAAAACTCTTAACCTGAAGTCTGAAGCAGCATTTTTTGCCGCTTGAAGATTTTCAAAAATTTTCTGATTTGGCTTTTCCCCTGACAGTGGTGAACGCCCTAACTTCTTTATTTGCTCTGTGAATTCAGTCACAACCTGAGCAAATCTCTGACCTTCTGATGCCGAAACCCACTCTAGTTTTAGACGCTCTGGTTCTAAACCCGTTAGGGCTATTAACATCTTCAGCATTTTGATTTTTCTTTCCTCGTACAAGTTTCCCTCAACGTAATGGCAGTCGCCAGGATGACACCCTAAGACGAGTATCCCGTCGGCTCCCCTCATGAAAACTTCCAAAGGAATTATCGGGTCTATTCTTCCACTGCACATCACTCGGACAATTCGTATGTTGGGAGGATATTGTATTCTGCTTACGCCCGCCAGATCTGCACCCGCGTAGCTGCACCAGTTGCAGAGGAAACCGATTATTTTGGGTTCAAACTCGCCCATCTCATGTTCCTCCTAGAGCTGCGGTCGCTTCGGCTAATACTTGGGCATCGCTGAAGTGCCTCATGTTTATTGCTCTTTCGGGACAACTTGCAGCGCAGACGCCGCACCCTTTACATAAAACATCGTTTACTTTTGCAACTCCCCGGTCGTCTTTTTGTATAGCATTGTAAGGACATAAGTTGATGCAAGTTCCACATCCTGTGCACAAATCCTCGTTAACAAAAGCGGTTATGGCTTCCGTCCTAACCCGCCTTAAAGCCATGGGAATGCCTGCCCTGGAAGCAGCCGCGTAGGCTTGAGCGACGCTTTCAGCGATTGTTTTGGGACTGTGAGCAGTTCCGCAAAGGTATATTCCGTCCGTTGCGAAATCTACAGGTCTAAGCTTAACGTGTGCTTCAAAGAAGAAGCCGTCAGACCCGAGCGGAACTTTCAGAATTTTCGAAAGCTCCTTAGCTTCTTCTCTTTGAATCAACGGGGTGGATAAGACCACAAGGTCAGCGTTAAGTTCAAGAGTAGCATTAATCAAAATGTCATGTACCTTCACGGTGAGTTTTCCATTTGGTTGAATTAGGACTTCAGGAGAGTTTTCAACATCATACCTTATGAATTGAATGAAGCCTTCTCTAGCCCTTCTGTAGTGTTCTTCAAAATCTTTACCATAGGTTTGCATGTCTCTGTAAAGGATGGAAACTTCAGCCTCTGGAAACAATTCTTTAATTTGTAGGGCATTCTTAACAGCAACGGCACAGCATATTCTGGAGCAATAGTTTCTTCCACCTTCCTTTTCTTCTCTTGCACCCACACATTGAATCATAACAACGTTTTTCGGTCTTTCAAGCTTCTTTTCCTTCACAAGTTGTTCAAGTTCAAGCTGAGTAACGATGTTCTTGGATTGGCCATAACCATACATCCCTTGTGGTTTCAAAACATCTGCTCCAGTGGCGACAATTATTGTTCCTACATCAAGGGTTTCTTCTTCCCCTTCATGGTTGATTGTAACTTTAAAGTTTCCTATGAAACCTTCACTATGCTTCACAGTTGATGAAGTGTAAACTTTGATGTTGGCATTTGAGCGCACGGCTTGCACAAACTCTTCCAAAATTTCTGAGGCATAGTTATCGCTTGGATAAAGCCTGTAAAGCTCTTTCAGTTTTCCGCCGAGCTTATTTTCCTTTTCAACTAAATACACGGTAAATTTCTGATTTGCAAGACTTAGGGCTGCAGTCATTCCTGTAACTCCACCACCTATTACGAGGGCTGA
>JAOUPS010000031.1 GCA_029879735.1 Candidatus Bathyarchaeota archaeon | reverse complement strand
CGTTAAGGAAGGTGTAAGCGTGGAGAGAATTTTGGAAGGTCAGATAGGGACGCAGAAGCTTTGGCCAGGAGTTGAAAACACGCCTTTAATTGTTGGTTTTGCAAAAGCGTCTGAGCTGGCTTTCCAAGATTTCGAAGAAAATGTGACTCATATGCGAAGGCTTAGAGACAAGCTGATTGATGGGATAATCGGCAAAACATCAGATGTTAAGCTTAATGGACCTGAAGGCAACAAAAGGGCTTCTGATAACGTGAACATAAGCTTTCTAAGATGCGAAGGTGAAGCATTGACAATCGAACTAAGCCTGAATGGTGTCTATGTTTCAAGCGGCAGTGCGTGCACCAGACGTCTTCTTCAGCCAAGCCACGTTCTCGTTGCCATAGGCAGAAAATTTGTCGAGGCCCACGGCAGCATCCTAATGAAAGTTACAAGATGCCATACGGAAGAGGATATAGACTACGTTTTAGAGGTTATCCCAAGAGCTGTTAAAAGAATAAGAGGAATCGTTGGTTCTATGGAGGTGAAGTAAGTATGTCTAGAGCGCCCCTTCCATACAACCCGAAGATACTGGAGCTTTTTAGGAATCCGAAAAATCTTGGAAAGATGGAGGACGCTACAGTCACTGCTGTGGCGGGGAACCCCTCATGCGGAGACATGATAATCTTCTACTTAAAAATCAGTGACGAAGATGTTATCGAGAAGGCATCCTTCGAAAGTTATGGCTGTGCGGCAAACATAGCAACCTCAAGCGTAGTCACAGAAATGATCAAGGGAATGAAGCTTGAGGATGCATGGAAAATCTCTTGGAAAAGTGTTGTAGAGGCTGTTGGTGGGCTTCCAAGCGTGAAGTTTCACTGCGGCATCCTGGCTGTTGGGGCGTTAAGAAGAGCCATAAGGGCATACTGCAAAAACAAGGGGGTTTCTCCCACTTGGCTGTCGAAGGAACAAACTTTCGAGGAAAAGCAAGCCCTAGAGGAGGAAGAGTTAGCGGAAATACTTTCAAGACGAATGAAAGTTGAGGAAGAAAAATAATGTTGGACCCTTACAAGATTAGGGAAGACTTTCCTATCTTAAAACGGAAAATAAACAATCATCCGTTAATCTACTTTGACAGTGCAGCCACGTCCCAAAAACCGAGACAAGTGATTGAAGCCATTAAAGAATTTTATGAAAAACACAATGCGAATGTTCACAGGGCTGTCCACACGCTTTCCCAAGAGGCATCTGAACTTTATGAAAACGCACATGAAGAGGTTGCAAAATTCATTAACGCGAACGGCATGGAAGAGATAATTTTTGTGAGAGGCACGACTGAGGCGATAAATCTTGTTGCTTACGCTTGGGGTCTTCGGAATTTGAAGAGGGAAGATGAGGTTTTAGTTACGTTGATGGAGCATCACAGCAACATAGTTCCGTGGGAAAATCTCTCAAAGATAAACGGGTTCCAAGTTAAATATGCGGAAGTGAAGGATGACGGCACTTTAAACTATGAGGCTTTTGAAAATGCGATCTCTGATAAAACCAAGATTGTTTGTCTGCCCCACGTGTCGAATGTTACTGGAGTTATAAACGACGTGAAAAGAGTTGTGAAGATGGCGCATGAATGTGGCTCCTTGGTGCTTGTGGATGGTGCTCAATCCGTTCCTCATCTACCGGTGGATGTTAAAGATTTGGACATAGATTTTCTCGCCTTTTCAGGACATAAAATGTTGGGGCCAACAGGCATAGGCGTCTTATATGGTAAGCGCAGGGTTCTGGAGGAAATGGAGCCGTTTCACGGCGGAGGCGAAATGATAAGAGAGGTCACCTTTGACACGATAACTAGGCGTTGCTCAATTTCTTGGAACGATTTGCCTTGGAAGTTTGAAGCCGGAACACCCAACACCTGCGGCGGTGTAGGCCTAATGGCTGCTGTAAAATACCTGAAGGACGTAGGCATGGAGAACGTCAAAGCTCACGAGGAAACCTTGACAGGGTATGTCATGCACCTCGTGCAAGAATGCAAAAAAGTAAGGATTCACGGACCGAAAGATGCATCCGTTAAATGTGGAATTATTCCCTTCGGCGTTGACGGTTTGGGCTCGCATGATGTTGCCTTATTCCTTGACGGTTATGGAATCATGATTAGAAGCGGCTTTCACTGCGCCCAACCACTGCATGAAAAGTTTAAGCTGAAATCCTCAGCCAGGGTGAGCTTCTACGTCTATAACACCCGCGAAGAAATTCACCGATTCGTTGATGTCTTAAAGGAGACTGAACGGTTTTAATGAGCATCGTTGAAGATTACGTGGCTAGGATTGAAGAGACGTGCGGTGAAGAAAGAGACTTTGTTGTAATGTTTAAGTATGATAAGAAAGACGAGGCGATCACAAAAATTCTAGAAAAAGCGACGATAAAGAAATCGATTTCTCGAATAATTTTTGAACTAACTTTCCGAAATATCTCTTTTCGCCTTTACGGAACTGGCAAGGCTATTTTTCGGAATTTGAAGGACAACGACGAGTTAAAGAAGATTTTGTGTGATCTTTTGTTGTGAAATAACGATTCTTAGATTTATCCTCTAATTTTAAATTTAACTTCTTGCCACATTGAGTTAACTAGTGCCCTTGCCTCTTTGTCAATTGCCATTAACAATGTGAGATAAATAATTCCACCTATTGCTGTCACAATTAAAGTTAAGTATATTCTTGTCGGATGCTGGATTAAAGATAGAAAGATTGCCATAATGGCTGAAGCAAAAAAATATTTCGTAATATTCCTCCATGGAATGTTTATCGTGACCATTTTGCGTACAATAGCGTATAATATAAGAAACATCGCAAAACTGACTGATGAATTAATAATACTCACGTAAAGTGCTGCTTGCAAGGGATTCTGAACATGATTGGCTAAGATGTAGAATGCTGTAGGCAGAGTTATTGCGGAATGAAAGTATGGCAGAGAAAACACGATAAACAGTCGGCTTTTAACTAGCTCCCTAAACGATATTTTCGCCTTTTCATCAACCCTTTCGACTCCATAAAGCACAGAACTGAAGAGGCCCGACAGCGTTGCTACGAAGGCATTTATTGCCAACACGATCAGTACAGGCCAAGCATCCTTGTATATACTCTTCATAATTATGATGTAGGAATCAGACAGGGTTATTGCTCCTGCAGTCATAGGTATGGCGAACATCAAAACCATTTTCAGTGAGGTTGTTATATCTTCGCTGTTTTTTTCGGCTAGAAGCTTTGGATATAATGCGAAAGCTAGGAAAGAAGAGTATGTGATTATACTTGCGATCTGTGTCGCGGCGCCATAGCTGCCTCTAGCTCCTTCTCCTCCATAAGCGAACAGCATGATAAATATGAAAGCTGCTATTCGGTTGCCGACGATGTTGTAGATGTTTGCCGTAGAACCTTTGAGCCACTCTTTTGCGTATTCCCATCTGATTCGCTGTTTTAGTTCTTGAATGAGTAGCTTGGAGTAATACGCTATCTGAATGGTGAAAGCTATTATGAGGCTGAGCAGGGCTCCTAGAAGAGGTTGCCTGAATTCGATGATGAGTATGTAGCCTACAATGACTTTGCAAACTTCTGCAACAAGTAGTCCATAGCCTAGGGTTTGTGGGACTCTCGCTCGCAGGCACGCCTCTAACGCATTGATGAAGTAGAGTTCTATTATCTGTGTTGAGACTATGAAGTATAGGAGGAGGTATTCTTGGCTGATGTCTAGTGATGACGTTATTAATGGAACGAGGGGAAGGTAGATAATTGTGGCTATTGCTGAAATTGTTAGGTTTGCGAGGATGCCTGTCTTGGCAGCCCCTTCTTTTCCTCTTGCCACGAATCGCATGGTCCAGAATGGGAAGGCTGTAGCAAGCAAGGTGAAGTATGCTAGTATGTCGTTTATGTTGAACCATAAATCGTATTCCGGTTTTGTGGTTGCGCGGGCTATCATGAGCTGAAAGGCTAGGCCCGTGGCTATGCTGAGCATTTTAGCTGCAAAAATAATGAAGCCTGAATATTGGAGCCTAATTTCGTTTTTAGCCAAAGCTTCACCTTTTACGAGGGCATTGTCGATATAGTTTAGGATGCATATATTTTAATTTGATTAGATTTTATGTTATGGGTGAATGTACCGTTCAAGGGTTGATGATAGTTGGTTGATAAGGTCTTGGTTACCGGCGGAGCAGGTTTTATTGGTAGCCACTTGGTGGATAGATTGATGAATGAAGGGTTTGGTGTGGTCGTTTTGGATGATTTCTCTGGTGGTAAGCGCGAGAATCTAAGTTCGCATCTTGGCGAGCCTAATTTTTGTCTGGTTGAGGGTGACGTTCGAAATGAGGCTGATGTGAAAAGTGCTTTAGAAGGTGTGAATGCTGTTTTTCATCTCGCTGCGACTGTTAGCGTTGATTTATCCGTGAAGAATCCTCTTTTAGTTAATGAGGTTAATGTTGGTGGGACTTTGAATGTTTTAAGAGAAAGCGTAAGGGCAGATGTTAAAAGGTTTGTTTATGCTTCTTCTTGCGCGGTTTATGGCGAACCTGCACATGTGCCCATTAGTGAGGATCATCCTACCAAGCCTACGTCCCCCTATGGCGTTTCGAAGCTTGCCGCCGAGCACTACTGCAAGGTTTTTTGTGAGGTCTATGGGCTTGAGACCGTTTGTTTGAGGTTTTTTAATGTTTATGGACCCAGGCAGAGTATGGGTCCCTATTCTGGTGTTATCTCTCAGTTTATCGAACAATTGAAACGAGGGAAGCCTCCAGTGATCTTCGGTGACGGAACGCAAACGCGGGATTTTGTGCACGTGGATGATGTTGTTGCTGGAGCTTTATGTGCTCTCAACAGCGAGGAGTGTGTGGGGAACGTAATTAATGTTGGTTCAGGAAAGGAAACGTCGATAAAAAAGCTTGCTGATATTCTTATCACGCTTTTTGGAGTGCAAGGTATTAAGCCGAGATGTTCCACACCTAGAGCTGGTGATATAAGCCGTAGTTGTGCTGATTTAAGTAAAGCGGAAAGACTATTAGAGTATAAGCCGAGACTTTCCTTAAAGAAGGGATTAAAACAGATGTTGATCGAGCAGGTAAAGCATGAAAATGTCTCAGAAGGGTAGTACGGAAGCCTCTGTTATCGTGTGCGCTCATAATGAGGAAAAGTATGTCCGAAAATGTTTGAGTAGCATTCTGAATGCCGTAAGCAAAATTGATAGTGAAATAGTTTTTGTTGCGGACAGATGCACTGATAATACTGTGGAGATGGCCAGGAAGTTAGGTGTAACCAACGTCATTGAGAAGAAATGGAAAAAAATGGAAAAACAGTTATGCTGAGGCTTTACAAACAGGGTACTTGAAAGCTGGTGGGAAATACGCTAGTATAGTTGACGCCGATATAGTTCTACCCTGCGATTTAGAGCGTGCGCGATATCTTTTTGATCAGTTTTACTTCTGTTTCGGTGAAGACAAGGAGTTGTCGCTTCGCGCAATCTTGTAGGGTGGTCGTATTGGATATGTCAGGGATAGTCGAATTTACCACCATGGCGGAGGAGCTGATTTTCCTTCTTTTCAGACGGTAAGTTTGGCCTCTCGGAATTCTTTGTTAGCGTATTACAAGTTGTTTTTGCCAGAGAATTTTGTCCGTATTTTCTTAGTCGGGGTGCTACATAATGTCCTTAAGCTGTTCGTGCGATTTAAGCAATTTAAGACCACATTAGGCGCGTTGAAAGGAGTGGTGGATTTTTTCTTCGGTTTTCGTTGTTATGAGGAGTATCGTAGACAATTTTTGAAAATTAAGCGAAGAGAAGATAAATACATGTTTGAGAGACTTCTGTACAAAAGAGAAATTGAAAAGAGACTAACACCGAAGAATTACGGAATCTGGCATACTTAGTTGAAACATGATTCAAACAGACTTCTAAGATTAAGTTTTTCTTAGCCACAATTGTTAAAATTCCATTGTTTTTCCAAGCTTTTCACGGTGCTTGGGGGAATCACCAACAACAATTCCATATGGACCACTTCGTAGGATTATGCCTAAGACCTTATTTGCAAATCTACGTGTATTTTTCGGTTTCATAATGCCCCCGAGAATCATCCAGATGAGCCTTGTACTGGGTCCGATCATTTTCGTCACCTGCCTTACTTTGATGATTGATGAAGCCATTGAAATTTACAAGAATGCAAATATCTTTCTGAGGGCGACATTGTTGTTCTAGAGATTACATAGAGAAACCCGAAGGTCATTGCATATGCGAAGTCGAGAAGCAGAAAGCGTGCATCAAGATGTATCCAGAATCTGTATTCTGAATTCATATAGTTTAAATGAAGTTGTAGACAAGACCACTGGTTCGTTTATCGGAGTTGAATTCCAAAAATGGAACTCGCAAAAGAAGCCTTTGCGGTTGAGAAGATAGGCTTTGCTTGTATGAAATCTGAGGTGATCTGGACGCACTCATTTTTGAGAGAGCTTCTCCATCAAATTCCAGTTGAAACAAATTCCTTGCTTGATGTTGGCTGTGGGCGAGGGATAATTGGGGCTTTGGTGCGGATATATCGTTCCCCAAGGATTGTTGTTGGAGTCGATATTTTCGACGACTATCTTGCTTTCTGTGAGAAGATGGGGTTTTACGATCAGTTGATAAAGCATGATTTGAGAAATCGTCTACCGTTCCAAGACAAAGAATTTGAAGTTTCTACCTGTGTCGAGGTTATAGAGCACCTTGACAAAGATTGTGGAACTAGTGTGCTGAGTGAGCTTGAACGAATCTCGGAGAGCGTGATTGTTACTGCTCCAACTAAGTTTTTCCCTCAAAGAGCTTACGATGGTAATACATTCCAGAGACATGTTTGCGGCTGGTCAGCAAAGGAACTCAAAAAGAGAGGTTATGCAGTTCTAGGAGTTGGCAATTTTCTATTCTTTGGAAAAGAAATCAAGTATTTGTCCTTCTTATTGTCCAATTTCTCATGTAGGTTGCCGAGGTTTTCATCGACCATCTTAGCCGTCAAAGGAGCAATATGGTAAACCAAAAGGAATCGCTCACGCAGTTGGGTTATGCGAAGAACATGTGGGAAATAATGTGCGTCTATTATGGTGAAACAAAAGTATAATAATTTCAACAAGCCAAGATCTAGAACGGTGGGAACGATGATTAGAAAAGTTGATTTGGTGATGTGGACTAAAAATGGCGCTAAAAGTTTGCCACTAGTCTTAAAGAGAATCAACGAAGTGATACCCCACGAATTCGTTAACAACCGCATAATTGTTGACGACCATAGCGTGGATCATACTAGGGAAATAGCAAAATTTTTTGGCTGGCATGTTATCTTTAATGAGGGAAGCGGAATAAGTGATGGAGCGAACACAGCTTTAAAACATGTGACCACAGAATATTTCATAAGTTTCGAGCAAGACATACTCCTAGCCCATGAATGGTGGCAGAAGACTCCTAGGCAAATGTCACATAAAGGCGTTGCAATAGCTTCCGGGATTAGAACGTCGGTTGGGCTTCGAGCCCTTGCTAAAATTGAGGAGTTTGCTTTCGGAAGGTACCGTAGAGCACAAGAAGCTAAAAAATTTGATTTTGACGGATTTTTACGTGGCAAAACTCTGGATAATACCATCTACAAAACAGCGGTAATTCGAAGCTTAGGCGGATTCCCGAAACTATCGATATCAACAGGTGTTGATACCGTGTTGGCCTACCAAATATATGTAAGTGGATATGAATGGAAGGTTGATTACGCGGTCAAATCAATCCATCTGAGGAGAACATTGAAAGACGAGCTTGCTCACCGTTACTGGTACGGGACGTGCCATGACGCACTAAGTATGACACTGCTTAATAAGCCAGCTGATCTGAAAAAAATGATCATCAGATTATTTTTTAGTCCTGTTCGAGGCTTACATATAGCTATTAAAGAAGGATGCCCTCAAACAGTGTATATTTATCCTTTGATCCGCTTTAGTATTTTGAGAGGCATCTTCGATGGTAGAAAGAAATCGCGGTGAGGTTTTACACAAAAGAAGCGCTTGTTATCGTCAAGTCTGTCTTAATAGCTACTCGCGCTGAGGAAAACATGCAACTTGATTAAAAAAGAAGTGAAAAAGAAAGTTCGTCACGCCTAATATTAGTTAAAGAATTCGGTGAATAGAGTATTTCGCTATGAATTCAGGGGGTCTACTAAGTTTTATCCGTCATCGAAACACTAGTTTCTTAAAGAGACT
Organism: Candidatus Bathyarchaeota archaeon; assembly: GCA_029879735.1. GTDB lineage: Archaea > Thermoproteota > Bathyarchaeia > Bathyarchaeales > Bathycorpusculaceae > JAOUPS01. Next base: position 12,365 of record JAOUPS010000031.1, on the reverse strand, counting down.
ACTGGCATTTTGATGCGCAAGTTGCAGAAGCTTCATCTACACTTATATTTGTAAAAGAGATGATCTTAAGAAATCCTCTGCATAACTTAGGTAACACGTTCTAAGCTAATGGATGAAATTGCCATCGAGTTAGAAGCAAATCTAAAACCAGATGTCGAATGTTCGAAGTGTAACATATTATTCAAAGTTAAATCTCTCGTTCCCTTTCGATACGTTTTAATGGCATTGTTAACCTTAATTGAATTTGCAAAGCAAGACCAGATATTATTATTGCACAGAATAAATAACATGTTGATCTTACTGTCCTTTTGCTAAATGTATTATTTTTCCGGTCATAAACTATCGATGTTTGAGGGAGAAAAAAGGAGAAAAGTTAGTAAGGAACAAACCGTAAAATCTATGATTGCTTGAAAAGTGAAAGCGAGAATGGTAAAGTTCAGCGTTGTAATGCCTATACATAACGAAGAAAAATTTCTTCCATTTACTTTACCGTCTGTTTTCAAATTAGGTCCAGATGAGGTTATTCTAATTTTCGATAGATGCACGGATGGAAGCCTTACGCTTTCCTACAAAATCGCGAAACGCGCCAATTATGAGTCTAAAACTAAACTTGTTGAAGTAACCGAACCAAGTTCAGAATGGAAGTTCAGACTGGCTTTTCTTAGAACCTACGGATTTAAAATGACAAGAAACGACATAATATTAAACACGGACGCCGACATCATGCTTGATAACAAGATCAGGGAATATCTTAGGCTGGTAGGAAAAAATGGGATAGGATTAATAAGTTTCGGCCGCAAAGAATACCCCTTCACATTTCAAGGATTTATGTCCAGACTCATCGCTACAGTTATACCGGAAATAGGATTCACTGGAACATACGCATTTTCCAAAAAGGCGTGGAAAAAAACTATGGATGAAAAATCAATCAAAAAAATATATTCCGCTGAAGACACGCATCTCCACGTGCTAATGTCTAAAAAATACAAAACGAAATTCATCAAAACAAACAACACTCATCTTAGACCGAGAGAAGACCCTAAAAACCACTTCAGAAAAGGTGTTGCTCGTTGGCAGGTTAAACATGACCCTTTATGGAAAGTATTTCTGCACAGCCTCTTATATCTACGTCCAATGGTCTTTGCCGGCTATCTGCACGTGAGGTTAACTAAAGTTAATAAAGTATTTCCTTACATGCACACTAAAAGGAAAAACAATATCTCATAAAATCGTTCGGCAGAAATTGAGCGCTATCGTGCGCGCGAAAAATCTAGGTGGAAGATGCATTTGAGTTTTTTGTATGATCTTCGGATTAGATAGGCTAAGTTGAAAATTGTTTTCCTATCTCAAGCTGATATTCTGCATGACTATGAGAAGATTAACAGAAATATTAAAGATGCTTTTCACGGAATGGTCAGTTTTGCTGTTTCGCCGCATCCGCACATTTCAGCTCGGAATCATTTTGTGAATAAAAGCCTATATTCATTTGGTGATGCTCTTGATCTTACCCGTTTTTGTGGAGTGGTTGCCATTAATAAACAACAATATTCATCTTGCGTTTTGACCACAAAGGATTCGTCTAATTTTGACACACAATTGAAATTGAGCTTCGAAAAGAAGGGGTATGCTCACAAATTTGTACTAAGCGAAATTTAAATCCAAGACCTTTTTGTTGGTAGCAAACTTTGGAATGTCGGTATAGACAGATATAAAGTGAAAAAACCACTTTGGAAGGTGTTATTATTTTCACTAGTTCGTTTTATGCCCGAAGTTTTTGCAGGTTACCTCTATGCTAGGCTGAAGAGCGCAAATCAGCTCTCCTCTTAGTCGTTTGTTTTCTAAATTGTTTTTGCATGAGTTTTTAGCGTTAAGGTAGTTTTACTTGTACTGCTTTACATACTCCCCGAATCGATATCTGTATCCCATTCAATTATTTTTTCTTCTCTGAGGGCGGCGAGCAAAGTCCTTAAGTCAGGCCCAAAATTAGGTCTTTTTTCCCAAACCCCGTTACTTGTGTCTTATTTTTTTACAGTTCTCTTATTTAATGGGTATAGCAGTCTTCACTTTTCCATAGGGACTTTCTGTACAGTTGTTATGTATAAAATTGATCTATCCTCTAGCTCACACGTGTGCTACTGAGAAATATGAGAAAATCCAAAAAACCTTAGTGATTGTTGAATGTGAATTGTGATAGTTTCAACTAAAAATAATTATCCACGAGATGTGTAAGTGTGCAAATTCTAGGTCAAAACAGTTCGCTTCTGAACCAGACAAAAATTCTAATCAATTCGAGGAAGGAAAGTTTCTATAGACCGTATTGCTTAAAAAAGGAGTGAACTAAAAACATAAGACATATTTGGAGTTTACCGCGGAATCATATAGGGCAGTAGGCGAATAATTTGGTAACAATAGGGGATATCCGAAAAATTGCACAGCCCCCAGAAAAAATGCGGCAAGAAATCAAAGACTATCCCTTTATAGGTCATCTTCTAAGGAGAATCTCACCATACTTCACAAAGTTCTTCGTGGAACACAACATAACTCCGAATCAGGTAACTGCTCTTTCAATCTTGTTTGTTATCGTAGGCAGTCTTCTGTTTGTGTTTGGTGACTATTATCTGATGTTGATTGGCTGCGTTTTTTATCTTTTCTGGCTGCTTCTCGACCGTGTTGACGGAGAGATAGCGAGGGTGACAAATTTGAAAACCATCGGAGGGCTTTATTTGGAGAATGTTCACCATTCTCTCGATTGCTGCTTTTTTGCTTTTTTCGGAATCGGATTATATAAAATGCTAGGGAGTATAGCCTTCGTGTATTTTGGTTTTACGTTTGCATTGTTTCTCAGCATCGGGGAATGCTTCATGTTTTCAAGGGTAATAGCAAGGAAAGAAGGTATCGAAAAAGGAAAGCGATATGCTAAGTATGTTAACCCTTTAAGGAAAAAGCGGTCTCTTATCGGAACAATTTATAGAAGTATATACGTAAAAATCAGGTATCTTTTCCATTTCAGTTATATTCATATGATTCTCATCTGCATACTAACCTTTGAGTTACTCTCCCCCATCAAATCAATTTGTGTGATCTACGGGATACCTTTAACTGTTCTATCTGCGTATTTCTTCTTCTGTGGGTTTGGTTGGATATTCAGGGTATCAATCGGTGGCATCACAAACTACGTATATCTTATGAAAGACTGAGGTTATAGCGCGCGTGTTAGAGGGCGTTTCACTACATGTAGGTCTCCTTTTTCTTCTTAAGATTCCAAAGCAAGGCTAAAGCTATTGCGGAAGCAAACGCACCGACAGCCCAGAACGCGAACGCCATATTCCATCCACCTACACCCGTAAATATTGCGGTAGCGATTCCGGTAACGGTTGCACCCACGTAGCCCATCATGTCAATGAATCCAGTTACAGAAGCAGTACCTTTTCTTGTGCCAAGCAACATTGGAAGCCTTGTAACTACCAGTACGTGTGGAGCATAAGTAAAGAAGCCTATTCCCGCTAGACACGCCAATGCGAGTGCTCCAGTAGTCAAAGTTGGATATAATAGCATCAGACCCGTTAGACATAGCAAGAATACAACGCCAACTCTAGTAACATTTTTGATTTTCTGCTCTATCAGTCCTATTGTTAAGCCGCCGACTGAACCAGCCAACGGGAACACAATGGCTTTCAATGCGACACTTGTAATGTTTGGATCTAACTCGAACAGCATTGTAGGAGCCCATGTTAAGAAACCATAGCGGATTATATTCAAGAAGAACAACGCAAAAGCTCCAGCCCACACCCTCCAGTCTAACAAAGTCCTTTTTAGCGTCCATTTGAAACCCAAGTGAGTGTCTTCAGTTTCAGAATAGCCTTCTATTGTTTCGTATATGTATTCTTCCGGCGCTTGTTTACCAACCAATGTCCAATGTATTCCGCTAATAGCGAATAACATTGCCGGTATTATGAAGCCCCATTGCCAACCGAGAGCTACTGCATAGCCTGCCAGCAACCATGAGAACACGTTGCCGATTTGGTAACTTGTCCCAAGAATACCACATGCTTTCCCCCTCTCGTTAGGACCGAACCAGTTGGCAACGATTTTCGTCGAAGCGTTCCATCCAGTGCTTTGGAAGTAACCATTGAAAATCCATAATACTGCCATTATCATTGGATCAAAGGTGAAACCCATCACAAAAGTCATTGCCGCCGAGCCAAACATACCCACGCTCATAAGCTTCTTGGCATACTTCTCGTTTATTTGCCCATTAATGAATTGACCGATAGCGTAAGCTGCCAGCAGACCGGAAGAAATCATCCCAATGTCTAATTCTGAAAAGCCTAACAGAAGCATCAATACTGGAGCGGCGATAGCAAAGTTTACTCTACATAGATAGAAGGTTGCGTACGAAATCCATTGCCTTGCCAACTGCTTATTTTTAACCTTCAAATCTGACACACAACCTTTTCAATACTTCTCTTGTTATGGAAGGCGTACTGGTTCTTTTGTATAGGCGGGGTGTGTAGCGCGCGTCATGGTTCAAGCCTTTGTTTAATATACTTGCGCCTTCTAGAGTTTTTTGAAAAACTAAAAAATCATTTAATGGTTTTTAGGGCTTTTTGATAATCCTCATGAGTATCAATTTCCATCCAATGATCCTCAACATCAACATTATGAACATCAAACCCTCTATCTATCAGTTCCTGAATCATATCCGTGAGGTACGCTTTTTTAAATACAGAGGCTTCATGGAATGGCTTATCAGAATACAAATTCTTTGCTATTCGGTAAATCGATTTCAAGATTTCAGCGCCGGATTCCGTAAATTTGGCCAAGCCAATAAATTCTCCATGTGCCTCATTTTTATTCAATCCCTTACCAATTTTTACTACCTTTCCTTCTTTGACCACTACCTTTTCTGCTTCTTCTACGGGGTGTTGATAACGCTCTTCATAACCGGACTGCCAATCCCGATCGACAATTAAAGAAATATCTTTCTTACTATTCAACAATTTTTCTAAAACAGACTTATCAAACCAAATATCAGAATAAGTTACTACGAATTCACCATCCATCTCACTTTCTGCACAGAACATGGATTCGAGAATATTATTCGTATGATAGTCAATGTTATAAAAGCACTTCAAGCCCGGATAATTTATCGCGTTTTTTTTATGTCCTCTAATAATTACGATATCTTCTATACCACACTCTTTAAAAACTTCTATTTGCCTTTGTAGGAGCGTTTTGCCATTTATATCTAGCATACATTTGGGCTTAGCTTTGGTCAAAGGCATTAAACGCTTACCAGGTCCAGCCGCTATAATTATTGCCTTTGGTTTTCTTGGTGTACTAATTCTATTTGTTCTAATAAATTCAGCTAAAATTTCTCCTGCTAGTTCCCTTACATTCTTATTCATTTCAGTTGCTTTAATCTTGAGCGCGGACCAAACCTCAGCATCGATATCTATGTTTCTTTGAACCAAACAATTCCCCGTTTATATATTTATATAATTTGCTTATATCATAATTATATAAACATATCGCAGCCATTATTTAGCAACAGCATAAGGCAAAACGTCTTTTCAATCCTATGCCCATACGAAAAATGCAGTCATGACCATTTGAGATCATTCTTTTTTAAGAAGCGCGCGCGACTCTAATCTAGGATCAATTTCACTCTTGCCTGGCATATAGGACTAGACGTGTTTATACTTATTAGATAACTCCCTCTCAAGGACGTTCACTCTCTTCCTTACCTTTTCAACTTCCCTTCCGACGTCTTCATCCTTAATCTCTTCTTTTCTTTTCTCGTTAGACTTTAAAACCAATCGCAAAAACTCAGAATCATAACTCTTCAGAAGAAGCTCAATATTTGGAATCAGGCAATGTCCACCAATTACAGCTGGAAAATGAATCGGCCTATCAAACCTTATACGGTGATCATCCTCCAGTAAATCCACTACATTGTCAAAATCTGCTCCGAAATGCCTTGAGAGGCGGTGCATTTCTTGGAAGCATGCAATCATCCAAGCCCTATAAGTAGTCTCAAAAAGCTTAGCCAATTCAGTTTCCACTGGACTCTTCAAAACCTTGGTATTCAACCCCAAATTCTCAAAATGTTTACATGCCAACCGCACCGATTCCTTATCTACCCCACCAATGTACTTGATCAGAGACAACAAATATCTTTTCATGCTCTCCCTGCTCTTATGCATTCCGCGAACAGGAGAATGCACCATGTGACTCCCTGAAATTGTATGTATCTTATCTGTAGTTCCGGGCGGAACAGTGCTATTAATAATCGTCAACTCGGGCCTAAACTTTCTCGCGTAATCTACTGTTGTCTTAACAAAAGTCTCTTGGTCGCGACAACGATAACAAATATGTAGGACATCCACCTCTTCGGGCAAGTCACCTTGCCGAACATCTTGCATCTTCTTCTCATAAACATCCCAACCATAAACCTCAAACTTTTCGCTTTCCCTCAACAACTCAAATAAAGAACGCCCTACTTCCCCTAACCCAACAACCAGAACAATAGGCTTAGCCAATGACAATCCTCTCAATTAATCTCTTCAAACCAGAACAATCATATAAATCATTCATAATCACTGAGAACTCTATCTAAAAACTTCACCAAGTCCTCCTCACTAACTCTCCTTCTGAATTCTTGATACAACTCTTCTGGTAGTCTCCACTTTTCATCCACATTTTTTGCAGCCCTAGCAGGTGCTCCATAGGCGATAGAAAAATCAGGCACATCTTTAGTCACAAGGCTAGCTGCTCCTATTATGCACTCTCTGCCTATCACTACTCCAGGAAGAAGGGTAACGTTCACAGCTATTCCGCTTCCAAATTTGATATGGGGCCCTTGAGGCACAAATTTCTTCACGCGTCTTCTTCCATGTAGCATTTCTGGATCGTTAGCGCCGACAAACAGAGGAGCAATAAACACCCAGTCCTCAATGATTATCCCTGTGGTCAGGTGACATTGGCTGTGTATAAGGACATGGTTACCAATCCAGTTTTTTCCTTCACTGGCACTTAATGATCCAAATATAGAGTAGTCGCCGATGTTGGTTTCCCTCCTTAACACCGCGTTAGTACCTATCCTGCACTTTTTTCCTATTTTGCAGTCATGTTCTATGAAGGCACCGTACTGTATTATGCTCTCGTTACCTATCTTCGTATTTTCACCTATGTACACGTTGGGAAATATGATAACATCGTCGCCTATTGTCACATTCTCTTTAACAATGCTGTTCTGTCCTACCTTTACTCTCTCACCAAAACTGTCATTTTCACTTATCATCCTGTAGTATCCTCCACACCTTCCCGAACTTTTTCTGCGTCTCAGTTACGCTAACGCTGTATTTCATATTTTTCTAAGGGTTATTAGTTTTTTCTAGTAGCAGGTTTTCTCTCAATGATCGCTTCGATTACATCAAGAGGGTTTTCCAGGTCTGCAAGCATTTCTCTTACATCCATGCGTCTTCCTAGATGCTTCTTCGCATACTTCAAAACATCCGATTGCCTAACCTTAAATAATGGAAACCCTTTCCCGGATACATAGTCATTAACATATCCCCATCCTAGTATTGGAACGACTATGCTTGGCGTTCCTTGGAGTGCAGCTTCTCTTGCTATCGTTCCTCCTACGCTTATAACCAAGTCCGCTTCTCTAACTAGCGAGAGAGAATCTACGAATCCCTCTGGAACGGTTAACCCCTCTATCTCTTCTTTTTTGTATCTTGGAAGAAAAAGCACATTTCCGAGTGAGGTTAGCTTTCTTGCTATGTCTACTGTCGCATCTGTTCCTTTCATGTATGTAGCTTTAAACTCACTCTGCCGCACTACGATTAACGGATGTTCATACCTTTCGCTTTCTTCTCGTTTAAGGGGGCAAACCCAAGCAACCTCATCCACACCATCGAATTGAACTATATTTTGCGCCCCATACCTTCGATAAACCCTCTTTGGAATCGCTTTTGAGATTATCATTGTGTCAGCTAGGGGAACAATCAGTCGGTTAGCTTTTACGTATGTCGTATCTCCGGTGCAAATGATTTGCACGCCGAGCCCGAATGCGGTTCGACACAGTTCGACTGATCCATGTGACACGGCAACATGTGGCTTATCGTCTTTAAACATTTCATAAAATCGAAGCTCTCTCTCTATACTTGCTCTAAACCTTGTAGCAAGCGATGTGGGATCGTATTTTCCAACCACTTGGAATTTTTCGCCCAGCACTTGTGCAAGGTTAATTGTGTCTGGGTGTTCCCTTGTGGTTAAAATAACTTGGCATCCTTTCTGCCTTAAGCGCTTGGCTATCGCGGCTCCATAACGAATGTGTTTTCCCGTGCAAGCATCAAACCAAACTTTCAATGTAATTCCCTTTCCAATCCTTAAGAACGTTTATTTAGCTTTTTTGGGAGATGGAAAAATGACAAGTTTTGCTGATTAACAGACGATCTATAACGGCTGTCTGTTTTGGCAACATAACTCATTTAAAAAGTTGCCACCAGCACCGCCACAGCTGCTGTGAAAACAAAGATTGACGAGATAATCAAAACAAGTTTCCGTTCAGTTGTTTGGTAATAGTGGGCAATCAAGGTGACGAGGCTTCTTCTATGATCCGCCTTTAGTATGTTCCTTTCCATTTTGAGCCCTGCCCCTCGCTTGAGGAATAGGACATTTATCAAAATGAGGGAAGAATTGAAAATGTAGGGTAGAATGGAGATCAACAAGGCTTGTTCAATGTTGGCGATGATTGCGTAGGATGCAATTGTGATTCCAATGGCAAAGGAACCAGTGTTTCCGACAAAGATTTTTCCTTGAAAGTTGAAGAAGGCTAGAATAAGATAGACAGCTAGCGGAACATAAAGCAGAACTCTGTAATCTGGACTTGAAACAAGCATCAGGGCGATCAAAACAACTGAAGGACATATGGTTTCAAGCCCGTTCAAGCCTCCGAGCTGATTGACAGCGTTGGTCGTAACTGTGGCGATCAAAGGGATTACACCGAGATAGAAGATCATTTCGCCGGGTATAACCCAAAACATGATTTCACTGAAATTTATTTTTCCCCAGAAATATGTTGCCATTATTGGTGTTCCCTGCCTTAAAACGCCTAAAGGCAAGGCAGCGAAGATGGGAAGAAACGCCTTGTAACGCCACCTTAAATCCATCCAATCGTCCAGTAAACCCATAAACCCGCCAAATAATATGCAAACAGTCAGATCTAGGGCGGGAAAACTCTGGCCTGCGCTAGAGTTCAAACTTTGAAAGCCATGTAGCAACAAAAGGTAGATTGATGAAACTAAAACGTAGAAAACACCCAGACCATTTGGGATTAGCGGTTTTCCGGGTTTGTGTCTATCTGGGACTTTTGGGAACAAACTTCATCCTCTTCATATGTCGCTGTGTTTTCCTCGTTTTAAAATTTTCGACCGCGCAGTATAAGAAATAACAGCTTTATATCTATTTCCAAGCAATCAAACTTTAATAAAACAAACTTCATCTAAATTCTAAGTATTTTTAAACGCGGGCGTGCGCATTGATCTTCAATCCATATTTTGAATTCATAATTAAGAAATATAGGCGAAGTCCAAATCGAATTCATCCTTAGAACCCGATAGGTAAGTCTGTAAGACTGCCGATCGAAGTCACAAAAAAAGGAAGGTAAAGCGACATGCGGGAATTAATTCGGCAATTTGTAGAAATATGTGCTCAAACTCTGCCCATTTCTGAGCCCATCTATGAGTTCGGCTCTTTTCAGGTGCTGGGGCAAGAAGACCTTGCAGACCTTCGACCATTCTTTCCAGGTAAGAAGTATGTTGGGGCTGATATGAGAGAAGGACCAGGTGTAGATATTATTCTAAATCTCCACCACATAGATCTTCCTTCAGACTCCATTGGGACGGTTCTCGTGATGGATACACTCGAGCATGTTGAATTTCCAAGAAAAGCCATTAAAGAGGTTCATAGAATTCTAAAGCCGCATGGAATTCTTATAATCAGTTCTGTTATGAAATTTCCTATACATGCTCATCCACATGACTACTGGCGGTTTACGCCTGAAGCATTTAAAAGTCTCATTAAACCGTTTTCCTTGTCGTTTGTTGACTTCATTGGAGAAAGTGCTTTTCCACACACAGTTGTGGGGATAGGTTTTAAGGGTTCTATATCCGAAAATGCTATAAAAGAATTTAGGAGAACATTTGATCATTTGAGAAAACGCTGGAATGCGCTTACATACGATTCATCAAAAAGGAGAAGTTTGAAAGAATTGGTGAAGCTATTTGCACCACCAGTGATTTTGCGCGTACGCGCGCGCTAAAGGTTTTCTTTATGTAGTTGTTAAGTAGTGGGTGCAATATATCTAAATCAGAAGAGGGCCGGTCGTCTAGCTTGGTTAGGACATTCGCAATAAGCGAACCTTAAGCAGCCCTTACGAGGCTGAGGTCGAGAGTTCAAGTCTCTCCCGGCCCACCACGGTGATTTGTAAACATGTGAAATTTCCTTTTGTCCAACAACAGAAGTGGTCAGTTCTAGAGTTTCCGTGCAAGTTGTCGAAAAGAGCTCTCTGTAGTTTTCTGCATATAGACATTATTTAGAGGCAATAGATTTCGCAAGCTTTTGGAAGACTTTGACAAAAGAGTGCTATAATACCGACCATTCTCCAAGAAATCTTGGAATTTTTCTTGGATTAAAGATGCTGAAGTTCGCGTTCCACAGTTTTTTACCAATTTTTGGAATTAACCCCTTAGCGTCTGTTCCAAGCTTGCATACGATTGCGTGTTCAAATAATCCTAAGGGTTCGACGCCTACTACGTCTCGGTTGCACCTTGCTTGTTTTAAGGCTAGCATTACTTCATTGGAAGATGCACCTAGAATTATTAGTCTGTCTAGCAAGGATTTTGTCCAGCTTCTGTATAGGGTAACCTGTTTTTCTGATAGCACGGCTTCAACGCGGCTGTTTTCTTTGTCAACGCTGTGGACTTTAACTGTTAATGGTAGGTTCTGGCAGAAACCGAATAGCTCGGCTAACTTTTTGAGGGCTATTTTTCTTCCATCGGCGAGTTGGGCTTGTAGATGTTGTAGAGACACTGTTGCGTCAATAGCGTTGGGTGAAAAAACGCCTACGTCTATGTGAAGTTCTTTTTTGTCGATGGATGATACGTATCCCCTTAATGTAGAGAATTTTTCCACGTTTTTCAAAAGTGTTGGGCATATTCCTATTTCGTCGGCTATGTAGCGTAATGCCACCTTTTCATCTTCATCGGAAACCTCTATTCGAACCCATCGGCGAGGGGTAACTCCGCTGATTTCTGTGTCAACTTTCAGGCCCTTAAGCATGGATTCTAAAAGTTTGTCAATTAGTTTGAGTTGAAGATCACTGTAGACTTTTGTGGATAGCGTTACGATAGGCATTTGCAGTCGCCGATTAAAGCCAACATTTCCTCGTGTAATCCCCACATCCCATCAATAGCTGATGGCGGTAATTCTTTTTCTTCAGAGAACTTCTTTATTGTTCTTTCTATAGGCACCCTTCTCGAGCCTTCAATCAACTTGTCAGCGTAAGAAACAGTCTTCTCCTCAAGCGTTTGTGGAGTGTAAACGTCTTTCGGCCACCCTAGGTTTTTTGCTTCTTCTGCTGTTATCCCGCCGCCAACATGTCTCTTAATCATCGAAATGACTTGCTCCGGTAAGCCCAGCGACTTTGCGATTTTTGCTCCTACGATTGCGTGGTGGACGCTGTGGGTTTTTGAGCGTCCTATGTCGTGTAGAAGGGCTCCTATCTCCACAAGCTCCACGTTAACGTTTATTCTTCTTTCTCTGCAGGCTTGTGCGATTTCTACGGCGAGTTCAGCTACGGCTTCACAATGTTTTATCACGTTTTTCGAGCACCCACTCTTGCAGAGAAATCGTAGCGCTTGTTCCCTCGATGGAAGCTCTTCACTCACCCAGTTCCTTCCTTAACTGTTCGACTTTCTTCGTTAATGCTTGAACCATTTTGTCGTTGTCGTAATGCATTAACGGCTTGCCGCATGTTGGACATCTGAAGACAAGTTCCACGGCGTCTTCAAATGGTATTCGCCTGCACCCAGGTGTGTAGCAGTAAAAGAAATCGTGGTTTTTCTCGTACTCCAGTCGGATGTTAAGTTTTTCAAGTACACGACGCTTTTGGCTTAGTATGAAGCCATCCAACTGGTCTGGCTGAAGTTTCCAGTGGAATATGAACCATCCTGTTTTCGGGTCTCGTGTTCTTCTTAGGCTTACAAGCGAGTGGTCATAAAGTTTGTAGAGGATCTTGCGGACTGTGTTCAGCCTTATTCCTGCGTCGTTTGCTATTACATCGTCTGTTGTTTCTT